>CALKWP010000113.1 GCA_938004075.1 uncultured Methanomassiliicoccales archaeon
CGGCGACCACCGAGATATACACTCTTTCCCTACACGACGCTCTTCCGATCTTCGGATGAAAATTCAAATTCCGCGGTGTTGCTCTCTGCGTCGGTCATTGCTGTAGGATTGTCATTCTCGTCATATGTATAAGTGGTCTCTGCTCCGTTATTGTTCACTGTCTTGGTGGGCAGAGAGATGTACTTGTCCGGCGTGACTTTGTTGACGAATTGGGTCGTTGATGCGTGGCCAGTAGGGTCTTTCTGCTCTATTTGGTTGCCCAGCGGGTCGAACTTGTTATTCCACACGCCTCCCTTTCCATCGATTTCCTTGATTGGATTTAATTTTGTATCATATTCTTTGGTTAGTTTTGAGCCGTCCGGGTTTTCAACTTCGATGGCCACGCCGTGCTTGTCGAATATCATACCTTTCTTGTTTTCATTTTCATCAGAGATTGCCCCATGGTACGCGAGGGTGTGGCTGGGATATGTGTATACAGCGTCATATTCGATGAAATCCGGCGTTTTAGTTGCTGAACCGAAATCATACTCGCCCACGGTGCACCTGGTCGCTTTGTGCGGGAATTCGCTAGTATACTGATATTCCTTGTACATGCCCAGGGGGTTGATTATGGTAGAAACCTTCCCGAGAGTCGGGTCATACTCGTAATGGTATGTGTTGTCCATGGCATCGGTTCGGGTCACGAGTTTGCTGTCCTGATAAGTGTAAGTATTGGTTCTGGCAATTGGGTCGGTGACCGACGTTATCAGACCATCCGAATAGGTGAAATCAAGATACAGCCCGGTGCCGTCCTGAACCCTTACCAGGTTTCCGTCGATGTCATATGTCATTGATAGCAGGTTTCCGTTCTTGTCCTGTATCTGTTCCAGGCGCCCAGTGCTGCTGAAATATTTCACCGTGCCGTCAGTGAACCTGAGCTTGTAAACTCCCTCGCTGAATATCAGGTCAGTGTTATATCCTTGCGGAGTGGCGTAAGTGCCGTCTTCCAGATCCTCGAACAGGCAGGAACTTCCGTCTCCCGAGATATATTCCACGAAATACGGGATGAATCCTAGCCTCTCGCCATAATTGAAGTCCCAGCCATAGCCGAATGGTCCATTGTTGCCGGAGTTCAGAGAGTTGTACGTTCTCTCAACCATCATTGTGTGGCCGAGGGTCGTGAACGCAATGTCCTGGCTTACAAGAGCAAGATTGCCGTTGACCTGGTTGATGCCTTCCTGGAATTCATTCCAGGGAACTCTGCCGCTGGAACCGATTACGTTGATTTCTCTGGGGTCGAGATTGTAGGCCAGCGAACCTGGGATTTCGTCATCTTCGCCGCCGAGAATTCCGTCGCTTCCCGCTCTCTCGTAAATGAAATTGCCGTTCAGGTCGAACCATCCGTCAGCTAATCCATCCCCGTTCGTGTCGATCATGCCGTTATCGGTGGTGATGTCTTCTATGATTATTTTGGCATTGCTGATGAAAATCTCGCCCATCGTGGATGATGAAAACTTGAGGGGTATCTCCGCCAGTTTCGCATCCGTGTTGAGGTAGTTCTTGAACAGGTAATCGCTTATGGCGTGTCTGATGGTTCCGAATCTCAGAGTTCCGTCGAAGTCTGTGGGCGCTCTCCAGTCGATTGCTCCGTCGTTTCCGATGTCCAACTCCAAATTATCTATAGGATTCGTTGAAGTTGATGAAATTTCAAGATAACCGATTGTTGCCAGATATGTGTTATATGGCTCAACATTGAATATGAGGTATGAAGTTGATAAATCATCATATAACCCCTGGAAACGTGGGTATGTAATTCCGTCCAACATCCACCATATGTTATTGAAATCCCATCCAACAAAAGTTGTCTGTTGTTTCATTTCAGAAGTGGTTTTTGGCACACCAATACCGTTATTTGAACCCTCAGATATTTCGAAATCATAATAAGAGCCGAACACCGAGCCCTCATTCCATCCAATAAGTCCTCCACCCCCCCAGTTAGATACTACCGCAGCTGCAAAGCAATTTGTAACTGTATTAACATAGTTGAACCCAATCAAACCGCCGCTGGTGGAACCGGAACAGGCAACGTCTCCAGTTGCAAAGCAATAAGTGACTGGACCGTCGAGTGAAATCCCTATCAACCCGCCAACAAAGTCGGCTCCTGTAACGTCTATTGTGGAAAAACAATTGTTTACTGTTGCATAATTATTGGATCCGATTAATCCCCCAACATCGTATTTTCCACTTATTGAACCTCCGACAAGGCCAACATTTTTTATCTGTGCATTACCAGCAATTCCGAATAAACCTACATCATCGATTCCTGGCCTATTTATGTATAACTCTTTTATTACATGATTCTGTCCGTCAAATGTACCTGTGAATGGACCTGCAACATTGTCACCTATCGGAACGAATCCTGCACCACCGTTCCAGGCAGTCGTTTCACGAGCATTGATGTCATTCAAAAGAACATAATAACCGTTCAGATTATTGGCCATGTTTTGCAGTTCTACCACATTCGTGATGAAAATTGCATCAATTGGGAAAATTGGAGTCGATGAATCTGGTAGTGTGTTCACATGTGTACGATAGAAATTTCCTGTTGATAGTGTAAATTGGGTTGTTGAACTCTGCTCAGTGTCCTCCGTCAAATCCGTTAGTCCGTCCTTATCCCCATCTACCTGGCTGGCATCCGCCATCGTGAACGTGCTGAAATGCTTCACATAAGCCCATACGAAACCATGCTCAGTGCTTATTCCCGTGAATTCGCCCAGCTCCCAATCCGTGACCACGATCCAGCCATCTCCAACTTGGCGGTACAGCCTCAGGTAGTCCGCGGTGAGCGTCGGGGGCACATAGGTATACTGCATCTTGATTATGGCGGAAAAGTCCGCATCCGTTTCCAGGTTAATCTCGATATAATCACCAGTGGAAACTGCGAAATTGCCGGTGGTTGAGGTAACTTCCGGGAACGTGTAGTCCTCGCCACCGTAATCTATGGCAACCGTCACACCGAGGTCGTTGTCAGTTGCGACGACATCCGGCTCCAATTCGATTGCGAAATTGTCCGTGTTGTAGACCCCGGGCTGAGTATCGTCATTGTCCGGGATCATGTCGCCATCAATGTCTGCGGTCAATTCCAGGGTTTTGAACGGTGCCCATGTGAAACTCAATATCCCCTCGTTTGCGACCATGTTCTGGTTAGGGGCAACGGGCCAGGGCGCGGCAGCGCCATATCTCTGAGGAGTGAAAGAGATGCCATTGTCCGAGCTTCCTGCGTACCAGAATTTGTTATTGTTCCTCGCTTCCTCGATCCATGAAACATAGACAATCCCGGTAGATGAATCAACGCTGACTTGAGGCCATGATGAATCCGCATCCGAATCGCTTATTTGAATCGGAGCATTCCACCTGTTTCCGTGACCGCTCAGGCCCACATTATTTTTATAGAAAACCTCGGCCTGCCATTTGGGGACTTGCGCGTTGCCGATCGAGACATAATATTTTATCAGCTGGCTGTAAACCATGTGCATGTTTCCATCACTATCCATTGTAATGTCCGGTTGGATGACCATATTGTCATATGCGGTATTCGCAGCCACCGG
>CALKWP010000114.1 GCA_938004075.1 uncultured Methanomassiliicoccales archaeon
GCCAGAAGGTAGACGACCTCGCCCTTCTCGTTGGCGATGGAGAATTCCAGCTTTACTGGGTAGTCGCTGCCCATGTGCATCGTGACGATGCTGGCAGTGCTGATGGTCTTGAATATGCTGGAGAAGTAGTCCAGGGGGAACAGGCTTCTTGTCTCCTCCTTGCACTTAATCTCTTCAAGCAGGTCCTTGCCAAGCTTCAGATTGACTGAGTCGGTATCGCCCTCGGAGACCATCTCGAAACCTTCCGAGTTGGCAACCAGCGCGATGTGGTCAGAGACGCTCTCGCTGGCGCGAATTCCCTGGCGTATCTCGTCAGTCTTCACAACGATTTTAACAGGCAGGTTGAGGTTCGGGACCTTTGGCTCGGACATTCCGGTCGTATCGACCAGGCTCATCTTCCTGGTGATGTTGCCGACCTTGAAGACAAGGCGGTTCCTCTCTTCATCATGCTCCATGTAAATCATGTCGCCTGGCTTTGCCAGCCTGAGAACTTCCTTAATCTTGTCCATATCCACGCCAAGCGAAACATCGTCAGCCTTGTATTCCTCGAAACCGCCCTTACCCAGGGTGAGGTCTATCATGGCCACGTGAGCCGGGTCGACAGCCTTTATGCTGATGCCGGTCTTGGTCGCGGTTATCTTGGTCTCGTCCACTGTGGTTGACACAACATCAACCACTTCTTTGAGCACTTCGGGTCTTATCTTAGCTTTGAACATGGCTCCCCCTCGTTCATTCCCCTGAAATAAGCGATGGCATATATAAGTTTTGTATTGCGTGACCTTTAAAAGATTGATTCCTATTCCCGACCCATGAAATCCACCTGCACTCTGACACTTGAATTCCCTGACGAGACAACCGCGCGGAACATAGCAAAAGCCCTGGAGCTGGACAATGCCGGATACCTGGAGACAAGGGTTGAGGGGAAAATAATTCATGTTGTGGCAAAAGCAGATGATGTTTTGAGCCTCAGAAACACCATCGATGATTATCTTGCATGCGTTACTGTTGCCCAGAAGAGCCTGGAAGGCACGCGTTGATACCGCTACATTTATATCCCATCCGATATTCTCATTTGAGAATAACCAACTGACGGTTAGGTGACTGAGATGAATAAAATATTGATGGCAATAATAGCAACAGTAGTTATGGTGATTGTGGTGCTCGCCGCGTTCGTGTTCCTCGGCGGAGAGGATGACCCGGAGACCATGAACTTCAACGGGACAGATTTCACCTGGGAACAACTGGAAGATGAATTCGGCACCAGGACAATAGGAGCCAACACAGGAGTTTCCCTGAGCGCTATAATGAATTCAACCGCATTTGCTGACCTGGAGAGCGACGATCAGAACAAGACCCTGTTCAGGATAACGGCCGATGACGGCTGGACGAAGAATGTCTCCTGGATGGACCTGCAGTCAGGCATTCTGATGGAAGATGACATGATGACCTTCTTCCCGAACCTTCCCAGCTCATTCAAGGTGAAGAATGTCGCCAGCATCGACGACGTTCCGCTTGGACCCCTTATGATCATCAAGGTCGGCGGCAGCATGAGGGACAATTCTGAACTGACATGGGCAGGGATATCTGCCGCTCTTGATGAGGTAACCGTCTCGATAAGCGGCCAGGATACCCAGGCCATGAAAATGGCGGATGTCTTCGCGCTTGCGAGCTTCACAGGCCTGGAGAATGCCACATTCACATTCGAGGGCGTTGACGGTTATTCGAAATCTGTAAATTACACCGAAGTTCAGAACGGATACCTTGTCGAGGACGGCCAGAAGACCTATTTCGTGAACCTTTCCGGCTCATACAGGGTGAAGAACCTCGTCAGGATATGGGTCGAATACTGAACATGAATGGGCAGGCATCAGCCGTTTCTCTCGGCCAGGTGCCTGTCCATCTTTTCCATTTCTTCGTCAAATATTTTCAGAATTTCCTTTCCAAGCTTTGTGAGATGGGTGCTGCCGCCCATTTTCCCGCCCCTGCTGGTCTCGACCAGATTGCCGCCTGCGGCATTGGACATCTCCCTGAGTTGCGACCAGGCATGGCTGTAGGACATGCTCATTGATTTGGCGGCCTCTGAAATAGAGCCAGTCTCCTGAATTTTTCTGAGAATATCTGCCCTTCCTGAGCTTAAAATGAAAACGCCTTCATTCTCCAGCCACAGCTTGGCCTTCACATCGACCATGGTGGGAAATCGCGGCACCAATCAAATATCTTTGCCCGGGTTTTTCGCACCCTCACGCACTTTGACGGCGATTCCCTTCCTGAATGCCAGCATCTCGGTCCTGGTCATCATTGCCTGGCCTATGGCGCACAGCTCGTCTTTCTCATCTACAACCAGGACCTCATCACCGGGAACGATTCCGGGGTCGGCATCCAGAACGAAACCACAGAACACGTTCCTGCCCTGGCGGTTGAACTCCGCTGAATCAGTATTGACAATCACCCTCAAACCGGGAGAAGAAAATGAATTCTTCAGTATCTGCCCGCCGGCAATCTTCAGTGTGAAGAATCCGTCGCCGGCTCTCATTGACAGGATATGGACGCCATGCACCAGAACGTTCCTGATGCGGTCCGTGTTTCTTGATAGCACGAGCTCCACCTTGCCGTCGAGCAGAGCTTTGCCAGCCCCTTTTCCAAATTGAATGTCGGAAACGGCCTTCACCCTCTCTATGTTAGGGTCGGCCAGTCCACCTTGCCTTGGCGGAAGGCCATCCAGCGCCTCCATGCCGGCCCAATTTCGAATTTCAGATTTGAACTTGCCTGCATTTTTGAAATGAGCCAGGACTTCCTGCTTCTCTCTCAAAACATCATTATCGATTATATCAGGCATCACAGATTGCGATATCGGGTACATCTCATCAAGCTCAAGCGGAACCGGGCAGAACAGGGAATCGGCCCAGAAATGGGCGTCCGTCCTTTCCAGCGCTGCTTTTATTGGCTCCGCGAAAGTTCTGGCGTAAGGGCGTGTCGCTTCCGGGAACATTATCTCCACCTGGCTTGCTGGCGGCTCGTATCTTTCCAGAATGCGCGACCTCAATCGGGTTACCGTCGGCCTGTGATATGATTCCGAAGATGTGTAAAGGTAGGCCAGAGTCCTTGAGAGCGGTTCATGGCGCTCCAGGAAATCATTGTGCTTCTTCAGGCACTTAAGCCCGTCCAGAAGATTCGGATGCGCGCGGCATCTGGTCTCTGCCAGTTCCCATATCCTGCCTTCGTGGATGGCCTGTTTGACGACCCTCAATTCCGAGAAGGTGACATGAAGATTGTGCAGCGCCAGCAATTTCTCCCTGGCCGGACTTTGCCTTAACTCATCTGCCGTGTGGCTGGAGCATACCCGGCAGTGGCAGGGCAATTCTCTCAGCTCATCAAGGAACCTGGTGCCGTCCGCGAACATCATCCTGCCGTCCCTGGCGAATTTCGCGTACGCGGATGAGTCGAACATGTCGCAACCCATCAATGCGGCGATGGGGAACAGCATGGGATGGCCTGCACCGAAAAGATGCACCGGTTTGGAAGGGTCCAGGAACCTCTTGGCGCTCAGCACCGCATCCACCAGGGTGAAGTACATCTGCTTCTCCATCATGGGAACGACGCCGCCTATCGGGTGAATGTCGCAATCCAATTTGGACATCTCCCTTGCGGCATGTTCTCGCAGATCGGGAAAACGGCCGCCCTGGATTGGTCCGGCGAGCAGCATCTTTCCCTTGTGCTCAGCGGACATTCTGGTTCTGGCTATTGTCTCTGCAAGGTCGGTTTCAGCCTTCTCGCGGGCATCTTCTGGTTCTGAAAAAAGGTCAAGAACGGTTCCGATGTCTGAACCAATGGCTTTCTGGAACTCAATTATCTCAAGAGGCTCGAGCTTCACTTCACCGTACATGTGTGACTGGAAAGTCCCTGAATCGGTCATAATCGGGCCGTCGAAACCGACAAGGTGGTGAAGGCCTTTCTCAAGGGCCATTTCCCTCAGCTTATCGCTTTTCTTGATGATGTAGGAATTGGTGATTAGTGCTTGAATGCCGACTTCCTTTTTCATCTCGGCCGGAGATATGGTTATCTGGTTCGGGTTTATGACGGGCAGAAGCGTCGGCGTCTCAATCCTCCCGTGCGGGGTGCTGAGAATGCCTATCCTTGCCAGCCCGTCCCTGTCCTTCAGTTCGAACATCGAAGCTCAGTACTCTTTGTCCATTATTAATATTTGGTTAGCTCGGGGGATTTCATGAATTCTCTCAGAAGAGTGGTGGCATAGCAGCCCTTGGCAAGTCTGAAGCGGAACCGGATGGCGTCATCGGCTCCGGAAATCTCGAAATCCTTGTAGGGAGCGAGAATCTCTCTCCTTGTGCCGTGGGAGCCCAGCTTTTCATATTCAGAAAGAATGAAATCGCGCGAATCAACGCCTTCCTGCTCGATTATCATGGCCTCTATCTCGCCCTGTTCCCCGCCAGCGAATTCCGAGTCCATGCCGTAGAGTGTGGCGCTCACGAAGGCCTTTCCCTTCGCGGTGAGCTCAGTCAATCTGGGCAAGTTGCGTGAATCAGCTTTCACCCAGGTATCATGGTCAGGCAAGCCATTTTTGTCCATCTTCAGAACCAGGTCGCCCTCCACCGGGCGGTTGAGCGGGATGCCGCGCCTCATCCTCTCGCTTATCATCCTGTTGAACAGGTATGATTGGTATGCGTGAATGAACATCATGAGAAGATTTGGAGGAAGCTGGCCCAGAGCGCCGATGTAATCATCCGGGTGGACAACAAGGTGATTCATAATTGCCTTCTCGAATATCAGGTCATCCGGGAAATTGTGCAGAGCCTCTGGAATGTCCCCGGTCTCTGCCAGCCTCTTTCTTGCTTCCATTGTCTCCTGGTGCTCGAAGGGGCTGTGATGGCTCAGGTAGGACATTACCGCCTTCTCTGGTTCCTTTCTGGTCATGTGCTTTCCGATGAGATGGGTGATGGGTCTGACGGCTCCGAACCTCTGGACCCCGAAGAAGTTCGGGAACCCGCCCAGTTCATCGAGCTGAGCTTTTCCGGAGTTGCAGGTCTCCATAGCAGTGTGTATATCCACTTCCATATCCTTCAACAGGATGTCAAAACTGTTGCCCAGTAAGTCGCCCATTCCAATCTGGGCATTGGTCGGGTAGAGCCTGATGAAATCCACATCAGGTATGTTAACAGCCCTAACCTCATCCACCCTTGCTCCGAGAACAAAAAGCTGGGTTGTCACCGCCCTCTTGTCCTTCGTGCCTGCGAACATGACACGTTTCCTGCTGATGCGAAGCCTCCTGGCAAATTCCCTGACCAGGCGATTTGTTTCCCAGTACCTGGCTCGAACTAACGCAGCCGTATTCAGGCCATCCACGTCCTCTTTCGGGAAGATTGACAGTTCCTCCACAACAAAATCTTCTGGCTCAGCTCGCAGCCTGCCGCCTATGCCATCCTGTGGCGTGAAAAAGCACTCAAGGCCGATGAGTCGCTCGGCCTCTGCAGACTCCGTTAATGACATGAGCGTGAAAAAATCGGGCAACTCAGAATTCCTTCTCGAAGCCTTCCTTCAGGCCCGTGAAGGTTTCGACTATCTGCTTGGTGGCTTTCTTTATGGCCGCTTCCGGCTTTCCGGATTTGGTGCGAACATGCAGAACTGGCTTGTCAAGCTCTGGATGCCCAATCTTGTACTCTGCGACATCAACGTTCTTGTCCTTTATCAGGACCTCCACCAATGGGTGAAGAAGGGTCATGTCCGTGACATCCATTTCAATGTACACTTCCTTGTCGGATCTTTCCAGTATTTCTATTTTCATGCTAATACCTCATTCAATCTGAGCAACCGCGGATAATTGCTGCCTCTCTTTAAAGCTTTTGATTAATATTAATACTTATGTTGCGAATGCAGGGGCATGGCACGAGCATGTCTGTTCCTCTCAAAAGTCATAAGAAAGGCGCTTCCAGCCCTGGTGGTCATACTGCTTGTTTTCATAACGTTAATGTTTTTGATAAGTTACACCGAAGCATTCTTCCTTGTCATACTGGCATGGTTTCTCATCCCGGTGTTGCTGGTGAAGGGATGGAGATGTGTCAAGAGATGGGTGAGATGACGCTACTTTCTTGATTTACTTTGATATACTGGCAATGCATTATCCCCCTCATGAAATGGCGTTTCGTGGATTCGGACCTGTCAAGTCCAGCATTCACAGTGGCTGCTGACGAGGCAATGGCAATCGCCCGCTCCAAGAATTTAGTGCCCAACACCCTGCATTTCTATCGCAGGGACAGGCCGACCGTGTCCCTGGGTTATTTTCAGAAGGTGAGCGAGTCGGTTGACATGGAGTTCTGCAAGAAGAACGATGTCAGCATCGTTCGGAGGGAAACCGGGGGCAGCGCCATATACACCGATCAATTCCATTTGATATATGGGCTAGCGATTGGTGAAGGTTGTGTTCCATCGGGCAGGGATGGCGCAATGGAGAAGATATGCGGAGCCATTGTCCTGGCATTGGGGGAATTGGGGATAGAATCGGCATTCAAACCGGTCAATGACGTTCTGATAAGTGGCAGGAAGGTATCCGGCAGCGCCCAGATGCGGCGCTGGGGAATCGTGCTGCAGCATGGGACGATCATTCTCAGAAAGAACACAGATATGTTGCTTGGAACAATCAAGATGGATGAGGGGAAGGTTCGAGAAAGGGGCCTGGAACCCCGGAATTATGTCACATCCATAGAGGAAGCATTGGGACATGAGCCGGAAGTTGATGCTGTGAAGAAAGCCATTCTGTATGGCTTTGGCAAGACATTCGATGTCGAATTCGAAAAAACTGAATTCTCGGAATACGAGCAATTGAAAATAGAAGAATTGATAGGAACAAAATACGGAACGGATGCCTGGAACCTAAAGGCTTGAAGCCCTCTTCCTGCTGCATATGGCATTCGCGTCCCCGTCCCAGAATACCTCACGGTCGGGGTTCTGCGCCTGGATTTCAGAGATCATCTCTATGACCTCACGAAGGCTTATCTTGTCGTCCTTTCTGTCCACCTGCAGGTGAATTTTCTTTTCCATCCGACATCTCCTCTTCTGAAACCGTAGTTGTTAATAATCAATGACTGAATATAAAAACCTTTCTGATGTTCAAAATTAATAAAATTGAAAAGGAACGGCTGGCCCGAAAGCCAGCCGTATTCTTGTGTTTAGCGCTTCTTTCTCTTGTCGCCGGACTCGTCGTCCTTTGTGCCGCTCTTCATGAAGTACCTCATTCCGAGGAACACTGCAATGATGATCACCACAATGACCACGATTATGACGGGCATGACCCAGGGTGCTTCATCGACGGTCACCTTCTGAACGGTGAAGTCATCGATCTTGTTGTCCCACCACTGGGAGCTGTGCTCGCCGGCGCAGGTTGAGTTGGCCCATATTGAGAACTCGCCCTTCTTGTTCGGGGTCCAGGAGATGGAGACGGTCGTTGTGTTGCCCTTGCCAAGGAAGGATGTGGTTGCAGTTCCGATTTCCTTGTCGGTTCCGTCAGCGTTGCGTATGTAGAACTTGGTCTGGATGCCAGTGGCATTCTCGCTTCCGTCATTGGTTATGTTGACGGATACGGTCATTGCCTTACCGGCGGTTCCGGGGCTTGAGCTGAATTTCATCGTTCCGAGCTTCATGATGATGTTCGGCCTGGATGCGAGGTTGACGTTTACCAGCATTGTCTTGTTCGCGGAGTTGCCTGCTACATCTGTCGCCTTGAGGGTGACATTGTACATGCCGACCTTTGTGAATATGTGATCCACGGTCATTCCAGTGTAGTTTGTGAAGACGCCCTTCACGTTGAAACTCCACTCGAACGAGATGTTTGCCAGCTCATCGAAATTGTCTGTGGTTGTCGAGGCATTGTATGAGAATGTCTTGTTCTCGATGGCCTCGGTCACTATTGCCTTGTCCACGTTCCTGATCTTGAAGTCAGCTATCGGTGCGGTCTTGTCGAGAACCTTCACGGTCCATGTGGCATTAGCGCTCTCGCGACCGACCACATCAGTTGCGATCATGTTCAAGCTGTAAGTACCAGGTGTGTTGTAGACATGGGTGATGTTCTTGCTGCCGTCTTTTGTGACAGTCTCATCGAACGAGTTCTCCTCGCCCCATGACCAGTACCACTTCTCGATAAGGCCCTTGCGGTCTCCGGATTTTATGTCATCATAAGATGTAGCTCCGACGATCGTCTGTGTTCCCATGCCCTCTGCATCGGAGAACTTGACGCCGCTGAAGAAAATCTGGAAGTCCTCAACAACTGTTAGGACGTTGGTCGCGTAAGAAATGTTCGCGGAGTCTGTGACAACAGCGCTGATTGCTGCTACCGGGTTCTGGCTGTCAATCCAAACGTTGATTGTCCTGTTCGTCTGGTTGCCGCCGGTCTCGGTTATGACCAGCTTCACTGCGATAAGTCCGGAGACGCTTGCGTTGGTGTAGTTGTGCTCAACCTTCATTCCGTAAGCGGTTGTTCCGTCGCCAAGGGTCCATGTGTAGTTGGCCATATCGATGTTGCCGATCTTGTCTGTGGAATCCTCTGCGCTGAAAGTGACTGTGGTGTCCATTCCAGCAATCGGGCCCCTCGGAACTATCACTGTGTAGTTGTCGTAGGTGCTGTTCATGACATAGTGAACGCCGCTCAGGATTTTGGCCTTCGCGGTTCCGTTCATTGATGCCTGGATGGTCATTGTGATCTGCTCCATCTCGCCATCGTGGACCATGGGGTTAATTGTGATTGGGTTGTTGTATCCAATAACTTCTACCTTGTTGGTCTCGGTGGAATTTGAGGTCATCTCGAACTTGACCGGGGTCATTGGCAGAACGATGTTGTTCATGTAATCAACATAGAGTGTGTCGTAAGTGGCGTTGAAGCCCATTGTGAATTTCATGGAGTTGGCGTTCTGAAGGGCAGCGGCCAGAGTGTATTCGTAAGTGCTGTTGATGTATATGGTGGCATCAGCAGCTACAGAGCCGTCAGCACCTTCAATGGTCACTGCATAAGTGGTGGCATTGAGATTGTAGAATGTGTTGTTGAGTGTGAGGAATTGCTTTGTGTCCCTCTTCTCAGCGCCTTTTTCCTTCAGATTGTCTGCCCATGCCTGGATCTCTCCAGCGCTCAGGGAGCCATCGTTGAGGGAAAGGCCTACCGGGCCCATGCCATATCTCCTTTCTGCCGAGAGCCTTGCAGAGACATTGTCAACAGTTATTACGTTGGTCCTGGTGACCTGAACTGTGTTCCAGTTCGCAAAGGTGTATGTGGTTGTGATTGAGTCGGAGCCGGAAGTGGTCAAGCCGACCTCCAGGTATCTGTTGGCGACGATTGCGTCAGCGTTCTTGACGACGGACTGGTAACCCTCTGCATCAACTGCAACCCAGAATGCGGAGTTGTTGTGCACCATGAATTCATAATAGCCGCTTGCGATGGTGACTGCTGCCTGATTATAGAGGTAATTCTTACTGTAAATGGTCACAGTTGCGTCTTTCAGGGGCTTGTCATTCTCGCTGTCGTATATGAACCCGCTCAGTTTGTGGACGTTGTTAATTGGTGTAAGTTCCACATCATGGGTTGAGGTTGCCGTTATGCCTGTTGCGGATGCGTTCGTGAAGTAACCATCCTTCTTGACTTCGAGAACAAATGAGACTCCGGTTCCCGGCGGGTAGAAGTACATCTCATAGTATCCCATTCCGTCGCTCATGGTGTGGTTGACATATTTGCCATCCGTGCTGTGGAGGTATATGTCTGCGTTCATAATTGGTGTCACGCCATCAAGTTCGTATATTGTACCATCGAGTATCTGAGTCTCCGGGGGTGTCTTTTCCAGTTTCAGGTCCATCCTGACGGACTTGTCCACCGGTACGTTGAACCAGACCGGTATTGTGCTCTTGTAGCCGGTCAGGGAGCCCTTGATCTGGAAGTTTCCAGAGTACGCAAGCATTTCGAAGTATCCCACATCGTCGCTCACGGCGGTTATCCACTTGTCATCACCTGCGGAGATCGAGACGATGGCTCCGGAGAGGGTGATGGTGGTGCCTTCCTCGAAGACAATGCCCCAGACTTTTACCGTCGGGGTCGGGACAATCTTCTCGATGAAAACAATGCCGACGTTTGTTGCGCCGTATGCGGCGACAACTACGTCTTCCATGTTGTTATCATAGTAACCATTCTTCTTGAAATATACGTCAACAACGTTCGTGTCAACTGGAACAGAGAAAACGCCGTTCACAGTCATGACCTGTTCGATGACTGTGCCTGTGTTGCCGTCCTTCACTGTCACCTCAACATCGTTTATAACGGTGCTGGTACCGAGTTCCTTCAAGGTACCGGTGACGGTCGGAAGGGGCTCGAGAAGCTGAATTCCAACATCTGCCTTCTTTGATGTCTCGTTGAAGGTTGCGTTGAGCAGATCCATTGCCTTGTTCCTGTATCCAACCTTCTCAAAGGTCAGAGTATAGTCGGCCCTGTTCTCAACAGATATCGCGAATGTCCCATCGCTCAGGCTTGTAACGTTCTTGTTTACGGAAAGCGTAGCGTTGGTTATTGTAACCTTCACGCCGCCCACGTTGGCGTTTGTCACATCGTCCTTGATTAGTCCGGTGACAGTGTATGCTCCCGTAGCTTCTGTGCTTGCTGGGAGTAATACGATCCCTGTAGCTATCATTGCCATGACCATGAATATGGCCAATGTCTTTCCCATTGCTTCGCTTTGCATGTGTATCACTTTTCCATTTATGCTTCAGCTACCCTTAAAATCAAGGGTCAGCGCCCATTTTATCACTTGGGTTGTCGCTGCAAAGTAATTCCTGTATATAATAGTGATGGTCTTGGCTGATAGAAAATCACTTAAAATAGGCGCCATCAGATATGCATGCCAACACGGATAAAGCATCACGCAATTTCATCCTGTCGCCGCCATCGGAAGGCCAGCTGCCATCCGGTTCCTGGGTCTCTGAGAGTCTGGAGATCAATTTATCCCGCAATGGCGAGCTTTCTGAGCCAAGGCCGTTGTTCAGGCAATCCAGGCACCAGGCGATGCATGAAGTGTCCCAATCATCCAAGTTCAGGTTCTCAAGATACGCAATGGATGGATATAGGACGGCGTCATCTTTCAGACCATTTCTCCCGAACAGGGAGAGCGCGATCCAGGTCGTGTGATAGAAACCCTCGAACCTTCCATCCGCGCCCTGACAGGACTTCAGAAACGCAAATGTCTCGGGGGGAACCGCGCGCCCGCTGCGCAAGATGACATCAGCCACATCCGCAGTAAGCCAGATGGTCGTGTTCCGGTCACCTGGCATGTCCCAGAACGGCGGGTCCAGAGGCAGTATTTTTGGGTTCTCTTCCCAAGTGCCATCATCCTTCCGCATCCGGTCCAGAAAATCCATCGCAGGAGTCAATGGCTCCGAATTCTGCAAGCCCATCTCAAGCAGGCTGTGGATGGCCATTGCGGTGTTGCTCAGGCAGCTCGGAAATCCTTTTCTGTCGCAATAGGGAAAACCGCCATCCGGGTTCTGGATGAGGGAGAAACCTTTCAAAACGTGAACCTTGTCGAATTTCTTGCCAAGGATATGGTTCAATCTGGCTTTATCGAAATCGTTGCCATTCGCCTTCACGAAGTCGATTGCCTTGCCCAGGTCCATCTACTTTATCTCCCTCAGGAGTTCCTCGGCCCTGTCGATGCGGACCTTTCTCTCCTTTACTAATATAGGAACTATCTTGTCTATTATCTCGGTTGTTATTTTCATCCCCAACTTGTCAGCTGCCATTGTCACAACGTTTCTTGCATGAAGGGACATGTGGCCTCTCTGGATGCCTTCTGTGGCAAGCGCCCTGAGGGCGGCGAGGTTCTGGGCTAATCCCACGGATGCGATTATCTGGCCAAGTTCCGCGGCGCTCTTCACGCCGAGTATCTTGACGCATGCCTTGGCAGTGGGATGCACGGCTGTTGCCCCTCCGATTAGGCCGACAGCCATCGGGAGCTCGATCTTGCCCAGGATGTCGCCGTTCTCGTTCTTCTCATAATGAGTGAGCGGGGTGTATCCGCCGGCCTTCCAGGCGGCGTATGAGTGCGCGCCGGCCTCGATTGCCCTGAAGTCGTTTCCGGTTGCCAGCACTACCGCATCAATCCCGTTCATGATGCCCTTGTTATGTGTTGAAGCCCGGAACGGGTCAGCGGCAGCGAAGGCATATGCCTCAAGCACACCATTGACAACATCTTCGCCGCCGAGCGATTCCTTCGAAAAAATCGCCTCTGCTCTGGCAAGCCTGTGTATTGCAAGATTCGAGAGGATTCTCAGGTAGACCTTCCCGCCGGTGAGCTCCTCAATTTTTGGAGATATGGCTTCCGCCATTGTGTTTACTGCATTGGCGCCCATGGCATCCAGGCAATTCACGAGAATATGCAATATCAGCATGGTGCCCTCGCCGGTCTCGATTATCCTTACCTCCAGGTCCCTGGCGCCCCCGCCCAGCTTGATCAGCAGCGGATCCTTGGAATTGGCAAGGGCTAGAAGCTCTTCTTTATTGTCCTGGATGGCCCGTTTTGCCTTCTCCGGGTCCTGAACATGGGTGAGCTGTATCTGGCCGATCATAATGGGTTCAGATGATGTTGCCTTGAATCCGCCGGATTCCCTCGCAATCTTCGCGGCGTTCGATGCCGCTGCTATTACGGAGGGCTCCTCGGTCGCCATTGGAACGAGGACATCCTTGCCATTGACCAGGAAGTTGGTCGCAATTCCCAGAGTGACTGGCATGGTCCCAATAACATTCTCGACCATCCTGTCTGCCTTGGCCGGGTCCAGGGCGCCGGTGTTTCCGAGAAGGCCAATGTCCTCGTCGGACAATTCCGCGAACTCCTTCACTTTCTTCAGTCTCTCCTCGATGCCCATCTTGTAAAATCCGCTGATGCTGGATGATCGCATAAGTTCACCTGTTATCGTACTGAATGCCCACTATCCATAAAACACTTGTTACGAAATCAACAATTGACATCAACAATATTTAATGGACGGTTACCATGTCTGTTCGCATGACACCCGAAAACACCATAGCAATGCCACGGATATTAAAAAATCAAGGTGATGGGATGAAAACCGGTACAGGGTTCGACAATGACAAGTATCTGAAGGAACAGACAAAGGCAATCATGGAGAGGGTCGGGGATGGCCAGAAAAAACTGTACCTGGAATTCGGGGGAAAAATAATCTTCGATTACCATGCTGCCAGAGTGCTGCCGGGATTCGACCCGAACGTCAAGATGCAGCTTCTTCAGAAACTCAAGGACAATGCCAACATAATAATATGCATTTATGCTGGCGACATAGAACGGCGAAAGGTCAGGGCGGATTTCGGAATCACCTACGACGCCGATGCGATGAAGCTCATCGACGACCTTAGGGAATGGGGCATAGATATAACTGGCGTTGTCATAACAAGATTCCAGGACCAGCCAGCAGTGAATGTTTTCAAGAACAAGCTGGAAAGGCGGGACATAAACGTTTACACTCACACTCACACAAAGGGATACCCCAGCAATGTGGACCAGATTGTCAGCGACGAGGGCTACGGCGCCAATGCCTACATCCCCACCACAAAACCGCTCGTGATAGTCACTGCCCCGGGCCCGGGCAGCGGGAAACTGGCGACCTGCCTTTCCCAGATGTATCATGATTACCGGAACGGCATGAAATCCAGCTATTCGAAGTTCGAAACATTTCCGATATGGAATATTCCGTTGAATCACCCGGTCAATGTGGCGTATGAGGCTGCAACTGCTGACATTGGCGACTTCAACATGATTGACCCGTATCATCTCAAAGCATATGGCATGGAGACTGTGAATTACAATCGAGATGTGGAGGTCTTCCCGGTTCTGAAGAGCATTCTGGAGAAGATAATGGAAAGCGAATCCCCATACAAATCGCCCACCGACATGGGCGTGAACATGGCCGGATACGGGATAGTTGATGACGAAATCGTCCAGGAAGCCGCGAGGCAGGAGGTCATCCGCCGCGCATACCGATACAGATGCGAGTACATGAAAGGGTTCGTGAACAAGAATACTGTCGCATTCTCTGAAAGCCTGATGGAGAAACTTGGCGTTCGGTACGAGGAACGGAAAGTCGTAGTGCCGGCAAGGGAGGCTGCGTGCCAGGCTCGTGAGAGCGCAGATGCAAATGGCATACCGTTCTCAGGTGCAGCCATAGAATTGCGGGACGGAAGGATAATCACAGGAAAGAACTCCCAGCTCATGCATGCGTCATCCAGCATGATACTGAATGCAATCAAAATACTTGCGGAGATTCCGGATAAAATCCATATTCTATCCCCCAGCATACTGACTTCCATCGGCATCCTTGAAACCAGGATTCTCGGGGAAAAAGCCATGAGCCTGGACCTCAACGAGGCGCTTGTAGCGCTGAGCATAAGCGCGGCGCACAACCCGGCAGCCCAGTACGCAATGGAAAAATTGAGCGAACTCAAGAGATGCGAGGTTCATCTCACCCACATTCCTTCCCCGGGAGATGAGACCGGCCTCAGGCGGCTGGGCGTGAATCTCACCTCCGACCCGGAGTTCCTCTCGAAAACACTTCATGACAATTAATCGAAAGGCATTAAAGAAAAGTTTAAAACCAATAAGGCGATGGCCTACGCCCGTGGTACAATGAAATACATAATTGTCACGGGCGGCGTTCTGTCGGGATTGGGAAAAGGAATAACTGCATCTTCCATAGGGAGACTTTTGAAAGGCCGCGGGCTTAAGGTTACGGCTGTGAAAATAGACCCCTACCTGAATTGCGATGCCGGCACAATGAACCCGTACCAGCATGGAGAGGTATATGTTCTGAATGACGGCGGCGAAGCCGACCTAGACCTGGGAAATTACGAGAGGTTCCTTGACATCGAGCTTGGCAGCGACCATAACATAACCACAGGTAAGGTCTACAAAGCAGTCATCGAGAAGGAGCGGAGAGGCGATTACCTTGGCAAGACAGTTCAGATAATTCCCCATATTACAAATGAGATAAAAGAGAGGATAATGAAAGTCGGAGAAGCATCGAAAGCCGATATAGTCCTGGTGGAACTGGGCGGCACCGTGGGCGACATCGAATCCATGCCTTTTCTGGAAGCTGTGAGGCAGCTCTACAGGGAATCTGGCGGAGAGGAGAATTGCATATTCGTGCACACAACCCTGGTCCCCATAATGGGCAGCGTGGGCGAGCAGAAGACGAAGCCGACCCAGCATTCCGTGAAGGAGCTCAGGGCCATCGGAATAATACCTCATGTGATAGTCGCCAGGGGCGAGAAGGTTCTGGATTATGACATAAAACGGAAGATATCGCTGTTCTGCGACGTCCCGCTTGAGGCAGTGGTAAGCGCGCCTGACGCGGAATCCATCTACCAGGTACCCAGCATTCTGGACGAGCAGGGTCTGACAGATTATTTACTCCGGAAGATGAAGCTGGACCTTTCGAAGAGCAACATGAAGAAATGGGATTCCTTTGTGAAGAACCTGATGACTCCAAAGGGCGAGGTCGAGATTGCGGTTGTGGGAAAGTACACGGAGCTTAAAGATTCATACGCCAGCCACATTGAAGCGTTCCATCATGCATCCGCTGAGGCCGGAGTCCGTGTGAAACTGAGATGGCTTGAGGGGGAGGACCTTGAAAAACCAGGCCATGAGAAATTGCTGAAGGGCGTGGACGGCGTTTTGATTCCCGGGGGCTTCGGCGACCGGGGAGTGGAAGGAAAGATCAACGCTATCAGATATGCCAGGGAGAAGAAGATTCCGCTCCTGGGCGTGTGTCTCGGATTCCAGCTTTCTGTTGCGGAATTCTGCAGGAACGTGCTTGGATGGAAGGGCGCCAACAGTTCAGAGTTCAATCCCAGAACCAAATACCCGGTGATAGACATACTCCCGGAACAGGAGGGCGTCACAGACATGGGCGGAACCATGCGCCTGGGAGCCCATGATGTGAATCTGGCCAAGGGTTGCAAAACCAGCGCACTCTATGGCGGCAAATTGAAGATATCCGAGAGGCACAGGCACAGGTACGAAGTCAACCCCAATTACATAGACAAGATTGAAGCCCGCGGAATGAAGTTCACGGGTCGGTCCAAGGATGGCGTCCGCATGGAAGTGGCAGAATTGGAAGGGCACCCGTTCTTTGTGGCCACCCAGTTCCACCCTGAGTTCAAATCAAGGCCTGAGAATCCGTCGAGAACCCATCTGGGCCTGGTGATGGCTGCCAAGGCATACGCTTCAAAGAAGAAATGATGCACATGGCTCAGTCTGATCAAATGAATATTTGAATGATGCCAGACAATTCCATTCGCTTCAGGATTTCATTATTGCCAGCAGGAACATCCCAATGGCTGCAAGGCCGCCTATCACTGCGGCGCCCAGGAATATGAGCCCGGGGAATATCACGGATTCCCAGAGGAACATATCCGCCGGAATAACCATGTTCATGTAGTCCATCAGGAAGACTAGCAGGGCAAGAACTATGCCGCCGACCAGCAATCCAGCTCCGATGCCCCGGCTTTTTCCGCTGCCGAAGTACACCGTGAAGATTCCCGCGATAAGAAGTCCCAATCCGAATATCATCATGAAGACCAGCAGGAAGATGTATAATGCGTCGTCCATCCCATTCACCTCAGAATTTCATGCCTGTCAATGTTTTCGTATCAATTACACCCGGTATCGACCTAACTTTATCGACAACTACCTGGCCCAGGACGTTGAAGTCGTCTGCCTCGATCTTTGCGATGAGGTCGTATTCCCCGAACAGGGGGTGAAGTTCCACTATCTCCTTCACTTTCAGGAGTTCGTTATAGACTTCATGCTCCTTTGCCGGTGCGGTTGAAATCAGTACAAAACCTACAGCCATGTTTTCACCTTAATGACCAATATTGCCTTCTTACCTATAAATCTTTCTACATAGTCAATAATTGATGAAAAGCGAATTTCATTACATCATATTCGAAACATTGCATCAAATATTAGAACATTATATTATCAAACCCACAAAATGCAGATAATCGTAAAGTGCCGTCATCGCAACAAGCGGAACTATCATCATGAGAAAATCATCATCAATCGGCCATTTGGGTTTCTCGATTGCGACTGCGGTCATGCTTCCTGTAAAAGCCAGAAGGAATATGGGAATGAATTTCATGTCAGAGAACAGCATCAGGCATGCCGAGGCAAAAAGAAAATACACGGCAAGCGGCACATATGGGTAGTATCTCATTCTCTTTCGCTTCCTCATCTCGCCTATCAGCGGGTCCCCCCAGCTCACGCCCACAATCGCGCATATGACAAAAGGCATCGGAAAAAGCAGGAGAGCGATGGCAACCCCCATCCCGGCCCAGGCATAGGCGGAAATCTGTCCGCCCTCGTAATCCCTGAGGCCGAAGAAAACCCGGCCCGTGGAAAGCCTGATGACTTCAAGGATTAGCAGCCCTGTAAGACCCAGCAATACCCAACCATTCTTGGATATCCAGAGGAAAGGATCCGGAGAGACATAGTACAGCAGAACCACCGGTCCGCTGAGATGAAAAATTCGTCGGAATACATGGCCGTAGTCCATGCGGGGGGCATCGGGGTGCAAATGTTTAATAATTGCGGGAATGAATTCCAGAAACATTAAAATACGGATGTGTGTTCAACCCCCATCCCACATCTGAATAATACATGGAAAGACCAGGAATCAAAAGAAGTTGATGCCGTCGTAGCTCAGCCTGGTGGAGCGGCTGACTGTTAATCAGCAGGCCACAGGTTCAAATCCTGTCGACGGCGTTTTTTATTTTGACTGAAGTTAAATAAAAAGCAAAAAAATAAAAAATTCGTCGAATTCTAAAATGATTCTAATATGATAATAAGAATTCGAGCGAACCGACAAACTAGCGACTTGCACCAATATGAAAGCAAAGTCTGTTTGTCGGAGACACACGGATTCTATTCTCTCATCCTTCGCACACCAATTGTAAAGAGTCGGATGAAAAAATTCGTCGAATTCTAAAATGATTCTAATATGATAATAAGAATTCGAGCGA
>CALKWP010000115.1 GCA_938004075.1 uncultured Methanomassiliicoccales archaeon
ACTTGGATGAACCAGTTATAACAAATTCTTCAAAATACCTGAAAAATCGAAGTGTTTGTGGATGCACAGATCCAGGGTGGACATTAGGTGTATGTTACCATCCCCCCGCAGAAACCTCTTGCTGGAGTAGTATGATATCAGCTTGTTCTTCAATGTGCTGTATTCTTCATAATCAGACACGATGTGCATCAGAGCAGATTCAAAACTGCCGCTCACAAGGAATACGGTTGGGGAGGATTCAAGCACAAATTTAACACCATTTTTTCTTTCCTCCAGCATGCAATCTGGGTTGAACAGAATGTGTGAAAATACAAGTATCCCTTTCAATATTGAAAGGTTTGGTATGTTGACCTCATGAATCAGCCCATTATCGTGGAATTTCTGCCTCATGTTGGAAAGGGTCTGGCGAGATACTTCAACAAGATTTGCAATTGAGTTGTCTGCCATCGTAGGATTGTTCACGATGCCTTCAAACGCTGCCTTCTCCTTGGTTGAGAAATCGTAAGCATCGAACTTTCGATATTTCAGGTCGACTTCAGGAATTTTATAAGGGGTGCTGCAGATGAGATGGCTCATTATGTATGAGAAATCAAAAAAATTAATCAGGCTTGATACCTCGAATGGAAACATCACATAATGCCATGGTTTAGAAGTGAGCATCCTGTTCTTACTCAAAAAATGCTGAAGGTTGTCAACATCTTTCTTGACCTCTGTGTAATTTCTTGAAATGCTGAACTGAATTGCAAAATCTTCCGAAGAAAGGAAAAGGAATGCATTGCTGTTCTCCCTGGCATAGCGATCACACAGCTCATTTCGCTTTTCCCTGGGCAAGGCATTGTCCAATTCACCATATGAGATTGTCAAGAGCTCTGCACCGATGTATTGAACCATAGGTATGCGAATTTTATGAAAGAATGTTTGAGATTCCAGGCGCCTCCTTATCGCGGTTACTGTGGAAAGGTTGATGCCGGTGATCTCAGATAACTCACGGTCATTCTTCATGGGGTATTTGATGAGGGCGCAAAATACCATGGTCTCCTTGTCAGTAAGCTTTCTCCCCATTCCAATCATGAATAGATAATAGAGCTTTTTTGTATATAAGGCTTTCTTACAAATGTTAAAATTCTGTTATCAAAGTTACCAAAATATGAACTCATTAAAATATTCATTTCCAGAATCTATTCATAAAATATTTTAACCATACAGAAGCCAGGTTCAAGTCACCCTTGAATATGATATTCCCTGCTGCTTCATTCGCCCCTCATGAACATCCTCGGTTTTTCGGTAAATAATCTCAAGTTTGTCAATGGATTTTTCCTTATCGAACATCGACACGCTCTCCACAGCTCTCTTTCCCATTTCCGGGGGGGCATCCAGGCAGGCGATTATCTTCTCGGCGCAATCTGCCGGCATATCTTCGAATAGGTACCCATTCTTACCATTTGAAATCACGTGGGGAATAACGCGATGGTTAACTCCAGCAACAGGCTTCCCTGTAGCCAATGCTTCGGTCATCACGATGCCGAGGGTTTCGAATTTTGAGGCGAGAACAAAAGTATCGCATGCCGCATAATATTCAGGCAGCAGCTCATCGGCAACGAATCCGGCAAATATTATCCGGTTCTCTAGGCCTTTTTCCCGAACCATCTTCTGATAATCCTGTTTTGCAGGTCCTTCTCCGACCACCAGCAATCTAGCGTCCGGCCTTGATTTTTCAAGAATTTTCATTGAGTCAATCACAAGCTCAAGATTTTTCTCGGATGATACTCTGCCAACATGAAGTATCACTTCCTTGCCAGTTAGCCCATGCTTCTCCCGAATTGCGTCTCCCTTCACATTCGGATTGAAAACTTCTGTATCAATGCCGGGAAACACCCAATCGGTGTATGCCATCCCAGGTATCATTGTTTCAAGCTCTTCGATTGCGCTTTTGGACGGTGCCGCAACGCCGTCGCTGCGTCTGCAAAGCGGTTTCAAGTACATCCATGCAAGATTACTCAGGAACTCAGGGTCCAGGTTGAAAGGGTAATACTGAGCTACTTCGGTGACCCATGTATGAAAGTGCATCAAGACGGGAAGTTTAAGTATCCTGGAGGACATCATCGCCTTGAAACCCATGAACGCCACGCCATGCGAGTGTATCATCTGGATGTCATTTTCCTTCAATAACCGGTCCTTTCGTGAAGACAATGACAATGCCATCCTGTACTGGGGATACTGAGGGAACTCTTTTGCTTTGAATAGGAAGGTGTGCTCATCCTCCACTACCTTGCCGCTCGGGTCTTCCGGTGCGAATATGAAAATCTCATGGCCTCTCCTCTCGAGGCCTTCCCTGAACTTCAGAATGCTGGATACGCAACCATCACGCCCTGGAAGCCAGGAATCCGTGAACATGGCAATTCTCATTCCGGACCTCCCGAATTTTCGTGCTTATTCAATCCAAAATTTGTGATTTTACCTGAAGATACATCACTCCGAGTATGGAATCTCAAGTATGGGCTGCCATCCACTTTGGCCTGTGAAAGTGCAAGAGTCATGTCCAGCTTTGCTTTTCTAACCGCATCAAGAGTGTCCATCCCGATTGATAAATTTCCCGCGATAAGTGATGAGTATGCGCAACCTGTGCCCCTGACTTTCACATCAATATGTTTGCCAGGAATAATCTGGCAGCCAGATGAATCACAGAACACGTCTGTGCCTATCGAAACTTTGAAATGACCGCCCTTTAAAAGGACGGCCCCTGGTCCGCTATCCATAATAATATTACATACGTCCTCAGCCATTTCCGGGTCATCTGCCTTCAGACCAGTGAGTATTTCCGCTTCAGGTGCATTTGGAGTAACCATATGGGATACGGGAAATATATCGTGGATGTATGCATCCATGATTTCATCATCAATCACACTGGCACCCGTGCTTGTCATGAATATCGGATCTGTTATTATCGGAATTCGAATATCTGAAAGATATTCAGCAAGTATTTTAGCGAGTTCATGGCTGCCCAGCATGCCAAGTTTTATTGCGCCCGGAGTCTCGCACTCGAGAACCGTGTCAAGTTGCCTCACGATGAATTCCGCAGGCGCTGGCAGATGCTCAGTGAATGCTTTTGAATTCTGAACCGTGAGAGTGCTGGCTATCGGAAGGCAATGCACGCCAAGGAATTGCAATGCCCGAAAATCGGCAGAGAGGCCTGAATATCCGGATGGGTCCAACCCCGCTATGCAGAGAACGGAAGGCATGAAACCCACATACCCACCTGCTGATTTAACCTTGACGGTGGGCGGTTGGAGGGCAATCATACGAAAGCCAACCATGTGATGCCTGGCAATTCACTTTCTTGCTATCTGCCTGATTATCGGCCAGAAGAATGAAGGCTTGTGCTCGGCGTCATCAATCGGATAGAAGAACAAGAAGTAGAACACAGTTGAAGCCACGTACAGCGCGGTGGCTATCATGAAAGGTAGCAGCAGGTTTCCCATATCCCATAGGAAACCGCCAATGAAAACGCCGATTGCGTGTGTGAACATCCAGGCGAATCCGGTGACACTCTGCGCAGTCGCGCGGAAGGAATGAGGTAGCTGGCTCATCATGAATGATGTCATAATCGGACCCGGCACATTCATTAGCGCAGCTCTAACGAAGAAAAGAACAATCACTAACAGAAGCCAGGGTGTGAAAGGCATGATGAACATTGCGAGAATGGATATTGCGTGAAATGCGGTCGTTATTGCGACGGTTCCTCTTCTCTCAGCCATCCTGGGCAGGTAGAAAGTCATCAATGCCATAATGAAAGAGAGCATTGCGAATAAGATTCCGATGCTGCCAATATCCATTTCAAATCTGAGTTTGAAATAGATTGGAAAATAAGGAATTAGAACTCCCGCGCCAATTCCGGTGAAAGCCGATGGCAACGCGAATTTAAGGAGCAACATCCAGTGCTCCCGGGATGCCTTTTTTGATTCTACATGCTTGACTTTCTTGGGCTTGTCTGTTCTGACACTGAGAAGCAATGCGATGGATGCGAATTTGATCAGGAACACCATGATGAAAATCATCCGGTAGGCGAGCTCATTGGCAAAACCAAAATTAGATATGAAGAAAAGCGGGATGAAGCCGCCGATAAGTGTTATTACACCGGAGCCAGAATTCGCGACTATCGAATTCAGGCTGAACAGGTATTTTCGCCGTTTCTGGGTTGTTTTCTCTGAAAGTAGCGCGCTGAACGCGGGACCGGTGAAACCGCTGCTGGCCCCTAGCAACACGGATGCCATTAGGAATGCGCCCATGGAATTGAAGAACGCGAAATGCATCATCCCGAGTGTTCCGAGTGAGAATCCCAGCAATATTGTCTTTTTACGGCCGAATCTGTCCGCGATGTATCCGCTGGCCAATAGCACGCTGACCTGGCTTACTTCCATAATCAGCGATAGAAGTCCAAAAATAACATAGGAATAACCCAGGACATTGAGGTAAAGCACCAGAACAAATCCGTTGATTGCAAATCCCATGTTATCTATGAGACCTGCTGCAATCAAACGTCTGGCTTCCCGGCTGAATCCGCCGAATTTGCCTTTCCTGCCGAATGAACTGAGGTACATTCGACTCCCCATGCATATGTTGATTTAAAAGATATAGCCTGAATAAATCAAATAGACAAAATATATAATCTCATTTGATTATGCCCAGAACGAATTATGGCAACAATCGAAGAGCAGATAAAAGAGATTCAGGATGAGATGGACAAGACCCAGAAGAACAAGGCGACCCAGCATCATCTCGGCAAGCTGAAGGCAAAGATTTCCCGATTGAGGGACGAGGCGGAGAAGCGCCGTAGCTCGGGCGGGGCCACTGGCACAAGCTATGCCGTGAAGAAGTCCGGTAACGCCACAGTGGGTTTCGTGGGATTTCCCAGCGTTGGTAAAAGTACTCTGCTCACAAAGATCACCGAGGCGAAGAGTGAGATCGCTGCTTACGAATTCACGACGCTGGACGTCATACCCGGAGTCATGGCCTACAGGGGAGCCAGAATCCAGGTTCTGGATATGCCGGGAATGGTCAAAGGGGCAGCTACTGGCAGGGGCCGTGGCAGGGAGATACTTTCAGTCATCCGTTCATTGGACCTTGTCCTTCTGTTCCTTGATGTCCATAACATCCATTGGGAAGTCCTTGAGAAGGAGCTTTATGCTTCGGGCGTGAGGTTGAATGGACGACCCCCTGACATCAACCTTTCCAAGAAGGACAGGGGCGGCATTGAGATACACCATACTCTTGAACTCACTCACATGGACGAAGAAATGGCCGTGGATATAGTCAGGGAATATGGTTTCATCAACGCCGATGTGGTAATCCGCGAGGATGTTACCGAGGACAGGTTGATAGATTTCCTGTCCGGCAACCGAGTTTACATCCCTGCCATCCTGGTTCTCAATAAAATTGATATGATTGACAAGAGCCAGGTTGTTAAGATCCGCAAGAAGCTGAAAAGCTGGAAGGTCATACCCATCTCCGCTGACAAGGAGATAGGCATTGCCGAATTGAAAGAGGAGATTTACAACGCGCTGGATTTCATCAGCGTCTATATGAAACCTCAGGGAAAGCCAGCAGACATGAAAGAGCCGATGGTGGTGAAGTCAGGCTCGACCGTCGGCATGATTTGCGAGATAATTCACAGGGACTTCAGAAGGAAATTCCGGTACGCGACAGTGTGGGGTGACAGCGCAAAATTCCCCGGCCAGATGGTTGGGCTGGAGCATGTGCTTTCCGACGGAGATATTCTCACGATAGTTGTCAAGAGATAACATTATTAACTTGGGAAACGGTTCCATATCGATGTTCGATGAAGCTCGAAAGGATATGGTGGCCAAGCTTGTCAGAGCCGGTTACATAAAAAGCCAGAACGTCAGGGCGGCAATGGAAACGATACCTCGCCATGTCTTCGTTCCGGAAGAGATGCGAATGTACGCGTACTCAGACACTCCGCTCAACATTGGGGAAGGCCAGACTATATCCGCGCCACATATGGTCGCCATGATGCTGGAGATACTTGAGCTCGGGAAAGGAATGATAGTTCTGGAGGTTGGCTGCGGTTCAGGATACCATGCATCCCTGGCTGCCTACCTTGTGGGGTCAGAAGGCCATGTATTCACAATAGATATAATCGAAAGCCTCACAAAACGTGCAAGGGCCAGCATCGCCCAGATTGGGCTACATGATCGCATTGATGTGATACACGCGGACGGCTCCATCGGACTTCTGGACCATGCGCCGTTTGACCGGATAATGGCCGCCTGCAGCGCACCCAAGGTGCCGCAACCATTGATTGAGCAATTAGCTGACCCGGGCATCGCTGTGATTCCCGTGGGAACTAGCTTCTCTCAAAATCTTGCAATAGCCAGGAAGAAGAATGGCAAAGTGGCCATGGACGAGCAAAGAGGCGTTTCATTCGTGCCGATGCGCGGGGAATACGGAATAAAATAAGTGTTCTATCATTGAGCAATGAGCTGTCTCAATCTGATAAAAATATTCAGTCCAGATGAGGGAGAATGTCCCGCAGATCATTGGATTCCACGACGACATCGGCTTCAGTTATTGTTTTTGAATCAATGGGATTGAAAGCTATTCCCAATCCGCAAACCTCGAACATCGAAACATCCACCCAGCTGTTGCCTACGGCAGCGCATTTTGCAGGGTCTATGTCAAAATCCTTTGCAATGGAAAGCAAAGCGCTGGCCTTGTCCCGCAACTCCACTCGAAGAATGCCGTCCCCTATAAGCTTCCCCTGTTCATCGGTCCTTAAGCCGTTTGAGATGACGCGATCAACCCCGCAAATCTCTCCGATATGATCTGCCAGAAGGTCTATTCCCCCGCTCACTATGCAGGTCCGGGCCCCGGTTGATTTGATTGACTGGATGGCCTCTCTGGCACCTTCTATGAGTTTGGCACCCATAAGTATCTCTTTGATGTGGGAAGATGTGACGCCAGGGTTGATGCGCATCCATTTGGCGATGTCCGTGCGCATGAATTCCATGTCGTCAATCTCGCCGTTGCAGAATGCAGCCAGTGATTCCGAATTATCGGCTCCGAAATGCCTGTGAACCCATTCCCATGAACTGCGCTCCGTCACGATAACGCCATCCAGGTCGAATGCAACCATATCGTATTTCATATTTTCATTTGCCAGCAAGCCATGGTGGTATTATTATTTTCTGCCTTATCGCCAATACCAACAAGCAATAATCTAGATTATCTTGTTTGCACTCAAGGTTTTATACCCATAGTCATTTTCTCGCACGATGATAATCCTTGTAGGCGTTGGCCATGTTTTCGACATCGCGGAACAGGTCCGCCAGATAATCAGCGAGAAAGCCCCCGTTGCAGTTGCGCTGGAGCTGGACAGGAACCGTTTATCGGTATTGCTGGCAAGGGACAGGGGCGAGGAGCTTCCCAGGCAGAGGGGAATGCTGGCCAAATTCCAGGAGAGGATTGCAAAGGATTTTGGCGTGGAGGCAGGGGATGAGATGCTTGCTGGCTACAAAACCGCTGAGACTCTGAATGCAAAGCTGTTCCTTATCGACATGGACATCAACAAAGTCATCATGCGCATCAACAGCCAGTTGACATTCAAGGAAAGAGTGAAAATGATAGGCGCGATATTCGCCACCCCGTTCATACGCAAGAAGACCGTTGAAAGGGAGATGGAGAGATACGCTGAACATGGCGAAGAATACCTGGAAGAGGTTGGCAAATCCATGCCTACCATCAAGCGGGTTTTGCTTGATGAGAGGAACGAGCACATGGCCAAATACCTGATGAAAATAGAGGATAATTTCGGAACTGTTCTTGCAGTGGTTGGCGACGGCCACGTTCCCGGGATATCGAAGTTGCTGGGCGAAAGGGTTCATGAGTGCATCAGGCTCAAAGAAGTGAGAGGCTGGGTTCCAAGGCAAAATGACCCCACCAACATCAGTTTCACCTTTAACATCTGAGCGATAGTTATTTATCAGTCCAAATCGCATTACAGTAGTGATAATATGGAGAAAGTGTTCACTCAAGTTGCCTTAGACCTGCTGGATTCCAATAGGGCTCTTCAGATAGCCGCGGAATCTGTGGAAGGTGGAATTGACTGGATAGAGGCAGGCACGCCTCTCATCAAGAGCGAGGGGATGAACATCATACGCCAGCTCAAGGAGCGTTTCCCGGGAAAGCCAATTGTCGCCGATATGAAGACGCTGGATGTGGGTGGAACGGAAGTGGAAATGGCCACCAAGTCCGGAGCAAGCATTGTCTGCATCATGGGAATTTCCGAGGATGCTTGCATCAGAGAGGCGGTAAAATCAGCCCGCCAGTATGGCTCAAAAATAATGATTGACATGATGCAGGTGCAGGATAAAATTGCGCGTGCAAAGGAAGTGGAGAAATTAGGCGTTGACCTGATATGCATTCACGTGAGCATAGACCAGCAGATGGTCGGCGGGAACCCGCTGACCGAACTGAAAAAAGTGTCAGGCGCAGTCAGCATTCCGGTTGGCGTTGCAGGCGGGATAAATTCCGAGACCGCGCCACTTGCAGTAAAGGCAGGCGCGTCCTTCGTAATCATCGGAGGCGCCATCACAAAAGCGAAGAATGTGACAAAAGCCACTCAGAGCATCATTAAATCGATTCGGGACATGAAGCCCATATCCACTGCCAATTTCAAGAAATACGGCCCGGAAGAAGTCAGAAAGGCCCTTTCACGCGTTTCCGCGCCCAATGCAGCGGATGCGATGCACACACATGGCTCGATGGTTGGATTAACCCCATTTCTGGCGAAGAACATGAAAATGATTGGCCAGGCAGTTACTGTAAGGACAATGGATGGGGACTGGGCGAAGGTGGTTGAAGCAATAGAGCACGCAAATTCCGGCGACGTACTGGTCATAGACGTGCACGGCGGGGAGATGGCGGTATGGGGGGAGCTGGCGTCCTGGAGTTGCAAGGTGAAAGGCATATCCGGCATTGTCATTGACGGAACGATCAGGGACGTGGATTCCATCATTGAGATGGGGTTCCCTGCATTCGCCAAGTACCGGCGTCCAGCTGCCGGCGAACCCAAAGGCCTCGGCGCAATAAATGTCAAGATCTCATGCTGCGGGCAAACCGTTAATCCCGGCGACTGGATAATCGGCGATGAGAGCGGCGTGGTGGTTATCCCTCAGAAGGATGCAATGGAAGTCGCGAACAGGGCCAATGACATCATGGAAAGAGAAGAGCGCGTCCGGGAAGAGATAAAGAGGGGCAGCAGCCTTTCCAAGGTGATGGAAGTCAAGAAATGGGAAGTACGTTAATAATTACTCCCAACGCAAATAAACCGACAGGGGCGATGGGATATTCAATCAGAATGTCACGCTGACTACATCCTTGTCCAGCAGATGGATTGCCTGATTCAGTTTGTCCTTGAGCTCTTCATTGTCTGTTGCTCTTCTGACCTGCTCCAGGACATCAATGGTCTGTCGGAATATCCTTATTATGTCACCTTCCGGAAGGTCATAATCTAGCACAAGCTGCGCAAAGGTATCACCATACGCCCAGGCCTCCACAAGCGGAATCCTTGCGGAAAGCCCGAAAATGCTGAAATTACGCATAAGGAATGCATTCCCCTCAATGCTCGACATTAATCGGTAGAATGTCTGGCCGCGTTTTGGCCTCTGTGCCCGGAAATGCCGCGGCTCATATGTTATCGCAGCTGCAAGGCATGCCATCTCCAGCGGTTTCCATTTTTTCCATTTGCTGTCTGCGAAAATCTCGGCTGTGACAAGTTCCTCGGTGAATATCTTGGTTGTGAACCTTCCTTTCTGAGTCAGATTGCTTCCTTCCAGATGGCCGAGTTTCCTCAGAACGCGGATGCGGTTGTTCCAGGATGCCCATACATTCACACGCTGGCCCGCGTTTCGCTTTATGAAAGAATCGAAGCTCTTTTCCAATACGGTTTCAATTTCAGCTTCGGAATGCTTGTCTATAAGATTCAGTGCTGTGTTGTAAGAAAGCTCGAATTGGGAAAATATCGGAATGCGGTCGGCCTTTGTGAGCTTCTGGATTTCGGAGATATCGTCCTGGAATTTGTCCACGCAGGCAATGACAATTCCCTTAGTGTCCATGCCCCTTCTGCCTGCTCTACCCGCCATCTGGAAGTATTCCTTTGAATTCACATACCTGTGCCTTGTTCCATCATATTTTCGTAAGCTGGAGAAGGCTACTGTTCGCGCAGGATAGTTGATGCCGACTGCGAAAGTCTCAGTGGCATAGAGAACGCTAATCAAATTCTTGCCGAATGCCTCTTCCACAGCCCTTTTCGCTGCTGGAAGCATGCCGGCATGGTGAAATGCCACACCCCGCTCAAGAACTTGGATCAGGATGCCTATGGACTCCATCTCAGCGAGTTCCGGGTCAGCAAGATGCTTATCGATAATCTCTTCCATCAGGGGTTCCTTCTGCTTGAAGAAATTCATGTTGTAAGCGGTTTCCAGGGCTTTGCTCTCGCAATCCTTCCTGGAAAAATTGAAGAACAAGCATGGCAACTGGCCATTTGCATCAAGGTGGCGCACAAGGTCAAGGTGGTTCGGCGGCTTTCCCTTCTGCCTCCTTTCCTTCCCGCGCCTCTTTCCCTGGGGGCCTTTCGAATCGAATTTTCTATCACGTTCAAGCTGGCCTATCAACTTGGGGAGCTCTTCCCTGGGGATGACCACGTCCCCGCCCAGATGAAAATTGTGGAATAATGGGACTGCGCGCTTATCGTATTCCACTACCTTGACCTCGTGGCCATGGATGGAGCTTATCCAGCTTGCGAACTCCCTGGCATTGGGAATGGTTGCCGAAAGCGCCAGAAAACGAACCCTCTCCGGCGAAAATATTATGGACTCCTCCCAGACAGTCCCGCGCTCTGGATCATTCATAAAATGAACTTCATCAAGTATTAGAATCCCGACGTCCTGGATGCTCTTGGGATCAGCAAGAGCCATGTTCCTGTAAACTTCTGTGGTCATGACCAGTATCTGAGCATCCTTGTTTATCGACACGTCACCAGTTAGAATCCCGACATTCTCCTTCCCGAACTGGGCAACGAAATCCATGTATTTCTGGTTGGACAGTGCCTTAATGGGGGATGTGTAAACGGAACGCTGGCGGTGGCCAGCATAGAATTCTATTGCATACTCAGCGATTAGGGTCTTGCCTGTACCTGTTGAGGCGGAAACCACAACTGAATCGCCGTTTGTGATGTGCTCGCATGCCTCTATCTGGAAATCATCGAGGTCGAGCCCGTGAAATTTCATGAGAAGGGGAATGGGTTAAGGTTTTTAAAGGATTGGGGGCGGGGCGCAGCCGGGATGCTGGAACGTTCAACCGATTCCACGCCATTTCACCACCGGCCTTTTCTCGCCGGGATCGAATCCCGCCCAGAACTAAGATCGTCGTGACAAGGTGAGACCCGCTGGCCCAGTGGTATTACAGCTATGTTTGCACGCGGACATTCGATATGCCCACGAGGGACTGGGTGTATGATACGACATATGCGTACGGATATTATGTATGGATGGAAGCGACGGTTGAAAAAAGTGTTGAATGCTATTCTCATCAATCAATACCGCCACATTCGACCATGATGCGGTAACATTCAGTTTGCTGAATCGGCATCATGTGACTCACAGTATTCTACAAGCAATCGGTGAACGCGATTTCAGAATTCCAGCAACAAATTGCGTTCGCCCCGAATCGACAGTGCATCCTGTAGCGCGATTCGCTCAGAAAGCCGGTAATTCCACCATTTTGCAATCAATGAATTACCGGAGTACTTTCGGTGACCCCCCCATCTCAGGTTTATATACTATCCTGGCGTAATTGGTCTGAGGTGAGTGAAATTAGCGGCTTCAAGGAAACAGACGATTGCTCCTGGGAGGATGTATACATCCTCAACAGGTGCTATGACCAGTTCGGCGATCAATATCCAGTAATAGCGTGAACATTTTAGTTCCATATACCATCCCAGGGTCAGAGGTCTAGGCCCCTCTGACCCCCCCAATCTTTTTTATAGATGCCTTTTTATCTGCTCTCGCAATACAGGTATTGCCAGTAAGGTCTCACATGCAGGCGTGATATTTGACTTAAGACCGCCTCAAATAAGAACCATATGTCAAATATACGCCTGCATGTATTGAATCATTAATGAATCTGAATGCAGGCGTGATCTAGTTGGTTAGGATTAAAGCCTTCCAAGCTTTCAGCCCGGGTTCGAATCCCGGCGCCTGCATACGCTCTTTTATTGCATAACCTGATTATGGATTACACACGTTACCTGGACTACTTCATTTTGCGCTTTGAGATGTAACCCATGCCAAGTATGAGCGCCAAAAGGCCCACTAATATGGTAATTCCGAAGACCCAATCAGTGTCTCCCTCAATATAGAAGCGGTCATCCAGTATCATGTCGCCAGCGTGAGTGTCGATTGTTCCGTCTCCGTTGAGGTCGATGACTATCCTAGTGTCATGCCAGCCTGGTGCCTGTTCTTTTGAAATCCATTCTGTAGATACCTTCGTTGTCTGACTGGCTCCGATTGTCGGGATGATTTTCTTATCTATTTCGGTACCATCGACAAAGAATTGAACAGTGGCATTTTTGACCTGTACATTGGTGGGATTATTGACATTCGCTTCAATAGTAATAGGAGGTACGACATATATTGTTTGTATCTTTTCGTAATATAAAGTGCCAACTGTGCAATTTATGTGAATTTCAAGCTCTCCAGCTTTCTGAGGCGCAGTGATATCAAATGTTATTGTTTGGTTTTCAGGTGTGAATGTGCCATTTATAGGCGAAGCGAACAAGGGCGAAGCTCCGGTTGTGTTTGCTGCGGTTATGTACACTTGGTAGTTCCAGTTCCTGCTCTCCGGGTCAACCATTGTCGCAGAATATGTGCCAGACCTGAGAGTTCCTATGACAGATGGGCCGCTGAGATATACGCGAATATTTGTTACGTTCGTTTGAGCCTCGGTAATCGGACTCAGAACTATGGCTAAGAGCATTAAGCTGGTTGCGAGTATCATGCAATTTTTTACTATTTTGCTGCTCATCTTATCCACCTCTTCTTCCTTGCATAATAGAATATTAGTAGAGCTGCTGCGACGGAGGCCGCCATAACACCCACATTAGTTATCTGCTCACCGCTCTGTGTCTCGGAAACGCCCATGCCTGTTGTGGTAAGGTTGGATGAGGAAATCTGTAGCGATGGATATCTGAATATCAAGTTGTTTGTAGAGATAACAGAATTGTCAATTTGTGAATATCCCACAATCAACACGTTAGCCTGACGGGATGTCTTATTCGCATAAGATGCCAGAGTAACTGGTATGTTTACTGTGGACCCTGAAGCGACAGAAATATTGACAATCATTGTTCCTGAATTCACTACCTCAGAACCTTGGGCAGCTCCGATTTGAATATCCCACCCATTCAACCTGAGATCGTTGATATTTGCTATGTAAAGGGTGATTGTATCCATTCCATTGCCATTATTGACTACCGAGAATTCTGATTTCAGTGAACCGGAGTCAAATATGGGGGATGTCGCTGATGGCTGAATGGTAAACGAGTGTGTTTGCAATATGGGGATGCTCATGACATTGTTGTGTCTAATTGTGGTGTCTGTCTGAGATATTGCTGTCAATGTTAGCTGGTTCTGAGCTGTCTTCGCGGTGGTGGGTATGAATACCTTGACAGATACAGTTGCTTTGTTATTTGTGCCAGGTTCGACCGATATGATGGAATTGCTGACTTCCGGAACCCAATCAGGTGTCCCTCCAGTGGCAGATATCAGGTATGTATCCTTGATATTACCCATGTTTTCCACTTCGAAAGTGTAAATATGTGTTGAGTTAGTCTTAACCTCTTTTATCTGATTCGGGTCGTATGATACGAAGACTATTCTTTCCTCAAACATAGATAATGGCAGGTTTATTTGCTTATCATTTGTCAGGTCAATGTTAGTTTGTAAAGAATAGGTTACATCCATATCATTTTTGAGCGTATTCATTTGAATGTCAATCGAGTATTTATCCGAAGGTAACCAGGTTTCATAATAACCCGCATCATCAGTCAACAGTGTTAATGTAACGGATTTTGTGTTTGTGAAATCGATTGATGTTCTGGCATTCTTATTCATTTCGTAGTACACAGTCCCATACATTCTTACACCACGAGTTAGATAGAAATCTAATTTTGTCTGGTCAATCTCGATAAGAGATTTTACTAACAAAACAGAATGTGTTGATGGGTGATGGGCGTATAATGTGTATTCCCCAGGGATAATGGTCAGTGAATAATTTCCATCCATGTCAGTTGACACCGTGTAATTTGCATATTCAGAAGTGAATGATATTTCGGTGTTGATGGCAAGGAAATTATCGATAAATACCGTCCCGTGCAATTCTGTTTCAAAGATTTCCCTTGAAAGCGTAATGGTATGATCGAAATTTGGCACATTTGCAACAATCCGTTGGTTTTCAGCATAATATCTGAATGCCTTAAGGTACGGTGTTGTTTCGTAATCCACATAATCAACTGAAATCTCAAATTCACGGTCTGGAACCAGATATACATCATAAGATCCCTTATCATCAGTTATTACCGAGATCGTGCCATTACCATTTATGTCATTGAACACTATCCGTTTTAGAGATTGCGAAACGCCTTCATACATTAGAGTACCAGAATATGGAATTCCATTTTTCAAAGTTACTATGTAATTATTGTTGGCACTGCCATCAATAACGCTAATGTCTTTCATATCCACCATAATTGTATCATTCAATGGATTGACTGCAGTAATTACGTAATTTCCTGGCATGAGATAGTATTCGGCATAATTGGTTTCCATGTTGAGTTTCCTTGATTCCAATTCATTTCTGAATGTTATATTTGCATTCATTATATTTGGGTCACTTAATGTTATGGAAATTTTTGTCCTCTGGGCCGCGAACAGATCAAGGATTATATCATCGCCAGAATACAATCCAGTATCGAATACGGTGTCCTCAAGAATCTGGTATACCCTTGTATCATTTCCAATCGTGATGTTATGCTTGAAAGATACAGTATACAACCCCGGCAATATGGAACCGGAGTATTTGCCATCTCGTCCCGCCTGGAATGAAGCAGAAGGCAATCCAGCCATGTTGCTTATGAAATAGATAGGAATATTCTGTTCCTCCAGGGCTTTATTATCGAGGTATATCGTACCCGAAATGGGTATGAGAATCGGCTCTAAAGCTTGAACTATTTCACCTGAGAAGGCCGCGATTGTGTGTACGCCAATATCTACAGTCTCAAATCCTGACTTTTCGATTGTTATGCGATATTGGGTTGTGGATGGTAACTGTATTGTGAATTGGCCGATTTCATCAGTAATTGCTTGCGCATAGGTTCCTGATGCTTCTGTAAAGCGAATTCGTGAGTTTTGTAATCCTTCGTTCTCTCCCTGCTCATGGTCTCCATCGACATCCCAGAAGATGTGGCCGCCAATTGTTGAAGCTGGGCGAGTTACCAGGTTCAGATTGATTACCTTTGATTGGAGTGATTCCAACGAGTAATACGATCCGTACAACGATGAAGATACCTGGACATGGTAAGTTCCGTAGGGGAGAACTATTGAAAAGTCTCCTTTGTCATCAGTATTGGCAGATATGTAAATTCCCAGGTCAACATTGTCAAATACAACCTGTGCTTCGGTGGCGTCTCGTGTTCCAGTACCAACATGTCCAGTAACAAGGCACCCAAGTTGCAGAGGAAGAAGTACATTTTGGTCTTCATCAAGATAAACCTTACCAAGGTATGAATACACATTGTTGGAGCGAGTGTGAGATACATAAATGAAATACTCGCCGTCATTCAATTTTGCTTTGAATTTACCCGAATCGTCTGTGATCAGAACTGTGTCGCTTGGGCCTGCAAATTTTAGAGTTGCATATGGAACAGGAACTCCATTAAGGGACAAAATTCCTTCAAGGTTGAATGAATCATACAATGTGAGATCCGCAGTATTATTCTGGTATTGGGAGATATCAATCCTCAATGGCGTGCTGGCGTAATCAGAGAGATCTGCCTGAATAAAGAATGAACCATGCAACACGTTTGCAAAGTTGTATGAACCGCTTATGTTTGAATATGCAATGTACTCTATGTTTTCATCCGAATTCCATATTCGAACTTTAGCGCCCCTGGCAATCGTGTTGTCTGAGTAATATGTTGTGCCGCTGAATGATGTAATTGTCATTGCGAGATCCTGCACTTTTGTTTCACCGTTTGTCACTGTATAGTAATGTGTTCCGATAATACGATTTGAGTGCGTGACCTTTATTTCATAACTGCCAGGTACGATAGAGTTGAAAATGTATTCACCAGATTCATCAGCAATTGCGATGGATGTGAAACTCAAGTCAGATGTAGATATGCTTATCTCTGCATTCGGAACGGCTTCTTCATCCTGGTCCTTTGCACCATTCGCGTTCGAATCCCAGAATACCGTTCCAGACATGCTTGAGCCTTTCACGATTAGATTTTGATTAATTAGGTAATCGTATCTTCCGTCATTGTTCCTGTCTTCATTTGCCCTCATTGCCTGGTAGTCCTGAATGGTCATTGAAGTGGAATTCATTGTGGTTCCCTTCATGCTGAGAGGGTCCATCTGCCCAGTTGATACGGTTATTGTTATATCTCCAGGTGGCGCTACTAAAGAGTATTTACCCATTTCATCTGTAACTACCCTTTGATGCGGTATACCAAAATCATCTTCGACTGTTACTGACACGCCCTTAAGGGGTGTGCCATCTTCCAATGCAACTTGACCGCTTATAATTGCACCATGGTAGTATTTCAGCATCATTGTGCCCTGGTATAAACTGGAACGATCGCTGAGATCTGATATCCCCTCACCGGCCTGTTGTTTTTCGTAGGCATCCCAGTAGTTCATTGCCTGCCATGCATCGGTGTGATTCTGAATTTCACTTGCGGAGTAGGGGTTCCAATAGGCGGTCCTGTGAGCCAATTTGAAATGCGTCATATTCCAACCGGGCATTATTTGACTTGAGGAAAGATCTCCCGAGAGGCCAGGAATTCCGGCTTCACCCTTGCCAAGGTCGTATCCGCTGTATCCAATGAATGCTTTGTACAACATGGAATTATAGAACATATCCTTGTAGACTATTTTGTAAGGAGTTTCCTGGTTGAGGTTTACATCTGGCGGAATGTCATCTAAGTCATATTCTCCCCCGAATTCACCGACGGCTTTTATTTCCCAGAAATCATATGGTTGGTTCGCGGTTTCGCTGATTCTATGGTCAGACAGTTTTGCAGGCGCATAAAATATGCCGGTGTTCTGAGCAGAGAATGGGAAAAGGCGACTGTCAATCGCAAAGTACCTTATGGAGTGTCCAGTGACCTGAATAAGATTATTATAAAGGTCAACCATGCCTTCGTCATCAAGTGTTTGAGTGAGTAAAACACGCGAAGCGATGTACTTGGCGTTAACATCCTGAATCACATCATCGCGGGGGCCGTATATGTCTGGATTGGCTAGGATCAACTTAATGTAATCAGAGGGGTTTTCAAATATTTGAGACAATGCCCCGGCGTTTATACCATTATTCGCAAGCACCTGAATTATTTCAGGGTCAAATGAATTTACCTCGCCTGAGTTCAGTTCCTTGTACCAGTTGCCCTCGAGTACTCTTATGCAAAGAAGCGCTATGGCGTCCTCCTCGCTCTGTGACATGATGAAATTACCGGCTAATTGGTGACCGCCAAGGAAGTTATCCGCAACAGTGGGGTGCTGTCCTTCGTTCACTACCTCGAAACCATAGTCCCACCAGCTCAGGAACGCAGGTCGGTCTGTTGGCGGATAAACCTCAGAATCCTGGGTCGCAAGCCAGTCATAGGCTGCAGGCCAGTATCTGCTGTTCAGGGGTAAAGAATACCCAAGATCGGAAGAGCACACGTCTGAACTCCAGTCACGAATCACCATCTC
>CALKWP010000116.1 GCA_938004075.1 uncultured Methanomassiliicoccales archaeon
ATGAGCCGGCGACCACCGAGATCTACACTCTTTCCCTACACGACGCTCTTCCGAGCTAGGTCAAGCTTGTCCTGACCGATGGCGGCCCGAGGGCGGCCGACCTGCTGGAAGGGGACGAGGCATACGATGCCGGGAGATACCTGGAGCTGCTGGGAAGGGCTGGGGAGGACCTGCTGGGAGGGTTCGGGTACGGGGAGGAAAGGATAAGATCCATCTTAGAACAAGGTCGTCTGGGCCGAACTTAGCTCAGAATACTCGAAGGGCTGGATGGCCTCCGGCACGTTCTTCTCAGCTCCCGGCGTGGAGACCAGCCTGGACACGGTGAAGGCATCCATCAGCTTCTCATCATAAGGCTTCATCAGCTTAACGATATCGGCCCTGGGCAGCCCCCTTTCCAGCCAGGTCCGCTCCTTCTCCCGAGGAAGAATCACTGGCAGCCGCTTGCCGGAATTGTGGATCCTGGCCATCATGGGATTCGCCTCCGTGGTCACGATGGAGAACGTCCGCTTGGCAGCATCCCCGTGCTTCCACTCGGACCATATCCCGGCCATGGCGAACGGCCCCCCTCCTATCAATCTGATGTAATAGGGATACTTCTTCCCATTGGCGTGGTGATGCCATTCGAAATACCCGTCGGCGATAACAAGGCACCTGTTCCGCAGAATCGCGTCCCGGAACGAGGCCTTCTCGAATACTGTGTCGTCGCGGGCGTTGTATGTGTGCTTGCGGACCTCCTCCGCTTTCTCGGGGCTTCTTGCCCAGTGCGGGATGAGGCCCCACTCCATCGGCTGGACTGTCCGGGGCTCGGCATCCGAGATGACGGGGACTGCAGGGTGTGAGCTTGCCGCTGTGAAGTGATATGGCTGATATTCAGCGTATTGGAGGAACTCGGCGTCGAACCGGGTCTGGATGGTCTCCTTCTTCTGGGCGCAGGACATGCAGAAGCACATGAGACTGTGAAGCGCGCGACCCATGTATAATCCTTTTGTCCGCTAGTCGCAGCGGGCCCAGCTACCGCGCCTCACCGCCCTCGCAGTACTTCCTGAACCGCTCCACCCACTGCGGGTCCCGGGGCGCCGATTGGACGAACTCGACGAACTGCTTCAGCCTGGCAGCCGATTCCCTGCTCATGTGATGCTCGATTACGCACGCATCCTTCTCGGCGGTCTCCCTGTCGATGCCCAGTATCTCAAGGAGGTCGGCAATCACCTTGTGCCTGGCCATCAGCTCCCTCGCCAACGCGTTCCCTTTCGGGGTGAGCTTGGCCCCGACAAATGGCTCATAATCAACTAGCCCCTCGTCCTTCAATTTGATGAGCATCTGCGTGACCGATGGCGGCCGCACGCCCATGTGCGCGGCGATCTGCCCGGTCTTCGCCCTTCCGACCGGCTTCTGCAGGACATGGATGGCTTCGATGTACTCCTCCCGGGTAAGGCGTTTCATGGGGGCACCTACAGCATGAACAGGCTCGCGGCCATGAGGGCCATGCCCATCAGGGTGCCGATCACCACGATGTGGCTCTTTCCGTAGCTGTACGCGGCCGGGATAATCTCATCGATTGAAATGTAAACCATTATGCCCGCGACCATTGCCAGCAAAATCGACAGCAGGGCATCGTTAAGGAAGGGCATCAGGACCAGGTAGGCGATAATGGCGCCCAGCGGCTCGGCCAGCCCCGAGATGAAGGAATATTTCAGCGCCTTGCTTTTGGAGCCAGAGGCGCAGTATATCGGCACGGAAACAGAGATCCCCTCGGGGATATTGTGCAATGCGATGGCAATGGCGATGACCACGCCCAGATTGATGTCGTTAAGCGCGGTGGCGAATGTCGCGATTCCTTCCGGGAAGTTGTGGATGGTGATGGCCAGGGCCGCGAACATGCCGGTGCGCATCATTGCGGGGCTGCAGACGTTCTTATCGGGGTTTCCCTGTCCTCTCCTTCGGCCGTCCTGGAAGTGATGGGGGTTCTCCATCTCCGGTATCAGGAGGTCGATTATGGCGATGAACACCATCCCGCCGAAGAAAGAAAGCGCTGTTTTCACTTCGCCGATCTCCCCCAGTGCATGGGGGAACAGCTCAACGAATGAGATGTAGAGCATCACGCCGGCGGAGAGTCCCAGAGAGAAAGGGAGGAAGTAACGCCTGGGCTTCTTGATGACGAATGCCAGCAATCCGCCTATCACGGTCGACAATCCTGCGAAAGTACTCAATAGCAGCGCCCATATCACAATGTCCAATCAATCACCTTTAGGTTTGCCTAATCGTTAGGTATGCCTAAATTGTACTTATAGTTTTCTGATTGCTCGGGAATGGGGAATAGAGAATCGTACGAAATGACGTTTCATTTTGAACTCAGACATACACCCAACAGCATGCCCCGTCTGAATTTAAACAGATATATTCTGGAGGGCGGGGTACTATACTCATTCTAAAACTGAGTG
>CALKWP010000117.1 GCA_938004075.1 uncultured Methanomassiliicoccales archaeon
GATGGTGATTCGTGACTGGAGTTCAGACGTGTGCTCTTCCGATCTTGGATGAGGATGAATCTGTCCAACGCGAAGGATGAGAGGATTCTGACGGAGATTCATACGGCACCGTTCATCCACACCATGCCCCGCCTGAATGCATCATTATCTAATCTGGAGGGCGGGGTAATGCATCGAATTTTTATAAATTCGATGGTGTAATTACCCCAATTGCAGATGTCAATAGGAACCGTGCCTGTGAGGGCATGGACTGGGGCCTTACCCAACGTTCACTGTGGCCTCTGTCTTGGAAACTCTTGCACAGCTCGCTTTTCTCTCATCCTTTTGTGTGTGCTTGTTGGGCACCCATTCAACTTGGCCCTCACAGGCCAGGCATGCTGCTGGGTAATCGTTTTTTAACAAACCTCTATTCCCACTCTATTGTTGCTGGAGGTTTATTGGTAATATCATAGACGACCCGATTTACCTTGTCCTTCATCGTATTGGTAATCCGTATGGAAATCTTCTCCAGCACTTCATGGGGAATGCGTGAATACGCCGCGCTCATGCCATCGAGGGACTGGACTGCCCTCACCGCTACGGTGTAACCATAGGCCCTGATATCGCCATGCACGCCGACCGTTTGGATAGGGGTTAGAACCGCAAAGTACTGCCAGGGCAGCTCCATCTTGCCCGCTTTCGCAGCTTTCTCGAATTCTTCTTCCACGATGGCGCAGGCTTCCCTGACTATGTGGGCTGCTTCTTCGGTGGGTTCTCCGATAATCCTGATAGCAAGACCCGGTCCCGGGAACGGCTGGCGCTCCGCAAGTTCGATGCCCAGGTACCTGCCCAGCTTTCTTACTTCATCCTTGTAGAGGTCGCGAAGCGGCTCCACCAGCTTCATGTCCATTTTTTCCGGCAATGCGCCGACATTGTGATGCGATTTTATGACGTCGCGCAACTCGCCGCCGCTCTCTATCCAGTCCGGCGCGATGGTGCCTTGGACCAGGAATTTCGCGCCGGTGGCCTTTGCCTCCCGCTCGAAAACGCGGATGAATTTCTCGCCGATTATCTTGCGCTTCCTCTCCGGCTCGATTACGCCTTTCAACGCGTCGTAGAACTCCTTGCTGGCGTCAACAAACTTGTGGTTGATGTTCATGCGCTCCATCATCTTGACGACATCGGCGGACTCATTCTTCCGCATGAATCCGGTGTCAACGTGAACGGCCAGGAGATTATCCCCGATTGCCCTGCTCACCAGCACGGTGGCGACAACGCTGTCGACCCCGCCGGAGCATGCAATGATGGCCTTTCCCTCGGATATCTGCTGCTTGATTATGTCAATGGCTTCCTTTGTGAACGCTTCCGGGTCGAACATCACTTCACCTCCAGGCTGGATGAGTCTGTATGAACCTTTGCTTCCTGGGCTTTTCTGTGCTCCAGGAGCTTCTTCTCGACTGCCGGGCTTGCGACAGCGATGATCTGAGCAGCCAGCAGTCCCGCGTTCTCTCCCCTGTCAAGGCCTACAGCCGCAACCGGAATCCCCGGGGGCATCTGGACTATGGAAAGGACAGAATCAAGGTTGACCTTGCCGCTTACCGGCACCCCGATGACCGGGCGTATCGTGTGAGCGGCGACCGCGCCCGGAAGCGCTGCCGCCAGTCCGGCGATTGCGATGAATACTTTTGCGTCGGAATTTTCCACGATATCCGCAACCAGTTTGGGCGTGCGATGGGCGGATGCGACCTTTATCTCGCAGGAGATTCCCAGCTCCCTCAGGGTATCCACGGCCTTCTGGCCTACTGGCAGGTCGTTCTTGCTTCCCATGATTATGAGCACGTCAGGCGACATGTCTCAGGGAAATCAGTGGTGTTTGATAAGCGTTTCCATGCAACGGTTTTTTAACTGTCGTGCAAATTACCGAGCATGAGCCTTGAGCCCGTTCACGGCGAACCAGCGCTTTTCGCTGGCGACATATCCGCGCTGTTCATAGCAGACATGCACATCGGCCTGGAGCATGAGTTATTGCTGGCCGGCGCGAGAATACCGCCCAAGACCGGGGAGATGCAGGAGCGGCTTCTGAAATCGCTCAAGGAAACCAAGGCCCGCATCCTGGTCATCGCTGGCGACCTGAAGCACAACATCCCTGTTTCGAGCTTTCGCGAGGAGAGGGAAATCCCGCGGCTGGTGGATGCGCTTTTCGAGGTCGTGGATGAGATCCACCTTGTCCCGGGCAATCACGATGGCGGCATCCAGGGCTACCTTCCCGGTGATGTGAAACTGCATTCCAACAAGGGTTTTGTCCTTGGAGATTACGGCATCTGGCACGGCCATTGCTGGCCATCTGGAGAGGTCATGGCTTGCCGAACGGTTCTGATGGGGCATGTGCATCCCATGGTCATGTTTGTGGACGGGGTGGAAGCCAGGAGTTCGGAGAGATGCTGGGTCAGGGGGCTCTGGAATTATTCCCTTGCATCGAAAGAATATAAAATTCTGGGTGAAGGATTCATAATGATACCTGCTTTCAACGACCTGTGCGGCGGAAGCCGGGTCAATGACCTGGGACAGCGGAAGATAGGGACGGTGCTGAGGCACGGACTGGCGAATCTTGAAGATGCGGAGCTTTACCTGCTGGACGGAACCGATCTGGGTAATGTGGGGGAGAACCGGGTATAATTATCTATCAAAGAATATATTTTTCCCGCTGACGCTCAGCGGAATCCCCATTATCACATTGGACTTCATCATGCCCAGGAGATCGGAAGAGCGTCGTGTAGGGAAAGAGTGTAGATCTCGGTGGT
>CALKWP010000118.1 GCA_938004075.1 uncultured Methanomassiliicoccales archaeon
ACCACCGAGATCTACACTCTTTCCCTACACGACGCTCTTCCGATCTATCAACAGCATAGCGAACCAGGGGGCCATGGGCGAGACGTTCACCGACGATGGCGAATTCATGAGGGCAAGGGAGGGGAAGAGAAAACTTATCGTGCTGGATGAAGCTGACAACATATTCGGACGGGAGGACCAGGGGGGCATCAAGGCGATTGCCCAGACGATTCTCGAAACCCAGCAGCCGATAATTCTGATTGTGAATGATTGGTATGCACTCAAGAAGCGTTCCTCGATAATCCAGAGCAATGCCGCGACAATCAAATTCGCCAAACCGGGCAGGGCCGACATCATTGGCCTGCTCAGGGTGATATCAAAGAAAGAGGGCGTTGAAGTTGCCGAGGATGTTCTTGGCAGGCTGGCGGATAAATCCGGCGGCGATGTTCGTTCCGCATTGAAGGACCTTCAATCCCTGGCAGAGGGCAGGACCAAGGTTGTTCTGAAAGACATCTCGGCCATAGGCGAGCGGGATGTTTCCGCCAACATATTCAAATCTGTCGAGCAGATATTCCAGACCGGCAATTGCAAGAGGTCAAGGGAAACGGCCATGAATCTGGACGAGAACCCGGAAAGTCTGATACTCTGGATTGACCACAACATCCCGACGGCATACAGGAGCCCGCAGGACATTCACGCGGCGTTCGAGGCGCTGTCCAGGGCGGACATATTCCTGGGCCGGGTGAGCAGGAGGCAGAATTACAGTTTATGGGCCTATGCCAGGGACATGATGAGCTGCGGTGTATCTCTTGCCAAAGCCAAGGACTACCGGGGCCACATCAATTACAATTTCCCCCCATACCTGATGAAGATGTCCAGAAGCAAGGGATTACGTGGCACGAGGGACGATTTCGGGGCAAAGCTGGCCAAGTTCACCCACACAAGCGGGAAGAGGGCGCTTCAGGACATATTGCCTTACTTCAAGAGCGTGTATGCCCAGGATCTGGAATTCAGGATTGCCATGACAAGAAGGCTCAATCTGACCGAGGAGGATGTCGGATTCCTGCTGGACGCGAAACCCGACACGCATCAGGTGAAGCATGTCTTCGATGCGATGAAGAAGGTGAATGCAGCCCAGAAGCCCGATGAGCCGAAGGACGAGCCAGAGGAAGAGGCGAAACCGAAGGAGAGGAAGAGGCCTGCTGCGGTCGAGGAAGATAGGGAGGAAGAGGACACCAGCGATACGAAAAAAGAAGAGCCGCAACAGCAGAAGAGCCTGTTCGAATTCGGGTGAGCCCATGG
>CALKWP010000119.1 GCA_938004075.1 uncultured Methanomassiliicoccales archaeon
CCACCGAGATCTACACTCTTTCCCTACACGACGCTCTTCCGATCTGTGGTGCTCTTTCTGCCGAGCTCATCTTCCGTCCCCAGTGCCCTGGCTGTTCCGTAATCTGTCGAGAACGTGAGGTTCTCCCCGACCGCCCTGGGCAGATTGAACATCGTTATCAGAATGTTCCTGGAACGCGCGATGTACCTCTCCCAGTCCGGACGGAGGTCGAATGAGTGATAAAGCTGGTCCTCCAGCGATGAGGGTTTTTCCATCCTGTTCCTCAGGATTATGTCGGCGCGGACAGTCCCGTTCAGGTAAACGGTAAGCTCGGCATTGCCTATTGTGTAATCGGCATAATAAATCTCAGCCTCAACTGGCGGGTCATGAATCATTATTCCGCGGGCATCCTCCCGGGAAACGCCGAACGCCACGGTCCAGCAGGCCAGGAGCAGGGCGAAGCATATCACAACCGTGAACACGCTTCTCATCGGTATTCTGTATTCCGTCTGCCTCTCTGGTTCCAGCATCTCCGGGACAAGGAATACGGCCAGGCCCACGAACAATAGGAGCAGCGCAGAGTTCAGGAATGAGTAGATGAATTCATTCCCGGTGAGCGTGGCCGAGAAAATAATGGAGAATATCCCATGGAGCAATATGGAAGGCATCCAGAAAATTGCCAGCATCCTGAATCTTGTTTTCTCATCTTCCAGGTTCAAGAACCTTCCCAGGAATTTGAGGGCTGATGTGGAAATCATGAGCACAAAAGTTCCGGTAAGCATTATTCCTGCGACCAGGAACGGTTCCGGATTCACTCCGAGGACGCGGACCGCCTGGAGGGTATCCCCTGAACTGTAGAAATAACCCATGACAAGGTAGAGCGAGGAATAGACAAGCATGGAAACGCAGAACATGAGCGTGAACAGCCCCGTTATCACATTTTTGATTCTGGGAAGAACAAGGAAAAGGACCAGAGTTCCTATGGCCAGCTGGACAAGTATTCCGGCCATGTAGATGAGCGCAGCCCCGGCCCTGGTGAGCGTGGGTGGGAACCAGAGGGATGCAAACCCGCTGCCAGGGGATAGGTAAAACGCATAGAACTCGCCGCCCAGGAGAACCGTGAAAAGGCCATGCCCCAGAACCTCGTGTATAGTCACAGAGAAGAACATTGCGACAATGTAGAGCATCATGAGAAGAGCAAGTATTGTCAGTTTTCCCTCCCTGGAATCCGCGGGTTCATCGAATCTCAGCAATTCCCTAATGCCCATGTTTACCGATATGCAATCCTTCGTTTATAAATTGATTGCCGAAGTTGGCTTTTTCGATTATGTACGAATCTCTCTAAGGCCTGGTAGTTTGATTTTTCATCGGTTAATTTATTACCCATAAGGCCTTCCCATTCAGTGCGGGGGCAGGAACGTTCCCGGCCTCCGCAACGTGTCTGCGGAGGTAATTGAATGGTAAGCAAGTTCTCGCACCTGTATTCCAGAAATGCCAGGGAGATGAAAGCATCGGAAATTAGGGAGCTTCTCAAGCTGACCGAGAGAAAGGAGATAATCTCTTTCGCGGGCGGCCTTCCCACTCCTGAAGCTTTTCCGGTCGACAAGGTCAAAGAGATTTGCAACCATCTTCTTGATGAGAAAGGCCCAAACATTCTTCAGTATGGAACCACCGAGGGCGTCACCGAGCTCCGCCAGGCAATTGCCGAAAGGATGAACAGGAAGGGAATGAACATAACCTATCACAATGTGCTGATAACATCCGGTTCACAGCAGGCTCTGGATCTCATTGGCAAGGCATTCCTGGACCCGGACGACACAGTCCTGGTTGGCGCTCCGACGTACATGGGGGGCACGAACGCCTTCAAATCATATGGCGCGATAATGGAAAGCGTCAAGGTCGATGAGAATGGCATGGACCCCGATAGCCTGGAGGAGAAGATACGGCTTCTCCAGATGCACGGGAGAAGCGCCGAACTGCTCTATCTTATACCGGCCTTCCAGAATCCATCCGGTGTGACATTGTCCCAGGAGAGGAGAAGGCGGATAATGGAGATCGCCACCGAGTATGACATGCTGGTCATAGAGGACGCGCCATACTCTGAATTAAGGTACAACGGCGAGACGATAAAGCCCATGAAGAGCATGGACGAGGACGGCCGCGTCATTTACCTGGGCACGTTCTCGAAAGTGCTGGCGCCGGGATTCAGGGTCGCCTGGTGCATTGCGGACCGCGACATACTTCAGAAGCTCATCATCGTCAAGCAGGCGGTGGACCTGTGCACGAACACTTTCGGGCAGTACATTGCGGCTGAATACCTAAACCGCGGATACATCGACGAGCACATCCAGAAGATAAAAACCCTGTACAAGCGCAAGAGGGACCATATGCTGGCAGCTATGGACAGGCATTTTCCGCCTGAAGCCAAATGGACAAAACCGGATGGCGGCATGTTCATCTGGGTGACCCTTCCCGAGTGCATCGACACAAAGGAGATGTTCAACAGGGCGCTGGCCAACAATGTCGCATATGTTCACGGCGCCTCGTTCTTTGCGGATCACAGCGGAAAGAACACAATGCGATTGAACTTCACATATGCCACTGACGAAGAGATAGAGGAAGGCATCAAACGCCTGGCCGCCACGATAAAGCAGGAGATAGCCGACCGCAGGGCCCATGACAAGTCCAAGGAGTTCAAAGTGAATGGGGACGGGCTGGTAGTCGGGGTGTAACCCGGTAATTCATTGATTGGAAAATGGTGGAATTACCGGCTACGGTTGGCTTTGCCTGCATCTGGCCAGAGTCGCCACAGCGCATTCTCAACGTTGCTGTTATTCAGTTGCCGAATGCACTAATTGCAGGCAGATTGTTGCGAACAGCATGGCCCTCTATTCAGTTCCTAGATGCTACCGGGCCATGGGCGAACGCGCTGCTATCAATTTGAATGAATTTGCGTTCACCACACGTCATTTACTTGCCTTGGAACTCAGTCGTAGGCATTTCGTACGCCCTCATCCGGCAGCGTGAGGCTTATAATGTCCTGCCATTTGGCGGATTTCCAGGTCCCCAGCTTCTCATGCGCCAGGAAGTATTTCTGGGGGATGGGGTGCGTTCCCATGACCACCGGGATGCCGTACTTCTTCTCGATGAAGTCCCTGAAGTTCAATATGTTGGGGCATGGCGGGTATCCCACTATGAGGCCGGTGGCCAGGTGTATGACCTCTGCTCCGTTTTTCACCATCTCGTCGGGCGCATACTCAACATTTCCTCCAGGGCATCCGCCGCAGGAGGTGTATCCGACGATCTCCACATTCTCATCCTTTCCATATCTGGAGAAGGCTCCCTCGCGATTCGCCAACGCCCTGAAGCACTTGCCCCCTGCACAGTTCCTGTACCTGCTGCATATGATTATCCCTATCTTCATGCTATCACCTGCCTCCGTCATTGTTCTTTGCATCATTCAACATTGATTCCACCGATTTCCATATTCTTCCGAGTTCCATGGAAAAATCCCCGTCAGCATGCTCGATGACAGTTTTACCCACAATCATCGCCTGGGTTGTGATGTTATCGTATGGCAGGCGCCCGGCGAGCAGAACGCCGTTCGCCTGACAGAATTTTTCCACTTTGTCAGTCATGTCCATGTTTAGGTCGAACTTGTTCACCAGCAGCATGGCGGGAACTCTGAAATGCTTCGCCACGCCGATGACGCGCTCAGCATCATGGACGCCTGACACGGTGGGCTCAGCCACTATCAACACCAGATCAACGCCAGCAATCGCTGATATCACCGGGCAGCCGATGCCTGGCGGTCCATCAATTATTATCAATTCCCTGCCGCTCTCCCTGGCAAGCCGTTTCGCATTTTCCCGAACGAGCGATACCAGCATTCCTGATGCCTCCTCCGCGGTCTTCAGGACAGCATGGGACATTGGCCCGAACCTTGTCTCTGATAGATAGGCATGGCCGGCAATCCGGTCCACCAGCTTTATCGCATTGGTCGGGCAGACATACTCGCACACCCCGCAGCCCTCGCAGCCAGTATCCTTGATGTTGAATTTTTCATCAATGGCATTGAACCGGCAATGTTCCAGGCATTTGCCGCAGGAGATGCATTTGGACGCATCCTTATTTGCCACTTTCAGGCCCTTGAACTCCATTGTCTCCCTGACATCTGGGGTGAGGATGAGGTGGAGATCGGCGGCGTCGACATCGCAATCCGCCAGCACGGCATTTTTGGCCAGGGACGCAAAGGCCGCTGTGATGGTGGTCTTCCCGGTCCCACCCTTTCCGCTTATGACTGTTATTTGCTTCAATGACTCACCTCTCTTGAAATTCTGTTGTAAAGTTGAACGAAGCATTCCTTCCATTCCGGCATCTCCTGGATAAATGCCACCCCTTCCGAGTAAAGGCTGGCAATTTCCTGACTCTGGGGAATCTCCATGAGCAGGTCTATGCCTTGTTCAGCGCAATAATTCTGGACTCTGCCATCGCCCGAGCCCATTCGATTGACTATGACGCCGAAAGGCTTCTTCAGCATCCTGGCAACGTCCACTGCCAGTTTCAGGTCGTGGAGGCCGAACGGCGTGGGTTCGGTTACAAGTATCACGTAATCAGCATCCGACATGGTCTCGATTACCGGGCATGCAGTCCCAGGAGGTGAATCAAGAATCGCATTTTTTGAATCATCCAGGTGGGATTTCAATCGCTTGATTACAGGGGTAGCCATCGGCTCCCCGACGTTCAGCAATCC
>CALKWP010000120.1 GCA_938004075.1 uncultured Methanomassiliicoccales archaeon
CGACCACCGAGATCTACACTCTTTCCCTACACGACGCTCTTCCGATCTCCAGTTCGAAAATGAGAGTTACGGAAAGGTAAGCTTCCTTCGGCTTCCGCCATGCATGAAGAAGCTCCTGGACATGATGAAGAAGGGCCAGAACGTCCCTCATGTTGGTCGCTTCGCCCTGACTTCCTTCCTTCATACTATTGGCATGAGCAATGACGAGATTGTCGCCGTATTCTCATCATCCCCTGACTTCAAGGAGCAGCTGGCCAGATACCAGATAGACCACATCACCGGCCATTCATCCGGCGTGGAATATCTTCCGCCTGAATGCGCCACCATGAAGACCCAGGGCATCTGCTTCGACCCGGATTCGCTGTGCAAGAAGAAATGGATGCATCATCCGTTGACCTATTACCGGACAAAGGGTAAGAAGCGGCAGGCGAAAACATCTGAAACGTGATAGATCGTTGCATGCCGTACTTATTTTATCAAAGTAAATCGAAGCCATATTGCATCGATGATCAGGCATGCAACTGGCATGAGAAAATTTCCAGCCCCAGCAACAAAAGCCCGCTCCTTTAGGGGCTGGTAGTTTACTTCTTACGAAGGGTCAGCTCCCTCCACACCCTGACGCCTCGCTGCAGTGCTGTGTAATGGCCGGCTATCGCGAACCAGATGAACATTATGTCGAACGGCGTCAGCGGGAATTCTATGTATGGAATTGTGAAAACCACGCTGGCGTCCCAGAAGAACAGCATTCCCCACAGTACGAGCGGCACCAGAATGAGCATTACGAGGCGGTCAGCCCTTCCCAGTATGCCGCCGTAATCGCGATTCACCCCGACCGCCTGGGCCTGGGTCCCCAGATAGCTGGTCATGAACACGCCTGTGAGGGCAAGCATTCCGATGAAAGTGTCGCAGTAACCCGACAGGATGACGCCCAGTATCAGAAATATGTCCGCGTACCTGTCAAGCACATGGTCGAGAAAATCCCCGCGGATGTTGGCCTTGCCAGTGAGTTTTGCGACCTTGCCGTCAAGTGCATCCATGATTGCACTTCCCATGAGGAAAGCGACAGCGATTATCAGAAGCCAGTACCATGTTCCGGAAAGGTAGAAGAAAAGCCCGGACAGGGCCGCCAGGATTATTGCGAGCGCCGAAAGATGGTCCGGATTGACGGCAATGACCTTCCTGGCCATGGGGATTAAGACCCTGTCTGCAGTTGCCCTGTGCTCGTCTAGTACCAATCCATCACCGCCCCGCTCCAGTCTATCTTGCCGGGGGAATACTCATCGACTTTGCCGTTGATAATGGTTTCGATGGCGTCCGCGACCTTCTCAGGTGCCAGCCCGGTGGTGTCAATCTCGAAAACATTCTCCCACATCTCCAGCGCTTCCGAGAGTATGATGTCTATCGCCTCGGCCTCCAGGTTGGCCAGCAATTTTTCTCTGGAGTAATTTCGAGATTGAAGCCTCTTCCTCAGCCCCTCGGGATGGCATCTCAGGATTATGCAGACCACATTCGGCAGGTAATGGGCCAGATGTCCCTCGATTATGATTGTGTCATCAAGATCTTTCAAAGCCAGGGCAAGTTTCTCCGTGTCCACTTCCAGGTCCCCGCCGATTTCCTCGATGGCGGCATGCTGCCTTGCCAGCTCCTCCACCGTCCTGATGGTGAATCCCCGCTCCGCAAGAAGCTTGGCTGCGCCGCTCTTTCCTGTTCCGGGGGTTCCGGTGAGTGCGATGTACATCGACCCAGGAATGCAAATCCGATTTAAAAAGCTGCACCCCGCCCAACCAAGCAAAATCTTATAAGGGCATTTCGGGATGCCAACCCAATGTCGGAGAAGAAGCATGTTCTGATGCTGCTCAGCAATCCCTTCAGGCCGGACCCCAGAGTGCACAGGGAAGCCAAAAGCCTCGTCAATGCTGGTTATGAGGTGACCATCCTCTGCTGGGACAGGGAACAGAGATATCCCACGGAGGAAACCATCGACGGCATCAGGATCAAGAGAATGGGTCCCAGATGCGGCTATGGCAAGGCCAGCGACATGATTCGGTCCCTGCCCAGGTTCTGGAAGAATCTCAGGAAGGAAGCCACCAACATGAATTTTGACATCATTCATGCACATGACCTGGATACCCTGTCCCCGGCCCTCAGGATTTCATCAAAGCGGAAAGTGCCGGTGATTTACGACAGCCATGAGATTTATCATGAGATGGCCGGCGAGAATCTATCCGGAGTATTTCTGAAGCTCCTGGCATCCTACGAGCGAAGAATGGTTCGCAAGCCGCGGATGATGATAACTGTGAACGAGCCCATCGCCGATATCTTCAAAGGATTCGGCGCCAGCGATGTGAGGGTCATAATGAATTGCCAACCTGAACCGCAGGTCGATGCCGGCAAAGTTGAAGCTATCCGTAAAACCCTCACACCTGATGGAAAAAGAATAGTCCTCTACATCGGTGTGCTGGAACCCAATCGATTGCTCCTGGAACTGGCAGAGGCCCATTCCAAATCAAAGGGCGATTTCATTCTGGCCATCGGGGGCTTCGGGTCCCTGGAATCCGGAATTGCGGAAATCGCCAAATCCGGCAACGGCCGGGTGAAGTTCATCGGCAAGGTTGAGCCGGCTTCCGTTCCAACTTACAATGCCGCTTCCACTGTGTTGCTGGCCGCTTACGACCCCGGACTGAAGAACAACCGAATGGGCGCGCCAAACAAGCTGTTCGAGTCCATGGCCTCATCGAAGCCTATAATCGTGTCCAAGGGCACCTATGCAGCAAGAATCGTCGAGGAATCCGGCTGCGGGCTGGCAGTGGGCTATAATGCCGATTCAGTCCTATCGGCGGCATTGAAATTGCTGAATGATTCAGCGTTACATGCAAAATGCTCAGTTGCGGGAAGGCGCGCGTATGGCGAGAAATACAACTGGGCAGTGATGGAAAAGCGCCTTCTCGGGATTTACTCCGAGCTTCTGAACCACTCCGATTAATCTTATTTACAACTACCTGTATAGGGCTTTATGCGCAAGAACCGTTTCGAGAAGGCAAAGAACAGGCGCCACAACATAGCCAGGGAAAGGATACAGCTTCTTCTCGGCATGGCGGAGCAGCGCGCCCTTGCCGGAGAGATGGAGCTCGCAAACAGGTACGCGCAGCTTGCCAGGAAGATAGGGATGCGCTACCAGGCCCCGATGCCGAAAGGCTTCAACCTGCGGTTCTGCAGGCGCTGCATGAGTTATCTGGTTCCCGGCAGGAACGCCAGATTCAGAACCTCGGCAGGACGCATCACCAGGCACTGTCTTGGTTGCGGTGCGGTATATAGGATCCCGATGAAGGAAAGGAGCGGATGAAATGGACAAGGCCCTTAGAGACAAACGAAGCATTGCCGCAGCCCTCGAGGCAACCGTGAGGATGGGCAAGTCCGGGGTAACAACCGCCCTGGTGGAAGAGATAAAAGCCCAGATAAAGAAGAAGGGCATGGTGAAGGTCAAGCTTCTCGGAACGCGCAGGGAGGAGACCAAGCAGATCGCAGGAGAGCTTGCCGAGCGCTGCAATGCCGAGCTGGTGGACATTCGCGGCAACACAGTAAGCCTGTGGAAGAAAGGTCAATGACGCTGTTTTTATAAGATGATTCCATTGCCCTGGCGATGCCTGCAGCTAAAGTCAACGATATATCAATGAATTACGAAATCCACGGCGAGGGCGAGCCCCTGGTAATAATCGGCGGCCTGGGAACTGACATCTCCGTCTACAGAAAAATGATTCGCCAGCTTTCGGAAAAGCACAAGGTCCTGGCATTCGACAACCGCGGCGCCGGCCTCACCGACAAGCCGGACATTCCATATTCCATTGAGATGATGGCAGATGATACCGCCGCTCTAATCGCCTCCGCAGGCATCGAGCGGGCAAACATCCTGGGCACATCCCTGGGCGGGCGCATAGCCTTGGCCCTTGCATTGAGGCATCCCGACCGAGTGATGAAGCTGGTCCTGGTGTCCACCTTCGCAAGCCAGCCGGAGAAGAAGCTTCCCAAGAGCTACCATGCAATAAAGATCGCCACAGGTTGGCTCAGCCTCTTCAGGAAGAAGACGCAACCGTATTACGCATTCGTACGCCAGCTTGAAGCGTCGCGGGGCTTTGTGTGCGCATCCAGGCTGGGGGAGATCCGCGCCCCGGCAATCATACTGCACGGCTTGAAGGACAGTATTGCGCCTTTCAAGCTGGCAGAAGAGATGCATGCTGGCATACCCGGCTCGAAACTGGTACCTTTTCAGGGAGGGCATGCCTTCTCAATGATGGACAGGGAACGCTTCATCAAAGAGGTTGACTCATTCTTGGCGGGAAACTGATTTCGATATGTTCAGGCGCTCTCATTATATATCTGAGAATAATATCAAATATGGTGAGAATGGGCAAATATTCCAGGACACTGGCAGCAATCGCGGTTATACTTATCGTGCTCAGCTCGGGCATCCTCTGGCTCAACCGGGACCGCATAATCGAGAACGATGATTTCTTCACACTGTCCATCGGCGAAGTTCCGGACGTGGACACAAACTACTGGACGCTGCAGATTGACGGCCTTGTGGATTTTCCCCTCTCTCTGAATATGACTGAGATCAGAGCCATGCCAAAGATTGTCCAGGTCTCCACGGTGAAATGCGTTGAGGGCCCTTTCGGAACCGCAGAATGGAGATCGGAAGAGCACACGTCTGAACTCCAGTCACGAATCACCATC
>CALKWP010000121.1 GCA_938004075.1 uncultured Methanomassiliicoccales archaeon
TGTGTTTTATTAGAAAAAGAAAAGGACCGAACGGTGCTTTGCTCACATATGCTCATTTGGTTAAAAACACATTGCCTGGAATGCTTTATAGGGAGAAATATCTTCATAATGATGCAAGAATACATGGCGCATCAATTGAAGATGGCGATAAAATATGTTTAATATATGATTTATCTGTAACGGGATCAGGTTTATCAAATTGTGCTGACTTTTTATTAAAACTTGCAGAGGCAGAAGGAAAAAATAATGTAGAAGTTCCTTCTGCAATAGTATTTTGCGATTACCAAGAAAGACCAAAAGATGCCCTAAAAAACATTAATCTTAATGCCATAGTTAAAATGCCTCACGATAGATATCTAAATCTTCGTACGCCAAATTATATTCGCGCATTAGAATCGTTGAGTAATTCTCCACCAACCGAACGCGAGGATTTAAGAATGTCTATATTACAAGAATATTGCGATTTAGCATGGTTTGAATTAATAAGGAAAGATATTGGATAAATAGGAGATTTCAGAATGGTTAATCAAAGTGATGAAAAGCAAATTCAATCAATAGTGAGTCTTGTTTATCAGGACCTTATAACATATCCCGCCGTGAAAAACATTAATTGTTATGATGAAATTGTAAAATTTGCCTCTGCAATATCTGGATTAAACGCAAATCTGTGGGTCGAAAAAAACACAAAGCACCCTTATCTCAAAATGCCATTATTAAACTTAGTGACGAATAGTACAATTGATGAGAACAGACTTTCGATTGTATTTCAGATGATAAATGATTCTTCTAGAGAACTTATATCTCATTATGCTAATGTTGACTCGAAGATTATTAAAAAGATAGCTAAATTGATAACTGAGAGCCAAAATGCCCTAGCTCTCGTGGGCGCTGGTGTTTCTTTCAATTCGAATCTTGGTAGAATTATAGATGCTCAGATGATTATTGCACTAAGGGATACGGGTATCAAAATTGATTCAATTGAAGCATTGAATTTAACTGAAGAAGATTGTATAAAATATTGGAAACAATTAAGCGCGTCTTCTGAAGCCAGTGAGAAATTTATAAATATGTTCGAGAAACTTGTAAATGAAAAAAAGCCCAATGAGGCGCATGCGCTTTTAGCATCCGCGTTTGGAATTGGTCTAATTAATCACATAGCCTGTCTTAACTGGGACAACTTAATAAAACGAGCTTTTAATCAAATTAAAGAAAACAATGGTGAAATATTCCGGATTCCATTGAAAATACATGTTATCGATTCCGATGACAAAGTAAATGCGAAATGGAAAATGCACGGCTGCGTTGATTCCAAAGAGCATCCTTGGAAATTTCCAGGAGAGAGTAATGTGAGTGAGGGGTTAAAAAAAATAATTAAAGAAAAACCACCCACTTGTGTTCTCATTTTAGGCACATCCTTAAAAGACCAGGCTGCACAATTGTTTATAAAAAACCATCTCAAAGGCCCATTTAAATTTTGGATAGACCCATTTCATCAAATTCCAAATGGTTCAAAACAAACAAATACTGATGACGGTAAAATTGTGCTGACAAAAAATGGAGATATCGATGATAATAAGGATTCTCTGGACCTTATAAAAATTATTTTACCTGGAAGTTTAGCTTTGCGTTTAATATTAATCGAAATGGAAGGTTGTACTGGAGGATATAATACAGCGAATTTATCCCGAATAATGCAGATATGCCGTGAAGAATTTACCAGTGAAATTGATTCAATATATCCATTAAATACAGGAAATTAATTTCTTCTGTTCTCATATATCCCATTACCTCTTTTCCTCATCCAGCTTCAGCTCACTCATTCTTGTTTCTGGTCAGCTTAAATTAGGCTTCGCTATCTCAAAGACGCAAAAACCAGATGGCTCGCTTCGCCAAAGGGGAACTCAAAAAGAGGTGATGCGAAATGCAAAAATACGAAGATAAGGTAAGAAAGGGAATTGACAGAGTCAATGCTGGCTTTACCAGCTGTAATCTGTTGGCTCTCAGAATATCCATAGACAAGTATCTATGGATGACGCTGAACAGGGAATCCCTACGGCTGAAAGTACTTGTGGAAGAGCTTCCCAAGGAAACATCCATAGGGATGCTGAAGAACAAGATGGAATTCTGGAAAATGAAGCATTCCCAGGTAGAATATGACCCAGAGAAGCTGGCTATTGTCAAACTTGCAGGAGGGGATTCACAGTGAAATGCCCTAATTGCGATAATTCACGCATGAATAAATTCGGCGTGAAGTACAATAAATACAGCACGCAAAGACAATACAAATGCGGCCAGTGCGGAAAACGAGTCAGTGAACTCATAAGCGGAACCTCTGGCCTTGGGTTCATGAAATCATTTGAGTACGCGAGGACTATGTCACAGGCTCAGCTTCTGAGATACAAAGAAGCAACTCCTGAAGACAGGAAAAGGTGGGCTGACGCTCACAGAATGAAGCATTCCGAGCGGGACCAGATTAAAGCACTGGCGAGGAGAAAAAACTTTATAGGCATGCTCGGAGACATTGAAGTGTATGCAACAGACTTCGGTCGTGTGGGTCGGGGCCTGCCAGGTGCACCTGCTAACTGGGTTAGACATGCTCATGGAAAACCTGAACTGAAGGTCAGGAAGCCCGGATGAGGGATGCTGGATTGTAGTTGATAATTGTAAAATTATCCTCTCTTATGAGATTGATATTTGACTAAATGATCTCTACGATAAGCTGGAAAGTATATTGTTCGTTAATCAGAAGTAGTTCGATGACCTAAACCACACCTAGCCAACTGCTTAATTCATTTAAACAAGATTGAATTTCATCCTCGCTCAAATTGTTTCTTTCAATTTCATTCCACAATTGCATCATGTGTGAGCCAAAGTCAGGGGGACACGATATATTTACATCACTACACCAGATAAATAGTTGAGGGGCACCAGTTTTATCACAATCTCTTCTTTTCATACCGAAGCCACCGATGTTCCAGCCTCCAGATGTTTTTTCTATGGTTATACTTTCAGATCTATTTCTCTCTCTATTGTAGCCGCTTAATTTCATATTATCACTTACATGAAGAAAAGGCAGTATAAAAATAAGCTACTTTCGAAAATAACATCCACTCTGCAACACTGGCCAAAGATGCAACGCTTAAGCAAGAACTCCGACAATGCAATGGAACCCTTTGACAAATTATCTATAGTTAATAGGCATTTATGTTTCGGAGGTTTGATTTTAATGAATACAAAGGCAAGTGTAGAGAAAGTTATGGGGGAGAACAATATAATCATATGTAGCATTCAGCACCCAGAAGGCAATAATTTCCTTAGTAAACTAAGTGATTTTATGCAGGAAAATGAATATTCATTTTTTCAAAGATATAGATGTCACAATCTTGAGAAAATATATCTATTGGCTGAAAATCTAACAAAAGCCTCAATGGAGAAAGTGATGAACTTTATTGAAAAAGAACAAGAGAGTGCCAGAATAATTCATTTTCCTCATCTTGATGATAGCTGGATTACTTTGGGATCGTGGGAGAAAGTTCATGAATTCGTTTCTGCAATTCCATACGATCAAATTGATACACGAATAAATTATGGGGAATTCATGAAGATATTACATGGAGAAGCCCCCAAAAAAAGAAATGTTAGATGAGATTAACACAGCAATTCATGTATGCTTGCTTAGCTCACCAGAATTACATCAAAGCACTATCAAAGAGAAAGTCAAGTATGGGAAAAGAACGAAATGAATACGATATTGCACGCAAGTGGATTTGGCGAAAAACCATGGAAAAAGGAAAGTGAATAGATGCCCATTGATGAAACAACCATGAAACGCCTTGTCATAGTCAAGCAAATGTTTTCGCATGGCAAAAGCCACAGATTGAATGACACAGAAATAGGAAATATGCTGGCATGCCATCATTACGACTTATCAATTGAAATGCTTTTGAAAATAGTCACCACCGAACTTAAGGTGGATTATGACAAGGATGTTAAGTTTTGGGATTTGTGGAACCAGGTGAATATAGTATTCAAGTCAAAATTCGGCAATGATATTCCATTAAAAGCAGAGATTCGGCCGCTAAGAGAAGCCAGAAATTCTGTCCAGCATAGCGGAACAATCCCGTCAACTCCGGATATTGAGCGCTTTGAATCATACACAGAGGCGTTTCTGGACAACGTGATTCAGACTGTGTTCGATAAATCATTGGCTGATATTAAATTTGCAAACCTGATAAGAGACGAGAAACTCAGAGAATACCTTAATGATGCTAAGGAACTGATTGACGCCGGGGACCATATGAAAGCCATAGAGAAACTTTCCATTGCGTTTTCAATCGGAAGTAAAACAGCGAGAGAACAGATTTTTCAGACAAGCTGGGATAACATTTTACCGCCATTTGCACTTGACAAAATGAAAAAAGGTATAGGAGATGCCCCAGTACAAGAGTTGGAAGACGCATTTAAGAAAATTGAGGAAATGCTCACATATATTGGATTGGGAATGGATTACAGGGAATATTTACAGTTCAAACAACGAAGTTTTGGTGTACTCCTAAATATGAATGGTGAACCAAGAGTGTATATATCGTTAGGTAAAACATATGATATAGAAGATGCAAAAATCTGTTTTGATTTTGTGCTAAATGCATTTGTTGATTGGAAATTGTAGGGGGTAAGAAAGTGAAAATAAAGAATCTAACAGAAGGAAACGAAGGATATTTCGAAATAACAGAAGGAAAAAAGAGATACAAATTGAGGTATAAATTGCTAAAATCTAGATTGAAGATAACTGATTGTGAAGATAAGGAAAATAAGGTCGCGGTGGACAAGCGTAAGCGTAAGATCCGCATTCAGAGATGGGGAGACGTAGATTGGCATAGGGAGAAGAAGTGAGATATCGTTTCGGTAAGTTTCCTGATGCAGTGTTACAGATATTGTGCTAGCGATTATTTAGAACCTTGCGTCATAAAAGATTGACTTGTCAGATTTACTTAGGAAATGGTGATTGCATGAATCTGCATCAGATGTTGTGGGTTATGGATTAGGGGACAATGATGAGTAATGTCGGGCAAGAAGAGCAGGCCGCCCGACCGTGAAAAACGAATGAAAAAAGACCGAGTGGTTTAGAAAAACGACAGATAAACGATAAAGAGAGAAGGAGAATTAATTATAAAGAAAGAAAGGATTTCAGGCAAAGTCGAAAAGATCCCATTCCCTTGTCTCAATATACTCATCAAAGACCGCGATGCCCAGGCTGAAATCCTTTTTCTGATCAAAGTGGTGCTTTGCACAGAGCTGGAGCACCGCATAGTAAATTCTCCTGTCAGAGACAATGAAATAAGCTTCGCCGAACTCTTCTATCGACTTCTCGATGTTGATATTAATCTGATGATTTCGATTCGAGCCTGTCTCGATTTCCAGTGGATGCTCCCAGACACCGTCCCTGAACACAATATCGAACCTGGGGCGCGTGACAGTGGGCTTTCCCATCCGGGCGATGAGCGTGTCTTTCATGTCTGTGTGGGTGTGTGGAGAATCTACCATGCCTATCCTGGCAACGTCCGGATAAACTCTGTATTTCTGCCTGTAAGCTTCTTCTCCATACGGAAACAGGAAATAGATTTTTTGTTTTCTACCAGGCCCTCTTTTCTTAGCCATCCTGTATCTGACAAAGCCCTTATTTATCAGCCTAGAAACTATCCTGTTTACTTCTGTGTTTGAATATTGCAGTTCCTGAGAAAGCGTTGTGTTGTTGTATGCTGTTGATTCGGCAATGGTCTTTAGTACAAGCCAGTCTCTTTCATTCAGGTCATCTGCCCTGTTCTCAACATCAGTTCGTCTGGCAAAGTCAGTTGATACATTCTCTCTTTGAGGCAATGCCCGTTCAATGTCAGAATCATTCACAATCGGTTTTTCCACCCAGGGAATCTTCACCAGGCATATGTCGTCAGCTTTCATCAAGCAAGTTCCGACATCCAGGCCTTCGATTATGCCCATGTCCTTTGGGTCCAGGCCAAACAAGTTGCAGGCAGCCAGCTTGTCGTCCCTATGAACCAGTTTCAGGACAAAGAAAGTGTTAGTGTTGGCTATGGCGTCCTTGCTAAGCTCAGAAGGCATCTGGGTTATGGAGATTATGCCTTCGCACAAGCTCCTAATCTCCCGGTAGGTCGTGGTGATGGTGGTGGATGCCTCGTTCTTGGAAGCCAGGCAGTTCTGCGCTTCCTCTATCACAATCACATGCTTCAGAACATCCCTGTCAATTTTCTGCATCCTGTAATTCCTGATTTTCTGGAGAAGCACTGAGATGAAAAATGCCTTGGCTTTTTGATCACCGAGCCCGTCAAGCTCTATCACAACCGGCTTTGAAAGAATCTCTTCCAGGCTGACACCTTCCCGCACAGAGAAAGCTTCCCTGGTTTTTCCAACTGCTAGTGATTTGAATAATTTTGATGCAGAAGCTACCCAGTTCTTCTGCCTGTCAGACAATCCTGCTCTTTGTGTGTAGGATTCAAGTTTTTCTAGTATGTCAAATATTGTGGGAAAGGCTGTTGAGCCGCCATACACTCCTTTCTCCCTGTATAGTTGGTCCAGAATATCCACGTAAATGCTGAATGAACCAGATGCATAAGCTCCCCCACTGATTACCTCGGCCATGATGTTGGCAACTTCCTTGGCCCATTGCGAAGCCTCGCCAGATGGCTTCAGAGGATTGAATGTGAACAGATTGTTGCCTATGAAATCATATACATCAGCATCAATTATTTTCTTCAGGCTGCGGTAGTCTCGCTTCCAGTCAAATATCAGGACAGGGATTTTGTTTTCATGAAGGCCGATGACTATCTGATAGCAGAGATTTGTCTTGCCAGCTCCTGTTGTGGCCAATATGCCAACGTGCTGGTTAATTCGCTGTATGGGCAGGAGAGCGTCAATGATTGCGTTTCCTGTCAATGGATGGACAATCTTTCCTATGTCAAGCGCATTGTCCTGGTCAAATGTGTATTTTGAGGGTACGCGGAGAACCTGGCCTGAAATTTCATCAATGCCTGGCAATATCGGCAAGGTCAGGTTTTTCAAGAACCTCGGGTTGATTTGTTTTCCTGAATAGATTTTATCAAGTTCGCCTGGCCTGAGTTCCTTAACCCCTGAGAAAAACGAGTTCAGAACATGCTTGATATCTAAGTCTGCTGATATGAAAAAACTCAGCAGCCATTTCTTTGAAGCTGGCTTTAGAGCAAGAATTATCCTAGCCCTGACATTGTTCAGCATAAGAGAGTCAATCAATCCTTTCAGGTTGCTGTCATGATAAACGCAGGTATACAGGTGAGCTGGCTGGAATTCTAGCATTGTTTCCTCGACAGCCTGAAAATCATATTCAGATGAGAACAGCTGGAGAAATTCCTGCATATTGGAAGCTAGTTTATTCCTGGCATTTGACATGAACATGGATTCGGCTGACACTGTGGCAAACAGCTTAGCATATCTGTCAATGTCAATTGTGAATGTAACTGGAAAGGAAAGGGCCCTTAGAAACGAACATTGCTTTGGCATGGATAGGGCGATTATCCTATTCTGTGCCGCCAATCTCATTTTTTGACCTCGCAAGTATTACGATCATGCAACCAATGACAGCAATGGAACCGAAAACAGAGAGCCATAGCTTCTGCACTTCCAGGCTAAACGAGATGATGAATAGGACAATCAGCCCGAGAAGGAAGAATAGAAGTATCTTGACATGCTCCTCGAAATTCAATGTGCATACCTCCTGTAAACCCCGCAGAGAAGGGTTATTACAGCGATTACAGAGAAAAAAGGGGCGAGGATGCAGAAGATGACTATGAGCAGGTAGAACGCCTTATTAGGGCACTTTAAAATGCTTTCTCCGAAGTAGGCAAAGACCCTGTATATCCAATCTAGCACAAACAGAACTTTGCTCATGCAATTCCTCCGCAAATCTTACAATCAGCCCTCTTTTTCAGAAGGTAGGGCGTTGATTCTGCATCCAGGTTGAATAGATAGTAGTTCCAGACAAGGTCCTTGCCCAGGGTAAGCCAGACAGTTGCAAACACAGCTATGCCGATTGCGATGGTGTGAATGTAAATCACAGACGGGTCGATGCACTGATTTCTGATAGAGTCGGGCTCATATTGAGTTGAGCAGTTGTAGCATGGACCATCTTTTATCTGGACAGACACATATCCGTTCAGGGAAGTATCTGACACTGCTGAGAAGATTACTGGGATTCCATGTTTCAGCCCAAATTCTGAAACAGCGTGCCTGGTCTGCTCATTGTCAACCAAGCAGGCAATCAGGTTTAGGTCAGTGAAAGCGCCAGGATATGTTTGCAGAAGGTCCTGGAAATCCAAAGCATAGGCTTCAAGCAATGTTTCTGAGGTGCAGATGTTTTTCAGATTGTCAGATGTTGCCAATGCCTTGTTTTGACCTTTCTGATGCTCGAAAAAAGCCTGCCTGTTAAGGTCGCTTAATTGGATGAAATCAGAATCACAGAAGACCAGACGCCCGAATCCCGAACGCGCAAGCTTCTCAAGATAATCTGAACCAAGGCCACCGCAGCCAACAACGCCTATGCTGGCATTGATGATTTTGTCCTGGTTCCAGAAAGGAAGGCGCTTCTGCCTGTCATGCACATCATGCTCTCCAAGCTCAGTGACAGCTAGCCCTGACGTCTTAGTCCGTGTTCTCAATGTGGTACAGTTTGTCTGCAACCTTTGTCACCCCCCTGCCATATATTTCGACCTCGAATTCTTTCTCTGCGCTGAAAAACCGCACATAGCCGTCTCTCACAAATATGGCTCCGATTACAGGGTAATTTGCTTCAAGGCTCAGATGGTTTCTCAGATCTATGTTTGATGGAAATGTGCAATCTGGGCCAGCTCCCGGGTGCATGTGGCATTGGACAAGCATTGCATGATGCCAGTCATCAAGTCCAGAAAGAATATCATTTATTGAGTGGGGGTCGCCCTCAACATAAGATGGATTTCTGATGCTCATCTCAGGCCTGAGAACCTTTGTTGGCAGAATCGTGTTTGTCTTCTTGTCAATGACGCCTGTGCAATAGCAGAATTTCTCGTCTGGTGTTCCATCATCAAGATTGTTGAATATCTCGTCCACAAATATGGAAGAGAAGAGATATCTCGTGACAATTGAGGCATGAGGCATTGTGGCATTTAGCGCGTCCTGGATACTGTAGAGATAGAACAGCATTGAATGATACCAATTTGCAACTCCTCTGTTTCCCTTGAGGCACATGGATTGGTGAGCCTTGGCTATTTCATCGATTCGGCGGGCAGTTTCTGATTTTAATGCTGGGATGTCTCTTTCCAGGTCAGAAGAAACAACAGCTTTCTTCCTGAGTTTCATAATGCACCCCCTGATTCAGCAATGTAGCCCTTTGCTGTCTGGATCATGGATAAGGGGCTGTTCTCTCCTTTTATAAAATGGACAAAATACCAGCCGTCGCGTTGGTGTATAAAACAATGCTGATGACGACCCCTGAAATTAGATGGGGATGAGCTGTAGATGAAAAGCCTGTAGCCAGACCAGGATTTTGTCAGATTTGCAGGAAAGTGGTTTCCATTAACAAAAATCTGGCCTTCATATCCATTTTGGCTCGAGCTCCAACCAAGTTCTGCAAGCTGGGCATCAAGTCCCAGCTGCTCTATTGGTATGGCTTCAATGATCGGAACGTCGCGAGAAAAATAATCATAAGATGGATATGCTATTGGAATCTTATTGTCCTTTGCATCAGAAAAAGAAAAAAGAGAGGCTATTGCCTCCCTCAATCCCCCGAGTGTTGCCTCGGGGCTTGCGTTCACTTTCTCATGGTCTTCGAGTATCCCGAAGATGTCCACGCCCTTGTTCAGTATTTCCCCAGTTGCCCTTCTCTGAAAAGTGTAGTTGCTGTCTTTTTCGAGTATCTTTGAAACTCTTTTCAGGTCTTCGGGTGACGTTCCTTTCACTATGCCTATGTCCTCTGTCTGTGGTTTTCCTGTTCCCACAAGGGTCAGGGTTATTGTTTTCTTTTCTTTCATATTTCTTGCCTTCCTGAGGTTTTCACCTCAATCAGATTATCATTATTCAAATACAAAAACCGCCCGAAAAAACCCAATTATAGTGAGAATAATGGTGAGAATAACGTTATTTTGAGGAGATTATGCTACATGTACTCAGATGATTTATTACAGACCTGCGTATATACTTAGTTGATACTATGTCCTTAAAATTAGAGACAAAACTTCAAAGCATAGGTGCGACAGGTACATTGTCAACCAGCATACCAAAACCGTTAGTCAAGGCCCTTAACCTGCGCAAAGGAGACATTGTCGCTATGTCTCTTGATGAGAAAAATCGCATAGTAATTGAGAAGCTGGAGGAATAGATAAAATGAACAACGTGAAACCGGAATTATTATATAACCCAAAAGTATTTAAAAATACACGCCACATTGTTGACATGGATTCCTGGGATCAGCCCTGTAATGATGCCAGCAATGCAGCCGAGCAATGTGAATACTATTATCGCCAGCAGGAATTCCGGTGTCCCCAATAACTCTATCTCCGGTCAACAGGAACCTTGAAGGGGATAAAAAAGGATTTATCGGCCTTATGTTTATCACGTAATGTGAACGCATGATTGAGAAAATATTGGTGGTCTATTATTCATTCGAGGGCAATACACGGTTCATAGCCGAGGCAATCGCCAAGGAGCTCGGAGCCGACATTCAGGAACTGAAACCAGTGAAGGACCTCAAATCCAAGGGGTTCAGCAAATACGTCTGGGGCGGCCGCCAGGTCATGGCCAGGAAAGAGCCGGAACTGATGCCGCTTGAAAAGAACCCAGATGACTTTGATGTCATATTCGTCGGAACGCCGGTATGGGTCTATACATATGCCCCTGCGCTCAGGTCTTTCTTCACCCGGTACCCGTTGAAAGGAAAACGGGTGGGACTGTTCATGTGCCATGGCGGGGGCCCGAAGGAGGCCATGGCCAAGCTTGCGGCTGAAGTCAAGGAGTGCGAGGTCATCGGAAAGCTCGACCTGAGGAACGCGCTGGATGAGGACCCGGTGCAGAAGAGGAAGGCAGCCATGGATTGGGCGAGAGAATGTCTGGAAGATTTGAAATAATCAGGGGCGACATAACCCAACTAGAGGTGGAAGCCATAGTGAACGCCGCCAACAACACCCTGCTGGGCGGCGGGGGCGTGGACGGCGCCATCCATGCGGCGGCAGGACCGGGGCTGCTGGAGGAGTGCAGGAAACTGGGCGGGTGTCCCACAGGGGAGGCGAAGATGACCGGAGGGCACAACCTTCCTGCCAGATGCGTCATCCACACCGTGGGGCCGGTCTGGAGAGGCGGCAATCATGGAGAGGATGAACTGCTGGCAAGCTGCTATCGCAATTCACTGGAGCTTGCCGCAAAGAGTGGCATCAGAACGATTGCGTTCCCCTCTATAAGCACTGGCGCGTATCGGTTCCCGCTGGAAAGGGCAGCGGGTATCGCGGTCGCCGAGATCGTGCGTTTTCTTGAAACAGAGTCCGGCATGGAAAAAGTAATCATGGTTTGCTTCAGCGATAGGGCGCTGGAAACTTACAAAAATGCATTGGATATAAAATAGGAAAGGTGGGCGCCCGAAGGCGCCCTTTCTCGCTTAAGGCGCAACAACCCATGTCGCGTCTGCTGTGACGCGCACCCAGTACGCGTTTCCGTGGGACATGGTCACGAGCGATTTGTCGGTGTAGTCCACGAAGTACGGCGATGCGGCATTCCAGATGCTGACCCTGTCCGCCACACCTGGCAAAGTCACCGATGCGAGCCTGCTGGTCGCGCTCGGGTACCCGACCAGGTTCCAGCCGGTCTTCAGGTAGATATTGGTGTTCGCTGCCGGGTTGGCAACATAGCTGCTCAGGGTTAGCTGCTGGTCACCGCCGTTAGCGGTTATCCAGAGCCACACGCCCATCGTGTTGTTGATGTTGGTCAATGTGTTTGCAGTGCCGCCCACTCTGTAGGTCAGCCACTTCTTCGCGACATTGTCCCAGGCCTTGGCGACCGTCCAGGTCGTCAGCCCGTCGCCTGCCGCGGCATCATTCAGAACCGTGTTGATCGCGCCGCTGAGGCCCGATGGATAGGAAACGAATACCCAGCTATTTGCGCTCTTGCCCGTGAGGCTAATCGCGTACGGGGGCGTGATTATGACCCCGGGCTCCGGCACTGCATTGGTGTTGGCATCTATGTTCCCTGCGCTATCCACGGCTCGAACGACATAGTACCAGATTATCCCGTCGGGCTCGCCCTTGGCCACATCGGTCCATGTCGCTGTTCCGGCCGGGACCGTGTTCACGATGGTGGTCGCGTCCCAGGGGCCGCCGGAGCTGCTTGAACGGTGTATGTTGTAATGCGTGATGTCGTTTGCGCCTGCGCCGTCATCGCCCGATTTCGTCCAGTTGAGCCAGTTGTCTGCGGTCACGCTTCCTCCCGAGGATGTCATGAGGACGCTGTCAACAAACCAGTAATCAAGTTGATACGAATTGCGGTCCACGACCCATGCAACATACAGCGAGGACGAACCCGCGCCTTCGGCCGTCGATATGGGTTCGGTTATAAGGGAGGCTACCAGGTTGGTGGTTCGGTCTACCAGGGACCAGCCAGTATCGGCCCAGGTTACTGCATCACTGCTTGTCTGAACTTTCACAGTCACGCCGGTGCCGTATGCGTCATACATTGTCCTGAACTGCAGGTCAAGTTGCGTCCTTCCCGTTGTGTCGAATGGCCCGCAGTAAAGCCGTGATGTCCCGGTGCCGCTGGAGCCGTACATGAACCTTGCCTCGGGGGATGTGCCTCCTGCGTTGGCTGTGGCAACCTGGGACCATGTGCCTGTTGTCCCGGTGGATGAGACCTGCCAACCGGTCGGCGGGACCGCGTTTGAGAATGGCTCGTCTATCCATGTAGTGGTGGCTGAACCGAACCAATCAACCGAGAGTCCGGATGCGGATGAGATCTGGCCGTCAACGATGGCGGTGTCGGTCACGACCGCCGCGCTCCCTGTGCCGTCGTCGGCGTCATTGTAAGTTGCTGTTAGGACATCCGCTGCGCTCACCCACAGGACGCCCGCGGAGTTGGTTGCCGATATCGTCTTGGTGCCCCGGAATATGCCGGTGTCGCCGCCTGTCTCGGTCAGAAGGACCGATTCGCCAGCCGGTTCCGCATTGCTCTTCAAGTTGATTGTCGTGGTCTGAACCAGAGTGTTCGTGTTCAGGTCCGCGTCCTTGACCTCAACCTGGACGGTGGCTTCCCTCTGGTACCGAGGGAATTCGATATCAATGGTACCCTGGGACGTGACATCGATCGCATTGTAAATCACAAGGGCGTAATCCTGATCGTTGGCGCCATCATTGTCACAGTCGCCAACAATGTTGAAGCCGCTTATCCTGATCGTGTACAAGCCAGTCTGGAGGCCTGTGTTCGGAATGTAGACGCATTCAACATTGTTCCTGTCGTCATTGCCGTCGGAGTTCGTGTCGAACGTGGCTATCGGGTTCGTGGCCTGGGGAGTGTAACCGGCGGAGAAAGCGTTGCCGCGGTATTCCTGGCCCAGCGGGGCGAACACCTGCACGCGAAGGTCGTTGATCAATGCCACCGCTGCCCCATCCAGAGCGTATCGGTCTGTCCAGACAACCGTGAATTTCATGGGCTTGGTGTTGTCAATGTATGAGACCTTGTATTCATGGTATGCACCGGTGGTCAATTCAGCCGGGGCGTCCATGAAATAGAAATAGTCCGGATTATCTGATATCGTGTTCAGCATCATCCTTCCCCAGCCCTCGTTCTGGTTGGGTATGTCAGCGGTTCCGATGTCCTTGGCAGTGTTGATGAGAATGGCCTTGGTCATTGCCGGGGTGGGGGTGGCTCCTTGGGTGTCCTGGTACCATTGGTTCACTGCTGCAGCGCCGCCTGCCGCGGTCGGGCAGGACTGCGATGTGCCTGTGCACCATTCGTATCTGTTGTCGGCGGAATACAAGCCAAACAAGTTGCCAGCCGGGGCGTTGGGCGAGTGGGTTGACAGGGTGTTCTGGCCCGGTGTGAGTATATCGGGCTTAATCCTGTTATCGTCGGTCCAGCCCCTGGAGCTGCTGGCATACATCGCATCCGGGTTGTTGGAGTTGCCGTATGTGTTGCCGTAGGATGTGCCATCTGGCGCATAGTTCTGGACCCCTCCCACTGTGATGACGTTCTTGGCATTTCCCGGGCTGCCTATGGTGTTTGTCCCGGAGCCGGAGTTGCCCGCGGACACCAGCACGGATAGCTGCTGGTTTCCCGCTGCTGTGCTGGCATCCCTCACGCGCATGTCGTAATTGGAGTCGCTGTCTATGTAGTCGCCGCCTGTGGCCGCCCCCCAGGAGTTGGAAGAGACCCTAGCGCCACCGGAATAGCTGCGGACAAGTATGTCCCCGTCATCTGTCGGGCCGATGAACGCGCCTGCGTCGCTGAATATCTTCACGCCGTAAAGATTGGCATCATAGGCTATCCCCATGCCGACATAGTATGGGCCGAAGCCCGCATATGTCGTTCCTGTCCCCGCATATCCGTTGGCTGCTGCCAGACCGGCGCAGTGTGTCCCATGGCCATGGCCATCTGCGAAATCCAAACCGTCGTAAGAGTAGCCACCGATGACCCGGTTCTCGAAATCCGGGTGCCCGGCATTGCCTATTGCGCCGTTTCCAAGGCCGGTGTCCGCCACGCCTATGGTGATGCCGGCGCCGGTGGCCCCAGCGATCTGGTTGAATTTCGAGCCGAAGCTGCCAGATACCCTGTACGGTGTGTTATGATTCGCGTCATTGTCGCCCTGCCAGAGTCCGCCGCCGGATATCTGCATCCCCATCTCGTCGTGGAGTTCCTTGATGTATATGGGGGATATCTGCTGAACATAGGGGTTCGCCGCAATGGCTTCAATCGATGCCTGGGTCAATGCATCTCCCCGGATCACATACCCCCACTCAGTTTCACTCTCTTCAATCACATTTATCGCGCCCCTGACCTGGTCCAAGCTAGAGCGCGGGATGTCGTTTCCAAACAATGAAACGCTGATGGAATTTCCAGTTACGGCAGATGATATCTTGTAAGCCGGGTGGTAATCCCCGACCCAGTCCACGAATGGCAGCTTTTCCAACATGCGTGCCATCTCGGGAGTCGTCCTGACCTGGTATGCGAAATTGGGCACATATGTCACAATCTCGGCGCCGGTGCCGCTTATCCTGTCGGCCCATATCTGGGGAATCGGCCCGGTCATGTGAACAATGTAATTCCCAACCTCACCTGCATTTGGCTGATTGGCCATCAGAGATGGGGCCAGACTTGGCTCGCCCCTGGTGAAGTCAAATACATAATCGCCCGCGTAAATGGTGCTTGCCATGGGAACGCTCGATACATAATCTTTTTCGGTTTCGGACGCGCCGAAATACGGCATTGGCATTGCAAGCAACATAATCCCCACAATCAATAATGTCAAGCCCACTCTTGCCTTGTTTTTACCTTCCATTTCAATCGCTCCTAAATCAAGATGATGGAATCAAAATAGGGCCGATGCATTGCACCTGCCGTATATTGCATGCATCTTATAACTGATAATAGTAACTCATATTATTAATAATTATTCAATTTTTTGTAAATTGCATAAAAATTGGGAAATCGGGCTTGCATTTTTTCTGGATGGTGGAAAATTGCCGGCGCTCGGAAGCGCCGGCATTCATTCGTTTACGGCTGAACGGCCCATGTCGCGTCTGCTGTGACGCGCACCCAGTACGCGTTTCCGTGAGACATGGTCACGAGCGATTTGTCGGTGTAGTCCACGAAGTACGGCGATGCGGCAT
>CALKWP010000122.1 GCA_938004075.1 uncultured Methanomassiliicoccales archaeon
TCGGCGGCATCCTGTTCGGCCTGCTCTGGCTGGCCGCCGCCATCCATTTCACCCGGCGCAGCCGCCTGCATCATCGCGAATGGCTGGGCGGCATCGGGGTCGGCATCATGATCGCCCTGGCGTGGACGACTACCTTCCGAATCGGCAGCCAGTCTTTCGACATCGTGCCGGTACAAAGCCTGAGCTTTACCGGACCGTCGGCCGACGTGCTGATGCTGGTGCTATCGCCGCCGGGACAACCGTGGGATTTCGACATCGGCCTGGTGCCGGGCGTCGTGCTCGGTTCCTTCATCGCCGCACTGTGGGGACGAGAACTCAAACTGGAAGGCTTCAAGGATGGACACAGCATGCGCCGCTACATCGCCGGCGCCGTCTGCATGGGCTTTGGCGGCATGCTGGCCGGCGGCTGCGCGGTCGGAGCGGGCATCTCTGGCGCCGCCATCTTCGCGCTCACCGCCTGGCTCGCCCTGATAGGCATGTGGCTAGGCGGCGGCCTGACCAACTGGCTGGTCGACCGCCCCCGCCCGCACCCAGCGGGCACCACAGAGTCCATCGGCAAGGCCGCAGTGCAGCCCTGAACCGCCGCCGGCGCTTACAAGCTGCGCAGGTACTCGGCGACGGCGCGCGCCTCGTCGATCGACAGGCGCTTGGCAATATCCTGCATTTGAGCGTTGTCGTTGGTGCGCTTGCGCTCCTCGAACAGGTTCAATTGCGTTTCGATGTACAGCGTGTGCTGGCCGGCGATACGCGGCAGGACATCCGAGCCCGCCCCCTTGTCACCATGGCATTCGCGACACGGCTGCAGGCCGTTGGCCGGATTGCCCTGTGTGTAGAGGCGCTCGCCAATCGCCCGCATCTCGCCATAGGCCGATTTGCCCTGCGATGGTTGCTGCTGGCTGAAATAGTGGGCGACCGCGTGCATGTCATCATCGTCCATGTCGGCGACGATCTTGCGCATATCGTTACTCTCCCGGGCGCCGGACTTGAAGTTGCGCAACTGCTTCAGCAGGTAGGCCGCATTCTGGCCGGCCAGCTTGGGATAGAGCGGGCTGGAACTGTCGCCGGTGGCGCCATGGCAGAGAAAGCACTTGCCCATGACCATTTCCTCGCCGCGCTGCATCAGGGCGAGTTCGTCCGCCGCCTGGGCAGCGCAAACGCTGCCGCTCGCCAACAAGGCAAAAAGCAGGCGACGCATCACGACTTCCCGGTACTGCCGAAGCCGCCCTCGCCGCGGTGGCTGGCATCGAAATCGTCGACAATGTTGAAGCCGACCTGCAATACCGGCACGATGACCAATTGGGCGATGCGGTCGAGCGGATTGATGGTGAAGCCGGCGTGGCCGCGATTCCACACCGACACCATCAGTTCGCCCTGGTAGTCACTGTCGATCAGTCCAAAGCTTATGCGCAAAATATTAGTCTCAATAAATTAAAACGCTTTTGATTCAACGCACTATAGCACAACAAGAGCAAAAGCATCTCATTTCTTATGACTTGCCAGTGCTTCCGAAGCCGCCTGTGCCGCGTTCCGTCTGAGTGGAGAACTCGTCAACATATCGAAGTGCAACCTGCACCACCGGCTGGAACATCAATTGAGCAATACGGTCGCCGGGCTGAACTTCAAAAGGCTCGTCACCGAAGTTTGCAAGGATGACCCCAATCTCTCCATGGTAGTCGGCGTCTACGACGCCAGGGGCGTTTAGAACAGCAACTTGATGCTTGAGCGCCAACCCCGAGCGTGAGGCAACCAGCGCAACCAAGGAGGGGTCCATCATGTTGATAGCCAGGCCGGTTTTGATGAGTGCGTTCTTGCCAGGAGCAATGCTGATTGGCGCCTCGATACAGGCACGGAGGTCCATGGCCGCCGAGCCCGGGGTTGCATAGGTCGGCAAGTCAATCTTGTCGCCCAAAAGAGGGTTTACGATGCGGGTTTCAATGCTACGAAACATGTTTGTTCCTCAAAAAATGTTAACTGGAGCTCTGTATAGCGCCGGAGAGCTCGGCTCTTGATGCCTTCTGAATCTGACGATACAAGGTAGCCCTGGACACCCCAAGATTTTTCGCGACCTCGGATGACGGCATGCCCGAATCCAGTAGGCGCATTGCTGACAGAATCTTGGACTCATCCATTTTTGGTCTTCTACCGCCCAGGCGTCCCCTTGCTCTAGCTGCCTTAAGGCCGGCGTTAGTGCGCTCTCGAATCAGGTCACGCTCCATCTCAGCCAACGCAGCCATGACGTGGAAAAAGAACCGCCCAGCGGCGCTGCCTGTATCAATTCCATCAGTCAAACTCCGGAATTGAACCCCCAGCCCTTGAAGGGTTGCCACCAGTTCCACCAGCCCTTTTACTGAGCGCCCCAATCGGTCAAGCTTCCAGACCACCAAGGTATCGCCAGCACGGAGGAAACTGAATACCTCCGCCAGCCCCGGCCGGTCCTTCGCTGCGCCAGTCATGCGGTCAGTGCAGATTTTCTCGCACCCCGCCACCTTCAAAGCATCCAGTTGCAAGTCCAGATTTTGGTCGTCACCTGAAACTCTAGCGTATCCGATGAGCACATAGCCCCCTGTCTCATTACTTGTCTAAGTATACCACATTGAGACTTTGAAAACGCGACAGTGTTTTGCAACACATCCGGAGTCAAAAAATTGTAACCGGACGGCGCCCCAGAATCTGTCTCACAAACCTTGGTTTTTGGAACAGCCCCGGGGTCAAATCTAGGCTTTGATTAAGCGCAGAACTAAGACCACGCAACCAATCCATCGTCCACTAAGTTACCTTGACGTTATCATGTTGAGATTTCCTACAAAGCAACATCGAAAGGTTCATGCATGAGCAATAACGCTATACAGAATCCCCTCAACGACTTGGTTGGAGATTCTGTGGCCAGACCTCATCGCAAAAAGCTGACGCTCACGCAGCTCGAGTCCTTCCTTTTGAAGGCAAGTGACATCCTCCGCGGCAACATGGATGCTTCGGAGTACAAAGAATACCTCTTCGGAATGCTCTTCCTGAAGCGCTTGTCGGACCAGTTTGCTGCCGACCGCGCCGCCCTCCTCGCCGAAGAGAAGGCCAAGGGCTCGTCTGAAAAGGTCATCGAGACCAAGCTCAATCACAAGCGCAGCCCCCACTACACCTTCTGGGTGCCAGAGCGTGCTCGCTGGGAGCTTGATGAGCCCATTACCCTCGAGAACGGCCAGCAGTTCCGTGGCCTGATGCACGTCAAGCAAAACGTCGGCGAGATGGTGAATAAAGCACTGGCTGCCATCGAAGAAGACAACAGCGACTCCCTGAGCGGCGTTCTCAAGCCCATCAATTTTGTTCACACCAAGGGCGACAAGAAGCGCGTACTGCCCGACGACAAAATTGTCGACCTCATCACCCACTTCAGCACGGTCAAGCTGGCCAACGCCGACTTCGAATTCCCCGACCTCCTTGGTGCGGGGTACGAGTACCTCATCAAGTACTTCGCAGACTCCGCCGGCAAGAAGGGTGGCGAGTTCTATACCCCTGCCCCCGTGGTTCGCCTGCTGGTTCAACTTCTCGAACCTATCGAAGGCATGTCAGTGTACGACCCCACCTGCGGCTCTGGCGGCATGCTGATTCAGTCTGGTCAGTACGTTGAAGAAGCTGGTGGCAATCCGCAGCGTATGGCGCTGTATGGCCAGGAACTGTCCGGGACGACCTGGGCCATCTGCAAGATGAACATGATTCTGCACGGCTACCGCGCAGCTGACATCCGCAACGAGGATGTGCTCGGCAAGCCGCAGCACATGACCGACGGCTCCCTGATGCGTTTCAAGCGAGTCCTGGCCAATCCCCCTTTCTCGCAGAACTACTCCAAGACGGAGATGCAGTTCCCTGAGCGCTTCCATACCTTCATGCCCGAGACCGGTAAGAAGGCAGACATGATGTTCGTTCAGCACATCGTGGCCACACTGGAACAAGAAGGCAAAGCTGCAGTGGTCATGCCGCATGGCGTACTGTTCCGTGGCGGCCCTGAAAAGGAAGCCCGCAAGAAAATCATCGAGGCCGGCAACCTGGAAGCCGTTATCGGGCTGCCACCTGGCTTGTTCTACGGTACGGGTATTCCAGCTTGCGTGCTGGTGCTCTCCAAGATTGGAGCGAAGGCGCGCAAGGAAGTGCTGTTCATCAACGCCGACCGAGAATTCAAGGAAGGTAAGAACCAAAACCTGCTCCGCCCTGAAGACATCGAGAAGATTGCCTACGTGTATCACGAACGCCTCGAGGTCAAAGGCTACTCAGAGCTGATTCCGACCGCTGCATTGAAGGATGAAGACTGGAACCTGAACATCCGTCGCTACGTCGACAACTCGCCACGCCCTGAGCCGCAGGACGTTCGCGCTCATATACACGGCGGAGTGCCCACAGTCGAGATTGAGGACCTTCAGGGCTATTGGGGCAACTATGTGACGCTACGCGACCAGCTTTTCGTTCGTCGTGCGGGAGATGCTGCTTACTGCGACTTTGCCCCGACTCTGAAGGCAGACAAAGCGCAAGCCAAGGTGCTGGTTGAAAGCAACGACTCAGTCAAAGCCGCCAACGCGAAATTCGCTGAGGCGCTGGCCACCTGGTGGCAAGGCAATGTTGCTGACCTGCAGCAGTTGCCTACGCTGGGCAGCTTCGTTCCATTGCGGAAGAAGTTCGCCCAGAGCCTTGAGGACACCTTGGTGCCTATGGGACTGCTCGACAAGTTCCAAGTGCGCGGAGCGTTTGCCGAATTTGTCAGTGAGCTGACGACTGACTTCAAGTCGGTTGCAGCTTCTGGGTGGAATGCCGACCTGATTCCGGCCGATGACATTTTGGCCTCCCAATTCCCTGAAGTGTTGAAGGAGCTTCAAAACGCACAGGAAACCATCGCTCGCTTGCAAGGTGAGTTTGAGGCTGCGGAGCCTGGCGAGGGAGAGGAAGCCGAAGAGGTAGACCTTGAGACCTACGACTTCGACGAAAGTGGTGACGTACTGCCCAAGGCTGTTATTGACGCCTTGAAAGCTCGCAAGAAGGAATTGTCTCGTGAAGCAAAGGCGCTGAAGAAGACAGCCCCTGCGGAAGCCAAGTTGCGTGAGGCGGCAGTATCGGAGGTTGAGGCTTTGATGTCCAAGCACGCAAAAAAGGAAGATGAGCTCAAGACCGCCAAGCAAACGGTGAAAGCCATTGAACTGAAGCGTGATGCCTTGGTGGACAAGGCGCGCGACGACATCTCCGATAGGGATGCGGAAACGCTTATTCTCGAACGCTGGATGAAAACGCTACTCAGAGCCTATGAAAACCGTGTAGGTGCTTACCAGACACAGTTGGTGGGCAGGATTGAACTACTTTGGGGCAAATACGCGGTTACGTTGCTCGACATCCAAGCCAAGCGGACTGCTGCAGCGGTCAAGCTGAGCGCCTTTCTGAAGGAGAAAGGCTATGAGTAATGCCATTCCTCGGAAGAGACTACAAGATTTCTGTCAGATTGAAATTGGCGGTACACCATCTCGGGGAGTGCCTGAATTCTGGGCCGAACAAGGGAAAGGTCATCCTTGGGTTGCCATTTCGGACTTGGGGCCTCGGCACATAACTAGCACGGCAGAGCAAATAACTGATTCTGCAATTCCCAGAAGTAATGTTAAAGCAGTTCCAAGGGGAACTGTTTTAATGAGCTTCAAGCTAACTCTTGGGAGAATGGGGATTGCTGGCACTGACTTATTTACCAATGAAGCAATCGCAGCGTTTTATCCGGACACGAGCCAAGCTCTCCCTGAATGGTTGTACTACGCTCTTCCAGAGGCGGTAAGCACAGCGCAGTTCGATACAGCAGTAAAAGGGGCAACCCTTAATAAAGAAAAGCTACGTAACCTGATGGTGTTACTGCCCACCACGGTAGTTGAGCAAGAAGGCATCGCCAATGTGCTGTCCGCACTGGATGAGCAGCTTGAGGCAACGGAGTCGCTAATTGAGAAGCTAACTCAGCGCCGTAAAGGACTGGTTCAGGAGCACCTTTTACCCGCAGCAACGTCTGCATCAACGGTCGCTCTGGGTGACGTTTGTTCAGTTATTACATCAGGCTCTCGAGGTTGGGCTCAATACTACGCACCCGAGGGAGACTTGTTCCTTCGGATAGGAAACCTAACCCGCGCACACCCAAATCTTCGTTTTGACGATGTGGTTTTTGTTAATCCACCCGCTGCTGGTGAGGGTCAGCGTACCCGACTGGAAGCTGGCGACGTATTGATTTCAATTACGGCCGACCTTGGAATTATTGGATGCATTCCAGAAAGCTTTGGCACCGCCTACATCAACCAACATATCGCACTGGCTCGCCTTAGCGATGCAGACCTTGACCCTCGATGGGTGGCACATGTACTGGCCAGCCCATTCGGGTCTGAACAAATTTCCAAGCTCAATGATGGGGGAGCCAAGGCTGGATTGAACCTCACCACTATCAATGCATTGAGGGTGCCCAAGCCATCGCTCGAGACCCAAAAGGAATTGGCGGCTCTATTGGATGCAGCCGATGAAGAAATTGCTTCTGAACAGGCTTTGGCTGTGAAGCTGCATCTTCAAAAACAAGGTCTCATGCGTGACCTTCTAACGGGCAAAACACGGGTACTCCAGTGAAGTGGACCAACGACCAACCTTTTCAAGCGCTTGCCCTCACTGGTGGGGGCTACCGTGGGCTATTCACTGCCAAAGCCTTGGCGGTGATTGAAGAACACCTGAAAAAGCCGATTGGTCAGTATTTTGACCTTACTTGCGGCACCTCAATTGGCGGCATCGTTGCACTCGCCGTAGCCTTTGAAGTGCCAATGAGCAAGGTGGTTGAGGTATTCCTCAACCATGGGGAGACCATATTTCCGCTGCACGAGCCACCAGCAGGCAAATTAGCCATTGGATGGGACCTTGTTAAGCATTCAAAGAAGGCCAGGTACTCGACCTCCCCACTGCGTGAAGCCATAACTGAACTGATACCAGCAGAAACAACGCTTGGTGATGCTATTCATCCAGTAGCCATACCCGCAGTGAATGTCACGCAAGGCAAGCCTCAGGTTTTTAAAACACGGCACAAGCGTGAATGGAATCGGGATTGGAAACTAAAGGCAGTTGAGGTTGCGCTCGCAACCGCTGCGGCACCAACCTTCTTCGAGCTCGCAGAGGTGCAAGGATGCCTCTATGCCGACGGTGGCTTGTTCGCCAACGCACCAGATTTGATTGCCGCGCATGAGGCTGAGCATTTCTTTGAAGTTCCAGCTGACGCCTTGCGAATCTTGAGCATAGGAACGACGACTCAAAGCTATTCCTTGTCATTTAGTTCTGGTCGCGACTTCGGGATTGCTGACTGGATGCAAGACCAACGCTTGTTCTCGGTGATGATTTCGGCACAGCAGCAGTTTGTGGACCAACTGGTCTCGCATCGATTGAAAGAGCGATATTTCCGGATTGACCATGAGCCCTCCCAGGAGCAAGCAAAAGACCTCGGATTGGATGTGGCTACCGATGCAGCAAAGAAAACCTTGCTTGCACTAGCTGAAAAAGCCGTCACAGATGTGCTTACGACAAAACTACCTGTATTCTTATCGCATAAACCACAATTACAGCTGATTAAGGACTGAGACCTTGGGAAAAGCAGCATCTCTGTTTAATGGGGCGGGAGAGCAAACCCTGCTGAAGCGGGTATCCCCATCGCCGGAGCAGCGTGAATTCTTGCAAACACAGTGGAACGCATTGGCTGACCACCTAAAGCAGGCGCTTTATGATGATTACGGCTACCCAATTTCTACGTGGCTGCAAGGTTCATACAAATTCGGAACGCTAATTCGGCCGGTGCATGTAGACGAAGAATATGACGTCGATGTCGGCATCTACTTCCAGTGGGAGAACGATGGCGACGCTACTCCCGCACCTACCCAGCTTAGGGACTGGGTTCAGCGCGAACTACTCGCATTCAAGACGCAAAACAGCGATGTCAAACAAATCGTCGAGCCGCCAAAGGAAAGATGTTCTCGGGCCATCTACGAGAAAAAATTTCATATTGATACACCTGTGTATCACCTGGAAAAGTCGACGGATACACGAAGACTGGCCTGCCTATCTGGAACTTGGGAAGAGAGTGACCCGAAGGCTATCTACAAGTGGTTCCGAGATGTTGTGGAGAGTGACGATAGGGAGCAATTAAGGCGGCTAATTCGATACCTGAAAGGCTGGGCGGCAGTCGCGTTCACTGAGGCACCGTTAGCACGACCGTCTTCCATCCTACTTACCGTCTTAGTCGCAGAAAGCTTTTCAGGCCACTGGCTAAAGCGATTTGGTGGCATGGATGACGAAGAAGCACTTATCGTTGTCATCAAAGACATTCACGAACGCCTTTTTACCGATTCGAAGGTACCCAATCCTGTCGATGGAGAAGAAAACCTCAACAGAATCCCAGAGGACTACTGGGGGGTATTTCTGACAACTCTACAAGCTCTCAGAGATGCAGCAGAGAATGCCGAGGCCGCCGAGGATGAAGCTGCAGCTGCACTTGCTTGGTCAGAAGCCTTCTCGTTCCTAATGCCTCTACCCGAAACACAGGAAGTAGAAGTTCTGGAAGAGGTTTCAGGGCGAGCAGTCATGGTCTTGCCAGAGATTGAAATCGAGGTATTCGACCGGACCACAAAAAAGCCAATTGGCACATACAGAAATGAAGTGCCGAGCGTCCCAAAAGATTGCGACCTAGTCTTTCGGATTGTGAACCCTCATGTTGTGCCGGATTTTGCATCCGTCGAATGGACGGTTAGAAACGATGGAGATGAGTCTGACTATCTTGGTGACTTAGGCCATCGCCGAATTGGCATACGCATGCTTGAAGCAGATGAGCACACCGCGTATGTCGGCCTCCACTATATGGATTGCATCGTTCGGCTCAATGGGCAGGTCTTCGCTGTACGTCGGGTACCCGTCACGGTCAAAGACCTCAAATACCCTGCACGGAACCCACCAAGACCTGCCTATACAAAACTATTCAGCAAGCTGCGGCGCAGAAGGTAAGCCGCGCACATACCAACATGGAATCATCGTGTCCGAACGCCAACAAGTAGAAAAACCATTCCTAGACCAACTAGCCGCGCTTGGCTGGAATGTGGTCGACCACGGTGAGGCACTACCCTCATCTCCTGAAAGCAGCCACCGCAGTAGTTTCAAGGAGGTCGCGCTCAAGAGCGTTTTCTGCAATGCAGTTCGGGCCATCAACCTTGACGATTCTGGTCATCCCTGGCTAACCGATGAGCAACTCGAGTTTTTGTTCGAGCACATCACATCCCGCCCAGGCTCTCTTGTGGAGGCCAACAAGGCAGTCCATGAGGCGCTCCTATCGGGTGTTGATAACCTCGACCACGAAACTGCATCCGGTATCGTGAAACGCAAGGCCCGCTTCATCGCCTTTGACAAGCCAGAGCTGAACAATTTTCTGGCCATCAACCAGTTCCGTATCGACACTCCCGGGCAGGCCAAGGAACACATTCGCCCCGACGTCGTGTTGTTCGTGAATGGCTTGCCCTTGGTTGTTATTGAGGCCAAGGAAGCGAATACCTTCACCAGCCTTCCGCTCGAGGAAGCAAAGCGCCAAATCTTCCGTTACTCCGAGCGGCGCGACGAGTCGACCAAGGGTGGTGTCAAAGAAGGTGAGGAGCGCCTTTTCCATTTCAACCTGTTCTCGGTGGCCACCACGGGGACCCAGGCGGTGTATGGCTCCATCACCGCAGAGATGGATGAATTCCAGACCTGGCGCTCTGTCGAGCCACCGGAGTACCAGACCTACACCCCACCTCTTGGAGGCTCACCACGGGCCCAGGAGGTTCTAATCCAAGGGATGTTGCCCAAGCCCACGCTGCTCGACCTACTACAGAACTTCTGCCTGTTTGCCACCAAGCGCGACAAGCTCATCAAGGTCGTCTGTCGCTACCAGCAATACCGGGCCATTCTCAAAGCCCTGGCTCGTATCCGCAGCAACGAAGGCCCCGGCCGGGGTGGTGTTATCTGGCATACCCAAGGCTCCGGCAAGTCGCTGACGATGGTGTTCTTCGTCAAGAAGCTACGCTCATCGCAAGACCTGTTCGACTTGAAAGTGGTGATGGTCAATGACCGCACCGACCTCGAAGACCAACTGGGTGGCACCGCGCACCTCGCCGGCGAGAAAGTCACCACCATTGGCAGCACACAAGAGCTCAAGGACAAGCTGGCCGGCAAGGACTCTGGCCTCTACCTGGTCATGGTCCACAAGTTCCGCGAGGCAGCCGAGCAACTGCCTGAGAGCGTCAAATCGGCACTGGGCATCCCCTTGGCTGCCCCGAAGCTGAAACCGTTCCCAGAGGTGAATACATCAGACCGCATCATCGTCTTTATTGATGAGGCCCACCGTACGCAGTATTCGGATTTAGGGAATAACCTTGCTGTCGCCTTCAAGAACGCTATCAAAATAGCCTTCACAGGCACGCCTCTGATTACCAGCAGCCACGACCAAACCACCATCCAGCGCTTTGGCGGCTACATCGACACCTATAAGCTGAAGGATGCTCAGGATGACGGCGCTGTCCTGCCCATCATCTACACCGGCCGCACGACCGATACCGCGCTTTCGCACAAGTCCGAGTTCGATGAGAAGTTCGAGGACCTATTCGCCGACCGGACCGAAGAGGAACTTGAAGCCATCAAGGAAAAGTACGGCACCCGGGAAGACATCCTGGAAGCCGAAGCCCGCATCGCTGAGGTGGCCAAGAACCTGGTGAAGCACTACGTTGAGAACGTCATGCCTGACGGCTTCAAGGCTCAGGTCGTCAGCGTCTCCAAGGTTGCTGCTCTGCGCTATGAGGTGGCAATCCACAAGGCACTCGAGGCGTATGCTGGGACCTATGCAAAACGCGCCGATGCCGACCCTGAGATTCTGAAACGAATCCAGTTCCTCAAGGCAGCGGTGGTCGTATCCGTGGATGGCACTAACGAACTGGCAGGCGTCCTGGAAGCCAAAAAGCGGGCCAAGGAGCTCGATGCGGTTAACAACTTCTTGAAGCGCTTCGATTATGAGAAGCCTGAAACCGGCATTGCTTTCCTGATTGTCTGCGACATGCTGCTGACGGGGTTTGACGCTCCTATTGAGCAGGTCATGTACATCGACAAGCCGTTGCGCGAGCACACACTGCTCCAGGCAATTGCCCGCGTGAATCGAACCTACCCTGGTAAGAAGTTCGGCTTGATTGTGGACTACGTTGGCCTGACGAAACATCTTCGCGAAGCCCTGAAAATCTACGCCAGCGATGACCAGAACGACATCCTCCAAGGCATGCATTCCATGGAGGAGCAGTTCTCCAAGCTTGAAGGCACCTATGGCCGCCTTATTTACTTCTTCAAGGAGAACAAGCTGCCGGAAGCCGAGGATTGGGGCAATCAGAAACTCAATCCTGAAGATGACTATCTCGTCTTCGAAGTGATGATGGATTTGCTGGAGGACATCCAGCAGCGTGAGACCTTTTCGGTCCTGCTGATGCTGTTCCTGCAGGCATTGAACACAATCCTGCCAGACCCGAAGGCTACCGATTTCATTGCCCCAGCCAAGCGCTTTGCCTGGCTCAAGGCTCAGGTGCGAGAGCGTTTCAAAGATGAAGGCATGAGCTTTGGCAATGCTGGCGAGAAGGTCAAAAAGCTCATCAATGAGCATCTAGTCAGTCTTGGTATCAACATGAAGGTGCCTCCGGTCGAACTGATGTCGTCGGCCTTCCCGGAACAAGTGAAAAAGAGCAAGTCGTCAAAGGCCAAGGCCTCTGAGATGGAACACTCACTGCGCAAGCACATCACAGTTCACATGGATGAGGACCCGGCCTGGTTCAGCTCGTTGTCTGAAAAGCTTGAGGCAGTACTCAAGAGCTACAAGAACAACTGGGATGAACAAGCCAAGCAGCTTGAGTTGCTGGTTGGCAAGGCGAAATCAGGGCGTTCAAAAGCACCGACAGAAGGTGTTGATACGAAAGCAGTGCCCTTCTATGAGATGTTGCTCAAGACTCTTGAAAAGACCATCAAGCTGACTGCTACAGACAAAGCGGGTATCAAATCAGTAGTGAATGGCCTACTGCCTACTCTGAAGGACGAAATTGCCACGCCGGGGTTCTGGGGCAACAGCGTAATGGTTTCCGGGCTACAAGGCCTCGTTGCCGACCGCTTGCTCGATAGTGGCGTCGATGTGGTGGTTGAACACTTCGAGGCGCTGGCAAACGACATTGTTCAACTGGCGAAGGCTCGGCAAACTGATATTCTCAGCTGATGCTGAAAGTTGCTGACGTTGAATGCACTGTGCTGCGCTCCGCTCGTCGGAGCGTTGCCATTTTTATCGAGCGCGATGGCTCGGTAAGCGTCCGTGCGCCACATGGTGTTACGGAGGACCAGTTGGCCAAGGTGGTCGAGAAGAAGCTCCCCTGGATTTATAGGAACCGGGCGTTATGGCGTGAACTCAACCGAGAGGCACCGAGACGTGAGTTCGTATCTGGTGAATCCTTCTATGTTGCTGGCCAGCCATGCATTCTTGACGTCCGAGAAGATGCTGCAGAGCCCATTGCTCTGGTTGAGGGCAGACTGATTCTGAGACGTAGCCATCAAAACAAAGCTGAGGAATTGCTACGTGCGCTCTACCGCAATCTGGGCTACGAACGCCTTCCCGCGGTCATTTCGCGCTTTGCATCACGCATGGGCGTAACACCAGGTCGGCTTCGCGTCTGGGAACTACAAAATCGTTGGGGCTCCTGCTCAGACAAGGGAAACCTCAACTTTCACTGGAAGGTGATGGCACTACCGGCCGACGTATTGGAGTACCTGGTAGTACATGAGCTCGCCCACCTCAAACAGCGCAATCACACAAAAGAGTTCTGGTGCGAAGTAGAGAAAGTAATGCCTAACTGGGAAGTCGCAGCGAACTGGCTGCGCGAAAATGGTGCGGGTCGGTCGTTTTAATCTGTCGAGACGGGCGGGTCACTTTCTGGCTACATCAGTAACCAGAGGAACAACATTGCCCCCCTGCCTTGCCAGCATTCGTGCCACTTCCTCCTGCAGGCGCTCATTTTCCAACCACAAGAGCTGGATTTGATGTGCTTTTAGCTTGTTAGACAGCTCTGCCTGCCGCCGCACCTCAGCGAGCTCCGTGCGAAGTAGCTTTACCTCGTTTTTGAGAAGTCGATTTGCCTGCTCGATAGTCTCCGGGACAACATCATCTTCCCTGACCCCGTGCTTGCGCAGGGCGTCATATGCCTCTTGGAGGTCAGCATTCTGGTCAAAGTAGCGATAGAGAGTTGCCTTACTGACGCCAGCCTCTTTAGCCAGATTGACCCCCGTAATCTTGCCATTCGTCTTGGCCGGCTTTCCCGAAGCAAGAAGGTCAAGAGCATCAACGATGGCCTGATGGGTTTTTTCCTTCACGGCTTTCTCCCAAAATTATCGACCACCGCCCGAAGCTTAGCAATTTCAGAGGACATTACCTGGCGGTGAATGCGGGATGCCTTTGGATGATTAGCGAGTTCCTCAGCCTGCTTTAGCTGCGCATCCCATTTAGATATATGGCGCTTGCCAATGCAAGCATTCCCACAAACTTCGGGCTGACAATGATTCAACACCGGTGCGTCAGCTTGGCTGCTCGTACAAGCGGCTTTTGTGGAGTCGAAAAAACAGAAGTTGAACTTGCCGACGAACAATGGCTTGGCTGCATTGGCCAACCACTTAGCTATCTGAGATGGCGGAAAATCCTCAGCGCGCCCTCTGAACTCAACAGAAAATTGTTCTTTCAACCTCTGCCCGACATTCCCGGCCAGCTCACCGTTGGATAGGTCCATAGCAACCTCTTCCAACACATCGATACTTGCCAAGACTTTCTCATCGGCCAACAGCTTATTCCATTCAGGCTCGCTGCCCGCATACCCTTGAAAGGTCGCAATTTCAACATGCTTGTATTGCAGCATCCCCGCAATAACACCAAACGGCTGCCGTGCTATATACCGCGCCAAGGTGCGACGAAATTGCCTCGTATTGAATTTCCACAGCTTGGCCACCCCGTTCTCATCTGTCCATCCGGGGATACCGTCACCAACCAAATTGGCATTGCAGTAATCTCTGAACCTGTTGATTTGGGCAACAATTCCTCCTGAGCCAATCTCAGAAACAAAGTTGCCTGCAAACGATTTATTTACAGAGAAAAAAGCGTTTTTTCTATCCGTCAACATCAGGAGATTACAGCCAGTCTCGAGACGCGCTCTCTTGGTTAGAACTTCAAGGATTTCAACGGCAGTTACGACTTCCTTTATAACGACCCATGAATCTTTTGCACCGCGCTCACGATGCTTATGAACCTTGGTATTAAGGAAATGAATGAGCGACCCGTCATCAGCATTATCAGAAACACAACACCCTGCCTCGACAGAAAGAAGTTCAGAGCAACGAATTCCGCTGTAGGCAAGCAACGTCAGCATGCATGCGACTCTTAGCTGTTGCAGTTCATCATAGACATCACCATACGTCTTCCAAGCTTGGCGCCGCCACGTTGAACTACGGCTTGCTAGCAATTTATCTGCAGCAACGACCAGCCGTTTTGTTTTCCCACTGCCACTTAAATGCAACGGAACAGTATCCCAAGCCTGTTGCAGGGCCATCCACGCCTCTAAAATCACTGGACTGTAATCCAGCACGTAACTCAAGGCATAGTTCATTATTGCGGCATATACGTGCTCTGGAATTACCGGCGTCCTATTTTCACCAGAGCTAATCCCGCCAGTCTTTCTGAAGACCTTGTCGAATGGCCTTCCCAATGGAATATCTACAATAGGCTCACCCACCGCCGCCGAATGCTCCCAAAGCCGATATATGCAGAGGAAGATTGTACGAATTCGAGCTTCCGACTTCTTACCTACGCCCAGCGCTCCAAACTGAAGACCTTTCAAATACTGGTAAAACAATACTTGGTTAAGTTGGCTAAAGCTAATAAAGCCCTGGCTTGAGCAGAATCGTGCGAACTCCGTCAGAACTTCAAGTTCCTGCCTCACACTCAACCATGCAGCATTCTCGACCTCACTTACACAAGGGTTGTGTAGCCGTGCGTAAGCATATTCCGCGAGTGACAACGCAAATCCTCCAGGAAACCCTGGAACAGCTTCATAGGACCATTGCTTAGGCCCGTTACCAACACCCGGGGTTGTGACACACGACGACATATTCCAAGTCCCGTCTGAAAAGACCGAATCCAAGGAGACTCTTGCGTCGCTGCGAACGATTCCGCTCGGAGCTAATGAATTTGCAGGGTAGTAGCCCCTGCCCTCGATATTCTCGACGCTGCTCATACTCACTGCTTAATAGAAAGTGGAATATAGAGGCGCTCTAATGCCGCGTAGCGCTCCGCCTCTTCAATGGTTTCAGCAGAGAATTTAGGAAGAATTTCAGCATGTAGCACCTGCCACGCCTTAGAAAACTTGAGACTCCAGTCATCTGGCTGGAGCTCCTTACGTTGCTCCGCCATAAAATCTCGAAAAGCCAGCACTCGCGGCAATAGATGCCTCGTAACAATGGCATTTTGGCAAGTCAGGCACTCCCAAGGCTTTTCACAGGGTACGTTCTGTTCTCCCCCTGGCCGATTGTAGAAATCCCTACAGGCAGCAAAGAAGACATCCTGCTCTCCACGCAATATCGTCGCAGCCTCGGCTTTCGATGCGCCGATAACTTTAGAAGCCTCTTCTGGGGAATCACTGACCAATACGGTTGGCTTAGCTACCTCACGCGCGGCACGGAGAGGTGGCCCCGCGCAGTTGGACAGAAATTTGGTTTTCTTAAGTGAGTTCTC
>CALKWP010000123.1 GCA_938004075.1 uncultured Methanomassiliicoccales archaeon
CGATCCCTCAGATGACCAGTGGACATCCTCCAGTACCAAAAGCACCGGGTTTCTTGCGCATTCGTTCCGCAATGCTTCCAGCGCGGTGTCAGATATACGATAGATCTCAATCTCAAGATTCACATGAGATAGATCCCTGCGAACGAGGAATTGCCTGCGCGCCAGTTCATCAAGTTTTTTAAGTACAGGTGCCATCGCCGACATATTCCCAGACCAGGCAGCAAGCATCTCCCCATAGTTCTGTTCCAGATCCCTGACAGCGCTCCTGAGAACGCTGGCCATGTCCTCGTGCTCCCGGCCGACCAGCACTGCAGTTATGCACAGGTTCTTGCCGTTCTCAATCAGTATCTTCATGTCACCGTACTCCAGGCGACCCAGGTTGGTGCACATGGAACCGGATGAATCAAAACTGTCCCTGACGAAATTCTGGACCGCGGTAAGCATTCCTGCGAAGATATCCGCATCGAGCTTTCCCTCCTCAGCCGAGGATTTTGCCATGAGGAGCCCGGCGGAATTGATGGCTAGAACTTCTGCAAATGACACGGATTCCTGCTCCTCGAAGAGCGGTTTTGAAGTAAGCCCGTCAAATGCCTGGGTAAGGACATTGAATGGCCTTGTTGACTCCTTTGGTTCTGCGCCTCTGAAGACCCTGAAGCCGTTTTCCATTGCTTTCCTGCAGGCAGCATCCGTCAGTACAGATTTACCAATGCCTGGCTCTCCTGTAAGAAGCAATGTGGCGCCTTTTGATACAGCGGCTTTTTCCAAGTGGGTCTTAATGATTGCCAACTCTTTCTCTCTGGCAATGAAGGTATCAATCATTTTAACAGGGATGTCATGCCCGCATCGATAGAAATAATTTGCCATCACTCTTGAAACAGGCCGTCCAGCATATGCCCGGATTTCTTCATCTTTGTCCGGAGGTATTCCCGGTTATTGGGGTTCGGGGCCATGAGATGCGGAATCCTGTCTGTAACCTCGATTCTGAAGCGCCTCAGGCCTTCCATCTTAGCCGGGTTGTTGGTGATTAGCTTTACCGACTTAACATCCAGCGTGAGCAGCATATGGGCTGCAATGTGGTAATCACGTTCATCATCCTTGAAACCGAGGGCCTGGTTCGCCTCCACGGTATCGTACCCGAAGTCCTGGAGCTGGTACGCTTTCAGTTTATTCATCAGGCCGATTCCCCTGCCTTCCTGGCGCAGGTAAAGAAGTATGCCGCAGTCCATCTTGCCTATCATCTCCAGCGCGGAAGTCAACTGGTCCCGGCAGTCGCATCTCAATGAACCCAGAGCATCGCCGGTCAGGCATTCGGAATGCATGCGCACCGGGACGTTCTCCTTGTTCATGACATCTCCTTTCACAACGGCAATATGGTCCTTCTCATCCTCATTGTTGTAGAATGCAACCACCTGAAAATCGCCGAACTTGGTGGGAAGGTCGGCAACCGCGACTATCTGGACGCAGAGGTCCACGGGTTCACCCTTGCATATGCGTTTCGGGTCCTTCTCAAGCAATTCCTCGATGTCTGGCCTTGTGAGTGGCATGCATACCACAAAGGGATGAAGGTAAATATTTTATTGCATAATTTCGATGCCAACTTCGTTCCTGCGCATGAACCCTGGCGCGAACGGTGAATTGTAGCGCATCAGGAAGATGCCGCCTCTTGTGGGAATCTCATTCTCTGCAAGAATTTTCAGCAACTCGGCTGATTTGCTTTCAACAGAAGTGGGATTGGCCCTGCCGCTGAACCTGAGAACTGCAAATTTTCTGGCAGGCTGGACATGGATGTTCACGCGCCTGTCATCCGGCTTCGGGACATTTTCCATCGTGTAATGGTCAGGCAGGGCAAATGTGAAGAACCTGCCGTTGGATATGACCGGTGCGGTCATTGATATCTTTTCTGAACTGATCACTGGGCTTGTCATGGCGAGTTTCTTCCTGCTCTGATTCTGCCCGCTTATGTAGTTGAAAAGAATTCCGAAAGATGAATCGTCCTCGATGCCAGTTACAGTCGCCAGAAGTATCTTGGGGTATTGCCTTATCTCCACTTCCCCAATTTTTTTCAGCATTTCATATTTCACCGTTTCAACCATTCTCGGACCTCTCGGGATTTCTCCAACAATGATATTATGGTGCAGAATAAAAACATGTTGCCGAAAATAAGGCATATTATAAATAAACATACGACATTAACGGGGTGAGGGATAATGTGGTCGAAGAAGATATTAAATTCAAGAAGCTGAAGAATTTCAATCTTACTATGGGTATTCTGCACCTTATTCAGGGAATTCTGATGCTGGTGCTGAGCAATGACTTCACGCTGCCGGTGACACGCAGCTACCTTGAAGCCGCTGGGACGGGCAATGCAACAGGCGGAATGCCATTCCTGG
>CALKWP010000124.1 GCA_938004075.1 uncultured Methanomassiliicoccales archaeon
CGTTCAGTCCATCGCCCTGACCTGTATCGCTCGGGTCGTCCCATTTGCCAAGGCCTGCAGCATTCATCTCGGAATTCATCCAAGGCCCGGAAACTTCGGGTACCTGGTCATGAGCCATTTGGCCTTCACCGAGATTATCCGCTTGGACATTCGCCATACACAGCAGAAGCAATGCCCCTGCGACCACTATCGATAAAATATACTTCGTTCGGTTCATTTCTTACACTCCCTGTTCCGATTTTCGGAACAGATTAACATCAAAATTTAGCGTAATGTTCTTTCTTGAGTATTCTCAGCTAACTTTTTTATAGATATGATAATCATTGAACATCGTTTTGAATTGAATGATGCATTCAGAGGATTTTCATGTAGGCATCATAACGGCGAATCTGGAATTCTTATTGATTTGACACATTTTAATCATACTGGGCTTCGGCAAGGCATGAGAATCATGCGGATTAACCTGGAATTGAAGTGCCTCAAGCAACATGTCGAGAAGATTGGGCACCAGTCAACAATGAGAACCGTGTCACCTTCCTTTTAGTGAAATCAACAAATAATGAATCTCGCCAGGCATTGGAATGGTTAAATCGCATTTCTATATGAACAACGGGGCTGCTTCCGCTGTGGCATACATATTCCTTCACCAGATGGATGATTCCATAGGAGATGTGCGGGAGATGATAAAAAAATTCTGCGAATATCAGAAACGTAGGGCATCAATCCATCGCCTTCAGCTTCCCGGCCATCTTCCTCACCCCGGCCTCGGAGCCTATGCTCTGGTATATGGCATGGGCGTTTCGATAATTCTCTGACGCTTTGCCCTGGTTCCCCATTGCCAGGTGTATGTCTCCCCGGAGCTCCAGGGCATCCGCGATTCGCCTGGGCTCGTTGGCCTTTTCCCTGAGGAGGATGCTCCTGGTGATGCTGTCGAGGGCAACCGGATAATTCTTCTTTTCCTTGGCGATCACGGCATCCAGCATCTCGACGCCAGAAAGGCCCCTCTCATTGGGGACGTTCACGCTGAACAGCCTGCGGGACTCCGCAGAATACCTCTCGGCCTTCTCGAACTGGCCGAGGAAAGCGTATATCTCCCCGGCATTGAACAGGATCCATCCCACCATCTTAGTGAAATGGATGCCTCTGGCGATTGACAGCGCCTCCTCGTAATGCAGCGCCGCTTCCATGAGGTGCTTCTCCCTGTCCTGGGGGAACTGCTCTGCCATTCTCTGGTAGGCGACCCCAAGGTTGTTCAGGATGCTGGTCTTTATCTTGCTGCGCCTGTATGACTCCTCAAGCAGTGACAATCTGGCCAGGCAGGCTTTGTTGAATCCGATGGACTTTGATTTGTCCTCCAGCAGGTCTCCGTAAAGAAGCCCGAAGCCCATCAGAACCCTTGAATGAAGCTCGATGTCCATTGCTGCCTGCGCAGGGTCTGCCTTCCTGCCCGGAATATTGAGCAGCCCCGTCACCGAGTCATTGGCATTCTGGAACTTCCTCTCAGCCTCGGAGTAATCCCCGCATTTCCAGAGATAGATGCCCCAGTTCACTTCGAGCCTTGCGTCCAGCAATGACCTTTCAGGACCCGTGATGTTATTGACCAGGGAGTCGGCGATTATGATCAGGGATTGTGTTTTGATCCAGTTGGGCGTTTCGACGTACTTCTCTGAGAAATCAAGTATGACATTGGCATATCTGGCGCTCATCTCTGGCCCGAGAGAGTCGAAGTTCTCGGGATGCGTGGAGAATAGGTTTCTTATCGCCTTGAGCAGCTTGGGCTGCTTCACGGCTTCCTTGAATGCCTCGGAAACAGCATGGCCCAGGCTTAGATTCACGGCCTTGACTATATCGCCTATCTCATCCTTTGACAAATCGTCCGGCAAAGGGGCATCACCAGGAAGCTCAAGACGGTTTCTCACCATCCCGAAAATGACATCCGGGTCAGGAAGGTCGGAAAGGAGCCTCTCGAGGTGCAACTCTTCATCGAGAATGTCAACCATGTTCTGTCTGGCCGCCTCCAGGAGTGCCCAGCGAATCTCCCAATCGTCCATGCCCATCACGTATTCCTATTAAATTATCATAGCGGGAACGGGTATATAAGGATTAGGACGGAAGTGGGCATGTTTCCACGAATGATGGGAATGCGATTGGTTCGAAAAGGATTCGCGTCTCACCGCGGGAAACGCTTTTTTTCAGTGAGATAATGGGAACCGGACTTTGAGATTATATGATTTCAGCCACGACGGAAGGATGATGGAAAAGGATCCATGCAATTTGATTATATCGGCGAAGATTGTGGCCATAAAGTTCGCCGGTGCTGCCTAATACTCTGCAGATACAAGCGATAGGCGTATTAGTTGCGCTTCTTTTTAATGAACAATTATTGCATCCAGAGAAAAAAGAAGTGGGCCCATCCAGATTCGAACTGGAGATCTTCTCCATGTCAAGGAGACGTCCTTTGTGGCGCTGCCGGCATTTCCCGGTCGGCGTAACCAACTAGACCATGAGCCCTTGCGGTGATTCCGCAATGGGATTTAGTTTTAATAGTTTTCCTCCGCCAAATTTCGCCTCCTAGCTTCAATTCATATAGGACGAATCAGTAATTTTTTATGAAGAACTTAGTAATTTCAATTAATTATATATAGAACGATTCCATTCTCATCTTAAAATTGCGTGGGGGCATACCTTGAACGTGCTAGACGCTGATTCCGCTGAAAAGATATACAGAGAATTGTACAGGACACTGGGCAAGGCCATAGGGCCCCAGATGGCCAGGAACATTTTGAAGATGGGCGAGGGGGACTTCGACAAGACCAACCCGTCCAAATCGCTTGAGAGCCTCAACACCTGCCTGGTCACTGCCTTCGGAAAGGCGACAGCCCAGGTCATGGTTTCGACTTCGGTCAAAACCTGCTTCGAGAACGAAAGGGCCCAGCTGATCCTGGGCGAACTCGGCCGGTTGGGCATTCTCGGGGATTGATATGAACGCACTGGGAACGGATGTGCTGAAAGTGATGGAGAGCAGCTCTCTCGGCAGGATGAGCATCTACGTTCTTTCAAAACAGACCTCTGACCTTGGCATCGACCTGGACAACCTATCCCATGATGACCTGCAAAAACTGACGGGCAGGCTGAAATTGGTGCTCCCGTTCTTCCTGGCCAGTGAAACTGACGAGGTTCTCAACAAGATCAGAAAATTGAGCAACAACACGGTGGTGAGCACATGATTAAGAGCAGAGTACCTACAGGAATTCCGGGACTGGATGAATTGATCAGCGGCGGATTTGCCGAGAACACAGTGAATCTGGTCAGCGGGCCGGCTGGAAGCGCGAAGAGCTTGATGGCGCTCCAGTACATTTACAACGGAGTCAAGGATAAGGACGAGACTGGCATTTATCTCACATTGGAGGAGCCCCGCGAGAACATAATGCGCGCGATGGACAATTACGGCATGGACATCTCCAAGTACGAGGAAGAGGGGAAATTCATCCTTCTGGACCTGGGCGAAGTGAGGCGCCGCGTCAATGTGGCAGAGGAGGAGGGCGTCATCGGCTTCGGTGCTCTCATCGATCTGCTGAAGAACCTTATGGATTTCACGGGCGCCAAGAGATTTGCGCTTGACTCGGTGACTGCGGTGGGCCTGTACTACGAGGATTCGCCAGGCATATTGAGAAGGGAGCTGTTCAAATTCGCGGGTTTCCTGAAGGAGAGGGACATCACATCCCTGCTCATCACGGAATCCATCGAGAACCAGCAGCTCACAAGATATGGCATCGAGCAGTTCATTGCGGATTCATTCATTGTATTTGGCCTGGAGGACATGAAGGGCGAGCTCAGGAGGACCATAACCGTGCGAAAGATGAGATTCACCAAGCACGACACCATGAAGCATCCGATGCTCATAACCTCCACGGGAATCAACGTGTCTGCCGAGTCCAAGGTGTTCTGAACCAAGGTTAGGCGGATAGGGGGACATGATGACCTCGGGAGTCGGTCTACTTGCGGAACTGCTGGAAATGATATTCCAGGACAACAGGGAACTGTTGCTGGAGCTCAATGTCGCTAATGTCATCGCTGCCAGCAAGAGGGAGAATTCTGCATTGGACCAGCTCATCATAGGCCCGGAGCTTCAGGTGAACGCAGCGAATCTTGCTGAAAACCCGGTCAGCCAGATCGGAAGAGCACACGTCTGAACTCCAGTCACGAATCACCATCTC
>CALKWP010000125.1 GCA_938004075.1 uncultured Methanomassiliicoccales archaeon
AGTGGATTCTGACATCACATTCATTGGAGGGACAATCAGCGAATCGGGAACCGCGGTGCATGTCCAGACATCGGGTTTCTGGGGCGAAGGCCTTGTCCTGGCGGGCAACGGCATCGGCATCCAATCATCTGTTTGTTCTCCTGTGATACTGAATTCCACCTTGAACAACACCATCGATGTGAAAGTGGATCGAGGATCATCGGCATCCCTTGTCAATTGCACGCTGTCCCAGTCCAGAACCGATGTGCAGCCTTCCGGCTTCATCGATATCGGAAACTGGGCGCATATCTCGGTGGCAGATGAATCGCTTCAACCGGTGCCTGGCTGCAATGTTTCGATAATGGACCAGGCAGGTCGCGTATCCGGGTCGGGCGTAACAGGATCCGATGGGATTCTCAGGAACATCGCCTTCAGGGAAGTTCGCCTTCTCTGGAACCGGTCCGAAGTCCAGGCAGCTCATCGTATTCTTGCATTCAGGGATTTCAATGGTTCATTGCAGGGCTCGATTTCATCATCCATCTCCCCGGGCCAATTCATCGCCATGCCTGTTTCTCAGGCCGGAATCGGGTGGATGGAATGGGCCGAATACCGCTATATCTTTTCCAACGAGTCTCATTCCAATAAAACAATCATCGCCCACGCTGGAGTTCAAGTGGATTACGACGCCGTGCTGGAACTTGACAATGTGGAGTTGCTGATCTTCGGAGCCTCGCAATGGGGCACCAGCCTGGAGGTGAAGGATGGCGCGCTTGACATGAATAATGTTCGGATAGCGCCGCTGAGCACATTCGCGCCCCTGCAGCCATCTGTTGTATGGCTAACGTACCGCACCGGGTCCAGCGGTCGCATCGAGGATACCTTAATCACCGGCATCACGCAGGTTACTACATATACAAGCCAACTCACCGTCCTTAACACGACATTCAGGGAGTTTCCTGGGTCGGGCCTGAGCATCCAGTCCAGCTCTCCGCTCATTTCCGACTCGCGTTTCTACATGTGCGAGGACGGCATCTGGTCAACATCCGGCTCTCCGGTTGTCGCAAACTCGAGCTTCATGGAATGCGCCATAAGCGGATTATTTGCGAGCGGCGGGAACCCCCAGCTTTCAGGCATTCAATCGTCCGGAAATGTGAACGGCATCAAGATTGAAAACAAGGCGGGAGGGAGCATCATGGGATGCCTGGCACGCGACAACAATTATGGCTTTTACCTATCCCAGTCATCCACGTCCATAAGCGAATCGGTGGCATTCAACAACACCGAGTCCGGTTTCCATCTATATGAATCAAACCCCGGTATCGCAAAAGTCCAATCCAACGGCAACAATTATGGGCTCAATGTCTATAAATCGTGGCCAGTGGTTTCCAACTCATCGTTCAGCATGAACAACAATGGCATATACAGCTACCAGTCTGCGCCATATCTTCAGGACTGTATGATTGACAAAAATGATATTGGCATCCAGACGCTGATGGACGCCACCGGCATCATCATGAGCACCTTCGCGTCGGGCAGGTCTGCCGAATCGGCCATATTCGTCAACGGCGGAATCCGCGACCACATTTCAGTGACGCTGCCATCGAGAGCCCAGGTGAGATATGCCAACATGAGCATCCGCGGCTCGGAAATCGGCCCGGATGCGGTGATCGAGGACTCTTACACTCAATTCTATCCCGCGATATATGAGAATTGGATCGTCTGGCAGGACTGGAGGAATGAGGATTGGGACATTTACGCTTATGACCTGTCAATGGATACGGACGGAAACGGCGTTCCCAATTACCTGGAGACGCCCCCGCTGACGAACGACCCGGCCCTGCTCCGGATAACGGATAACCCATACATGCAGGGAGAGCCAGACATATTCGAGGACACGATAGTCTGGACGGACTACAGGAACGACAGTCCAGACATCTATGCATATTCATTATCAAACTCAACCGAATGGGTTGTGTGCGGAGACTACAGCGCCCAGTTCAAGCCCTCGATACATGGCGATAGGATTGTCTGGCAGGATTTGAAGAATGGCAATTATGACATTTTTGCCCTAAACATCTCCACGGGCGAGATTTCCCAACTTTCAGACAGCGCCAATCATGACATGAGCCCCAGCGTGTTCGGGGATTTCGTGGTGTGGTACTCGTATTACGGCTCCCCGCCATCGAGCGATTATTCCGACATCATGCTGTTCGACATGAAAAGTTGGGCACTCATGAATATAAACGACGATGCGCCACTGCAGTACAATCCCGAGATAGATGGGAACACGGTAGTCTGGCACGATGATAGGAACGTTGATTGGGAGATTTATTCTTATGATATTCCGACCTCGCAGATAACCCGGGTCACCAATACCGTCGATGGGCATCAGAACTTCATGCCAACCGTCTACGGCGATACTTCGGTCTATTACACTCACAACAGGAACAACGGGGAATGGGGCGTCAGGATGTCCAATCTAACGACCGGCGCCCAGACGATTCTCCAGAAGGATGTTGACGGCGACTCTCACCCGGTTATTTACGGCAGCAGGATTGCATGGGTGAACAGGACCGGAAATCTGAACGACGTTCATGTTCTGGATATGTCCCTCACAGGAAATCCCGAGGACGTTGCGATGAACATCAACAAGGATGCGACCACGGAGTTCGAGCACAATGGCATTCTTGACGGCCAGGCATACCTCAACGGCACATGGCTGGCGGAAATTTTCAACGCCAATCTCGGTCGCATCAATAGCGGAACCTGGGAAGTCCCGATGTCCGTGTCAGCAAATGGAACTGGAAGGGTCACTCTGGGCCCAATCAAATTGGTTTACGATATACCAACATATCTGGTGAATTGCTCGATAACGAACTCAACCACAAGCGGTGCCAGATCGTCGGCCTCATCGCCAACATTTGTCAATTCTACCTTCATGACGAACGCTCTAGATTTCTCAATAAATTCCGAGGCCAGGCCCAGGACATTGAACTCCTACTTCGATGACGCGAAGCTGCATTTCCAGGACAAGCTGTCCAACCTCACGGTCCAGAATTATCTTCATGTTGGCGTGCGGAACCTTACGGGAGACCCTCTGGATGCCAGGGTATTGGTCGAGGATGATGGCATTCCCGCGCACGATGCATTCACAGGCGCTGATGGCAATATGATGTGGATGCCAGTGACCGACAGAACTTACAATTTAACCGGGATGCACGATAACATCACCGTTGTCACCGCGATAATGGATTCGAACATATTCGCGAACAACCCGCGAACAGTGAACATGTCATCCTCTCATTGGGAATATTTCCAGACCGACTCAGTGGGGCCCGAAGCCAGCAATCCCTTCCCCCCGCCAGGATGGACAACGCCCCAGACCCGCCCAGAGATGTCTGTGGTTATCACTGACAATCTGGCCATCGATCTTTCATCTGTTCGGCTGCATGTCCAGGGCTTCAGCGTGTTCTACTCGTACACAGCAGTTCCTGGCGGCTATAACATTTCATACATCCACCCGCTGAATTTCCCTGACGGAAGTATAGTGCTCTGCACGATCAATGCCAGGGATTTTGATGGCAACATCCTCAATTACACATGGGAGTTCAAAATAGACACCAGAGCGGAAGCGTTCGCAATCCAGCTGGAGGCCGGCTGGAACCTGATTTCGCTGCCGTTCGATACGTACAACAATTCTATTGAAAGCGTGCTCTGGTCAATATCAGGCAGGTATGATGCGGTCAGGTCGTACTCACCCGGCGGCATCTGGCACCGATACAGGCCCGGCTCATACCCAGAATTCAACGACATCACAACAATGAACAGGAACATAGGATACTGGGTTCATGCCACTGAGCCATGCATTCTGAAGATTTCCGGCGTGCCGGTGGAGAGCACCAGGATAACGCTTTACGCGGGCTGGAACCTAGTGGGCTATTCCTCCATGACAGAACAGACAGTTGCCAACTCGCTCTGGGGGACAAGCGCGGATCGGGTCGAAGTTCATGATGCAGAATCGCCATACATGATATCCTCTGTTGACTCGACATATGAGATGAAACCGGGAGAAGGATACTGGGTGAGGGTGCCTGCTGATTGCGTGTGGGTTGTCGAATGGTAAGCTGCCTCGCTGCGGAAAATATATTTAAACAAAGAGTTTCAGGGTGACTGCGGCAATAAGTAAGCCGGGGTAGCACAGCTCTGAGCCCAAGGGGCGAGGGGCGGACTACCTCGATGCAGCAATAAGTACGCCGAGGTAGCCCAGCCCGGTAACCGACCTCATTGCTATGCAATCAGGTCTAAACCGTGCAGGCCTCCCTCTGTGCAAGTAAACCGCAATAAGCCGAGGTAGCCCAGCCCGGTAACCGACCTCATTGCTATGCAATCAGGTCTAAACCGTGCAGGCCTCCCTCTGTGCAAGTAAACCGCAATAAGCCGAGGTAGCCCAGCCCGGTAAGGCGCCGGTCTCGAAAACCGGTGGTGTTCCACCTCGGGAGTTCAAATCGAAGACGAGCGATGCCCAAGATCATTGTCGCTCGTCGAGGCGCGGACCAGTCGCGAAGCGATTGGCCCAGCGTCCGAGGTGAGCTATGCTCGCCGAGGATTCACCTCAACTTCGTTGAAAGTCTCCTCCTCGGCGCTTATTTTCTTTATTGATTCAATTCGCACAGAGGAGGAACCAGTTTTGTATTGTATGGTTTTGAAACTAGTTCTACCCTCGACAAGGTGATTGTCAAATAGCACTCCTCGTCTCTGTCTCCCCCTCGGCACTTAGTATTCTACCAATTTAGGTGGAACTTTTATATCGCAGGTATCCATAACATCATTCGGAGGAAGGTAGATGGCAGAGAAAGTGATTGACCTGAAGATTTCAGGAATGACATGCGCCCACTGCTCCGGGACCGTGGAGAAAGCCCTCGCCGGCCTTGATGGAGTGAACTCTGCACAGGTCAACCTTGCAAGCGAGACAGCCAGAGTGAGGTACTCGCCAGGAAAAATCACCCCATCGGCCATGGAGGACGCGGTCAGAAAAGCCGGCTATTCCGTTGTCACTGACTCCATCACCATCAAGGTCGGCGGTATGACCTGCGTCAACTGCTCCAATGCAGTTGAGAAAGCCCTGCTCAAGGTTGACGGCGTTTCCAGCGCCAGGGTGAATCTTCCCGCCGAATCAGTTCGCGTGAATTACAGCCCGGGCACGGCGACGGTCCGGCAGATGAAAGATGCGATTGAATCTGCCGGCTACAAGTTTCTCGGATCCGATTCGGATGCGCTGGCATCTGAAAGTCAGAGAGAGAAGGACCTAAAGTCAAAACTGTCCCGGGCTCTTGTCGGCATGGCTGTTGGCAGCATCCTCATGGTCATGATGTACCTCCCTCATGATGCCATGATTATGTCATACATCATGCTGGCGCTTTCAACTCACGTGGTTATCTATATGATG
>CALKWP010000126.1 GCA_938004075.1 uncultured Methanomassiliicoccales archaeon
CTGAGGCACTCTAGAACTCCTGTATGGAAAGCCCCGGGTGTACGAGCATTGCGGACAATGCGAGCAAGCCGAGTTGCGCACAATTCGGCGCTGAGCCCAGGGATGAAGGGTACTCGCCCCGCCAGTACGCGCGGGGCGAAACTTGTTGCGCGGATCTGGCACTGGAGCTTTTCGTTCACCCTTCGCATTGCATAAAAACGACAGATTAATGTTTATACCATAAAGCAAATGCCGTTTCATGTTCGCTCGCGGGTCCGGGGGCATCATCGTCATTCCGCTTCTAGCCGCGCTTTTCGTGTCATATCTGGCCATCTGGCCTCTGGCCATTGCCCTTTTCCTGTTCTGGTTGATACTGCTAATGTTCTTCAGGGACCCGGACCGGAAGACTGGCAAGGGCATCGTTTCCTCGGCCGACGGAGTCGTCGATTGGATAAGAGAGGATGGCGACTGGCTAATAATCTCGGTATTCATGAACCTGCACAATGTCCATGTGAACCGCGCCCCGCTCTCCGGAAAGGCGCTCAAGGTCACCAGGAAGGCAGGCGGGATGTGGCCCGCTTTCATGGAACGGTCGGCCAGGAATTCCAAAGCATTCATGGTTTTCGACACCGATATCGGCATCGTGAAGGTGGAGCAGGTCTCCGGCGTTTTCGCCTGGCGCGTATGTCCGTATGTCCGCCGGGGGAACGTTGTCAGGCGCGGCCAGCGCATCGGCATGATACGCTTCGGGTCCAGGGTGAATGTCTGGCTGCCGAAAGACAGGATTGTTTGCAAAGTCAAAATCGGCCAGAGGACGCTGGCCGGCATCACAACCATCGCCGAGGTGAGGAAATGAGGTGGCTCAGCAAGATCACGTCCGCGGACCTGCTCACCCTGTTCAACGGGCTCCTTGGCATGGTGTCCATAACTTACATCCTGGACGGGAGGCATGTCTTCGCGGCCCTGCTGATATTCATGGCCGTGATAGTCGACGGAATGGACGGGATTGCTGCAAGAAAATTCAGGAAGAAGCATGATTTCGGCAGATTCCTGGATTCAATCTCGGACGCGGTCTCATTCTGCCTAGCCCCCGGCATTCTGATTTACAACAATTTTTACGATAAGGAACTGGGCAGCGCCTGGTACTATCTGCCGAACACGATTGCCCTGATTGGCAGCGTGCTGTTCGTGGGCTTCGGCCTGTTGAGGCTGGCCAGATTTGCGGGAAAGGATTTCAAGACGGCTGGATTCAGGGGGCTTCCGACTCCGGCCGCGGCCATGATTGCGATAGTGCTCTGCCTGCTCTGGGGGAACCCGGCATTCTCGCCTTTCTCGCTGGGCTATGAAGCTTACCCGGTTCTCGGCGCCGTGATTGCGCTTGCTCTCATCATGGTGTCAGATATCCCCTACCCGAAGTTCGCGGGAAGGGCCGCCATGGCAGTCGGGACCATCGTTGCCGTCGGGATACTCATAATGGGGCTTTATGTGATTGAAACGGAGCTTGACCTCCCTTACACCGAGATTATGGTCATCCTTCTGGGGCTGATGCTGGGGTACCTGGTGTGCGGGCCTCTCTATGAGATAACCAGACCCGGTTACCAGCGCAGGGAGAGAAGGAAGCGGCGCGGAAAGAAAGCATGATTTTCAAGCCATATCGACTCAAAAGCCACAATATTATATGAGAAACCTTAAATAACCAGACAGATTAAGACGCATCGGTGAGCATTTGCCAATTGATTTGGACATTGAAAGATTGAGATACGGCACCGAACTCCTCAAGAGGGGTTTCGCCAAGATGCAGAAGGGCGGCGTCGTCATGGACGTGACCAACCATGAACAGGCAATCATAGCCGAGGAAGCTGGCGCGGTGGCTGTCATGGCCCTGGAAAGGGTGCCATCCGACATCCGAAGGGACGGGGGCGTCGCGCGCATGGCCGACCCGGTCAAGATTCAGGAAATTCTCGATTCGGTTTCCATACCGGTCATGGCGAAATGCCGCATCGGCCATTTCGCGGAAGCCAGGGTGCTGGAGCACATGGGCGTCGACATGATTGATGAGTCTGAGGTATTAACGCCGGCGGACCCGTTCTTCCATGTAGTCAAAGCGGATTTCAAGGTTCCATTTGTGTGCGGCGCGACCCATCTGGGCGAGGCGGTCCGCAGGATTGCCGAGGGCGCGGCCATGATACGCACGAAGGGCGAGGCCGGGACCGGGAATGTCATCGAAGCCACAAGGCACCAGAGGCTCATCCAGGGCATGATATCCAAGCTGAGGGTCGTCTCGGAGAACGAGCTTGATTGCATTGCCAAGACCTACGCGGCCCCATTCGGAAAGCTGGAAAAGACCCTGAGGGCGCAGTGGTGCGATGCCGATACTCCCGCAGACGAGGTCGTCTTCGGCGGCATCACCATGGGAGAATGGGAGGCGAAAGTGAAAAGCCTGCTAATCGAGATTCGCGACCTGCAGAGATTGCCAGTTGTCAATTTCGCGGCCGGCGGGATAGCCACGCCCGCGGATGCGGTCCTCATGATGCAATCCGGTTCAGACGGCGTATTCGTGGGTTCCGGCATATTCAAATCCAGCGACCCGGCAAGGCGCGCGAAGGCGATAACCGAGGCCGTGGCTCATTTCGATGACCCGGCAATCGTGATGGAAGTGTCAAAGGGCCTGGGCGAGGCGATGCCAGGAATCAACATTGATGACATACCCATCGAGAAGCGCCTCCAGGACAGAGGCTGGTAGAGGTAGCCATGAAAAAGATCAAGAGCGGGGTTTACGGCCTTAACACGCTGCTGGACGGCGGCATGAATGAGAATTCCGCGACTGTGGTCATAGGATGCTCTGGCGCCGGCAAGACAACGCTCGCGACACAATTCATCCGCCGGGGCCTGGAGATGGGCCAGGAAGGGATTTTTGTCAGTCTGGACGAGAACAAGGAGCAGATAATCAAGGAAGCCATCCAGATGGGGTGGAAGAAAATCGTTGATTACATTGATGAGGAAAAATTGGTTTTCATCGACGCATCGGGCCATGAGTTCTCCGCTTTCATCAAGAAAGAGTTGCCTAGTTTCGTGGCTGACTGGAAAGGCGCCAATGCACGCATCTCGATTGATCCGCTTACGCCGGTCATGTGGTCCACCCCGGACAGGTACCAGCAGCGCGAGCTGATAGGCTTCATGCTCAAGGAAACGCGCAAGGTCGGGACAGTCCTCGCAACCCTGGAGGAGCACGGAACATCAGGAGACCTCTCCGGCAATGAAACGGTGATTCCCATGTATCTCGCTGACTGCGTCATTCACCTCAGGAGCATCCACGACCCGACGCTTGGCCTCCAGAGGCGGTTGAAGATACTGAAATGCAGGTCGAGCCGGCACAGCAAGACCGAGCACAGATATTCCATCGTCAAGGGCCTTGGCATTGTGGTTGACCCGGAGAACTCAAGTCTCAGGCCATCAAGGAAGGTTCCGGACGAGCTTGCCGGGATACTCGAGAAGAACAGAGGCAAGATCCCGGCGAGGGTCTATGGCAGGCTGGCAGAGGTCCTGGAAGAGCTCCGGGACGATGATTTTTCCGACATCAAGCTGGAAATTCTCATGAGGGAGATCATTGCCGAGTACAAAGACGAATAGAGCGGCAGTAAATTATTAAACCGGCCGCCGATACCTTAAGTGAGGAAGGCAAAAATGACAGATAGCATCGGCAAAGCATTTGCCAGCGCCATCAAGGAACCTGTTGTCTCAGCGGAGGAGAAGCGTGGCGGCCATGTTTTCCAGAATCGCCACAGGCGCGATATTTTCTCGAAATTGACAATGATGCCGTGCATAGGCGTTTCAAGAATATCGGCAGAGTGCGGAATATCGCCGAACACCGCCAAATGGCACCTGGACAGGCTGGTGGAATCGGGATATGCCGTGAGGCATGGCGACGGCAAATCGCTGGTGTTTTTCCCGGAGGGACTGGTCTCACACGACCAGGCCAGCATGTTCAGGCTCATCAATCATCCGGCAATCGGCGCGATTTTCAGGTTGATCCTTAATTCGCCGGGCTCTTCCCAATCCGCGATTTCCGCTTCCATCGGCGGTAAAAGGCAGACTGTCGCACGCTCGTTGGCGAGCCTGGAATCCGCTGGCCTGGTGACTGCGGTTGCGGATGGCACCCACACAAGGTACTTCCCGACTGAATTGCTCCAGAAAAACGGCGATGATTTTTACAATCAATCGAAAGGCTTCTCTGATTTCATTCTCAAGAAGCTTGCGGATGAAGCTGGTAAGCCGCCAGTTGTTATCAAGAAGGGACTTGACAGGATTGTTGTTGAGATGGGGCTCGCCACCGACAGGTTCGCGATGGATATCGGCATCAATCCTTTCCTGACATGCAGTGTTTGTTGAATGCAAAAATTAAACAAAATAGTGTTTTAACAATGCCCATAATTAGCCCAATGCTGCACATCGAGAAACTATAAAGCATATATATCTATGAAAAGAACAGCATCGTAAGATGAACAACACAGACGATGATTTTGCCGAACTCGTACTGATTCCCGGCGTGGGAAGGGCCAAAGCAAGGGCGCTGTTCAATGCCGGCTACAGGACCCTCGAGGAAATCGGCAAGGCCGATACCAGGGCGCTGGCAAAGGTTCCCGGTATCGGACTCGACCTGGCCAGGAGCATGCAGGATTTCGCAGTCATCATGGCATCGGCAGCTCCGAAAGAGGCGGAGCCCGAGGCGAAAGGCGGCCTTTTCATATGCCCGCTCTGCGGCTCCATGGTTGGCGCGGGTTCATCCGCCTGCCCGGGTTGCGGCATCACGTTCAGCGACGAAGTTGATGATGACATTGAACCGATTGAGGCGGAATCCGAAATCAAAGAGGACGACGGGTTCTGGTACAAGAAGAATGCATCCCTCTTCATCTGCCCGGAGTGCGGCTCACTAGTTTCTGATGCGGGCGATTCATGCCCGAAGTGCGGCGTTCAATTCGACAAGGATGAGGGAGAGGCCGAGCTGCCTGACTTGCCCTCACCCGCCGGAGAGGATGATGGATACTGGTACAAAACCGGAGACAGCACGCTGTTCATGTGCCCGAACTGCGGCTCTTTCATAACGAAGGATGCGGACGGCTGCAGCGCATGCGGAATTGTCTTTGAGAACGGGGGCGAAGAGGATGCGGAGGAAAGGCCAGAGACGCTGCTCTGCCCCATGTGCAAATCATCGCTCCCTGCAGGCGCGGATTCCTGCGGCGAATGCGGATTCGACTTCAACAGGGAGAAGGAATCCGATGGATTCTGGTATAAGGACCAGACAGAACTCTTCATGTGCCCGGATTGCGGCGCTTTCATACCGAAGAGCGCCTCGAAATGCGGGATATGCGGTGCTGTCCTTGAGGAGGATGACGGTTCCGAGCCAGCGCCCCCGGTTGCGGAAACCTGCCCCATGTGCAAGGGCGAGCTGGCGCCCGGAATGAAGAGCTGCAAGGAGTGCGGGTATGACCCGGCCCTGGAGAAGGATGCGGATGGGTTCTGGTACAAGGATTCGTCTGCCCTTTTCATCTGCCCGGGATGCGGCGCTTTCATATCTGAAGCGGCAAACAGCTGCTTGAATTGCGGGCTTGTTTTCGAGGGAGCCGAGGCAGATGAAGAGAAACACGAGCCTGTGATTGTAAAGCCCGAAGGGGCGAGTGAGCCCGGTTCCGATCTGGAAAAGCAGGTTGATGACCTCATCGAACTTGTTGAGATGGAAGACATCCTTGAAGCCGAGGCGAGTGGCAAAGAGGAGATTGAAGATGCAGAAGACATTGGAATTTCGGCTCAGGAAGCGCTCTACCTCTGCCCCATCTGCGGCGCGTTCATACAATCCGGCATGAGCAAGTGCCCATCATGCGCTGCAGTCTTCGATGACATCGAGGAAATGGAGCTGGAGCCTGTGGGCTCTGTCCTGGAGACAGTAATTGACAACAAGGAACTTGCCAGGGAGATGGCGACCGAGATAGAGGAGATAGAGGCGGAACTTCTGGAACCTCCAAAACAGATTGCAGAGAGAAAGGGCGGCGTTTCCAAGGATTTCCTTGACAGGTGGAAGAAGCTGGACGTTGATGATGAGAGCGAGATTCTTGGCATAGTCCGGAAGAAGGCGGCGGAAACCAAGACCCTCAGCCCGGTTGAGATTGATGCGGAACTGGGTCTTGATGAGGCGCCTGAAGACCGGGACAAGAATTTCGGGTACTGGAGAGACAGGGCCAGGGACATGGCATCCATTGGAAAAGTGGAGGAAGCCGTGGCATTGCTCGACCGGGCAGTGGAGCTGAACCCGGAGCGCGAGATGGAGTACAAGCGCCTGATGCTCGAGATAATGGGCATCGGTTCGGAGGAGAAGGCAGTTGACATATCAGACATGGTCAGCATCGACGATATCGGCGACCTTTCAATGGATGAGGCATTGATATCCTCGAAGAATCTGGAAAAACTCGAGGAAGTCGAGCGCCGATTGGCCAAGGAGCCTGAGAACGGGGTGCTCTGGCAGGAGAAGGGCGAGCTTCTGGAGAAGCTGGGCAGGCACAGCGAGGCGGTTGCCTGCTTTGATAAATCAATCAGCATCTCATACTCTGAACTCAGGAAGGACGCAAAAGCCATTGGTAGGGCAGGAAGGCTGCCTCAGCCCGGCATCGGGCTGACGAATGGCATGGGCAGGGTGAATGGCACTGTCAACGGACTTCTCTCCCAGAGAGGGTTGGTCAGCGGAAGCCTCTCCGGCATGGTCAATGGAAAGGTCAACGGCCTTTCCCGGGGAAAAGTGAACGGATTCACGAGACCGGCCGGCAAGGTAAATGGAATGTTCAGCGGCAGGACCAATGGAAAGGTCAACGGCCTCACCAACGGCATGCTCGAAGGAAGAGTCAACGGAACCGGGCTGATTAACGGGACTGGCCTTGGCCTGATAAACGGCGGGCTGGTGAACGGGCTCGGGCTGGTGAATGGGGAAGGCATGGTCAATGGCATGGGCTCCCTCAGAAGGCTGAGGCAGAGGCGCAGGGAGCGAATAATCTGGAGGTACAGGCTCACCGCGATGGTGCTGTTCGTTACCCTGGTTCTCATGATTTCCATGATTGGGAACATGGTCATCCAGGAGGAAAGCGGCAACATTTACATTGACGGCAATTTCGCTGAGTGGAACGGCGTGAGCAGCTACTACAATTTCCTGTCTCCCGCGCAGAGATTGAACATAATGGAGACCAGGATGGCCATCCAGAACGGAAGAATCAATATGCTGGTTCTTCTGGAAGGCGATGCCTTTGACGGGGCCGGCGTTGATTCTGTCTGGGCGCTCGCCGACCTTGACAGAAATCCGGATACTGGCTACAGCATGGGAAGCATGGGCGTGGACCTGGCTGTGGAGGTATACGGTTGGAACGGCACCCTGATGGGAACGCAGCTTCTGAGGTTCGACTCCAGTGCAGACGCGGACGATTGGAACGGCTTCGTTTCGGGTGGAGGCGTGGCAGCAGCATTCAGCGGCCAGATGCTTGAGATTGGGATGACCATACCCAGGGAGATGGCGTCCACCGCAACCGACCCGGCAGTGCTCATGATAACACTGGATTCAGATGGGAACTCGGACATCACTGATTACCTGATGGCGCCGGAAGGCAGCGGAACTGTCGCGACCTTTTCAATAGAGAGAAGCGATATTCTGCTGCCTGGCGCTCTGTCGACGCCATTGGGGACGATCGCTCTGAGCGCACACAATGATGGCGGCTCAGCCATCAACGCATTCGAATTCACGGTAACAGGCAACGGGAACGCTGCAGATCTGCCCAACCCATCACTGACAGATGCTTCCGGAAACGTCGTCCCGGCAACAGTCAGCAACATAGATGCAAAGAGCTTCAGAATCACCCTGAGCCAGCCGATGCATATGAATGCGAACACAACGCTTAATCTGGGCCTGGAAGCCGATGTGTCCGCCGGAGCGGCCAACAAGGCCGTTGGCATCTCCATGATTGACATCAACAGCACAAGGCAGGGAACCGTTGTCCGCAATGTGGGTTCCGGGCTGTGGAACATCGGTGTTCCAACCGGCATGAGAGTGGATGGCGCCTTCGGGGACTGGGCATCAGTCTCGGGAAATGCTGACATAACTGGCGATGTTATCGTATCCAACAGCAATTCCAGCTTCATCAACTCCAACATCGACATCGTCGAGAACAGGTTCGCGGTGTTCCAGGATTCGCTGTTCTTCCAGGTCTCCGTCCAAGGCGTCATGATGGGTGGCGAAGCCCTTCCCACAATCAGATTCAGGTCCGGAAGCCAGCAACCAACCGAATACCTGGATTCGGACCGCGACAGTGTCCCGGATGCCGTGGATCCGCACCCACATGATTTCACCAACGATGGAACAATCGATTCGGAGATGGTCACCTCAACAGGGGAGCCGGACGTGGATGGAGATGACGCTGCCGATTACCCGCACGGACCCGATTGGTGGCTGAACACGACCATACTAGCATACTTCCCCGAGCCGTACACTGGAATGGCAGTCTCCATATACATCGGCCCGGTGAGCACCAAATATATCGAGCAGAAGGGCGACGACAGATTGTATCTCTTAATAGATTCTGATGATGACCCGTCCACCGGCCAGAACCTCAGGGGCGGAACCGGCGTGGACCATGTCCTGATCATATCGGGAAAGAACAACCGCATACTGGCGAGCGAGTTATATGCCTATGACCCTGGCAACTCGGAAACTGGATGGGCCTTCATGGCCAATGCAAGCGCGGCCCTGGACTGGAGCAGGATGGAGGGCGCCGTCGCCCTCTCAAGGGTCAGCTTGAGCGCAGGTTCGAACTTCACGATTTTCATCTCCACCGAGGACTGGCGCGGCGGACGGGATTCCATGGATGCGCCATTCATCAGCACGATGCCCTCGGGTGCTTCGGGCACAAGATCCCCGGCAGGCAATAATGTCGTTCTCAACGAAGTGTTCGCTTTCGGCACGGCAGACTGGGCAGAGCTATGCAATCCCACTGCCGCGCCAATCAACATAGGCGGTTGGACATTGACCCGCCAGGGCAACGGCAACAATTACGTCAATATCCAAACGTTCCCTGCCGGGACAACCCTCGGAGCCTTCGGAAGCGGTTCGGAATACATATCGGTCGCGCTGGGTAACCTGCTTACTGATGCCGCCAGGAACCTCAGATTGAACAGCGGAAACACCATTGTTGACCAGGTCCAGTATCTCGCGCCAACCGCCGGCACGAGCTACGCTCGACTTAAGAATCAGACCTTCGGGATGCCGCAGGACACGGATGCGGCAGGAGACTGGTACACATCCCCCGCACCGACCCGGGGCGCGCCCAACGAGAGAACCGCGCCGTCGATTGTTGTTTCCAAATCGTCGGAGCACTCTGTCATGTTCGCCAATAGCCAGGCAACGTACACAATATGGTACAACAACACCGGAACCGGCAACGCAAAGCATGTCTGGGTCAATGACACGCTGCCAGCCGGGCTAACATATTCCTCATCCAGCATTGCTTATTCCTCGAATTCCGGCCAGACCTATGGGTGGTATTTCACAAATGTGGCGCCTGGAGAATATTCCTTCACCATCACAGTTGATGTCAGCGGTTCTCTGGCCCAGGGCACTGTTCTGACAAACACGGCCAACCTCCGGTACACGGACCAGCTATCAAGATTGTGGGGCTCATCCTCGGATTCCTTCATCTCCACCGTGTCAGCACCTTCCCCGATATTGACTCTCACGAAGACAGTGAACAATCCAACGCCCGTGCCAACCGAGACAGTAACATTCACAATACAATACAACAACATAGGTGCAGCCAGCGCGCCCCATGTGTGGCTCAACGACACCTTGCCTGCGGGTGTGACATATGTCTCGGCCAGCCCTGCACCAGCAAGCGTCAGCGGCCAGAACGTACTCTGGTATTTCCAGGATGTGGCCATCGGAAGCTACTCCATTACCCTGCGGGCAACAATCGGCGCGGGCGTTTCGCCTGGATTGACGCTCATCAACACGGTCACGGCAGACTACAAGAATTCCGCCGGAATGTCGCAGCCCCAGCTCCAGGCCCAGGCATCGATGGTTGTTGCCAGCGCAGCCAGGAGCATAGTCATAAACGAGGTTATATCGGTGGGAACAGAGTATATTGAACTCTGCAATCCTTCCGCGGCCATAGTCAACCTCGGAGGCTGGCAACTCCAATACCAGCAGGGAAACTGGAGAACGCTTTACACGTTCCTGTCATTTGAGAACATCGGGCCTTGGGGCTCCGGAGGGGAGTACAGGGCAATATCGATTGCTGGCACAATACCCGATGCATCCAAGCCAATGAGATTGATAGAGGCGGGCGGGAGGGTTGTGGATGCAACCACATACACCACAATGGCCGCCGGCCAATCCTGGTCCAGGTTCAAGCATGAGGACACCGGCAAGCCCATAGACACGGATTCCGATTCGAACGACTTCTACATATCAAACAACGGCTGGATAGTTCCGGAGGGACCGACCCCGGGAGCGGCCAATGACAGGAAGAGACCGGTCATGGAAATAGAGAAAACAGCGTCGGTGGCAACCGCAGAACCCGGGCAGACAGTGATTTACACTATCACGTATCGCAACATCGGCGACGGCAATGCCAAGAATGTGTGGGTGAACGACACTTTGCCTTCCGGCATCGATTTCGCATCCTCAAGCCCGGCTCCGACCAGCATATCAGGCCAGAATATTGTATGGTACTTCAACAATGTGAACCATGGCACGACCAACAGCATCACCCTCACCACCAGGGTCAACTCCACTGCAGCCGATAGCTCGGTGCTGACAAATACCGCCAGCCTGGTCTACCATGACGCACTCAGAAGGCCGATGGGCTCTTCAACCGCGAGCGCCAGCCTGACCTTCCGAAAGCCTGTCATTACGGTGGCCAAGGTTGCTGATGTGGCCACCGCCTCTGCGGGCGACACAATCGCCTACACAATCTACTACAACAACACTGGCTCTGCGAATGCCGGCTCAGTGTGGATAAACGATACCCTGCCTGCTGGCGTTTCCTATGTATCCGCCAGCCCTGCGCCAGCAACGGTTTCCGGGCAGAGCGTGGCGTGGCACCTCATCAATGTAGCGCCTGGCAGCCACTCAATAACCATCACGGTTACCGTTGATTCGAACGCTACCGGAACGCTGACAAACTGGGCGTTCCTGGATTACTCGTCAGCGTATGCCTGGAAGATGAATTCCAGCTCAGACTCGGCGGTTGTCGAGATACCCGAGATGCGGCATCTGGCAATTCCGATATTCGGCATAATGTTCATTGCATTCATCTATCACAGAAAAGGGAGGCGAGGAAATGGAAAGGAAATTTGAAGGTGCGAACACAGTGGTCAGGAGCCAGGGAATCTTGCAGACAGCAACTGAGACGTTCATGGCGAATCTTCCGATTATCGTCCTTAGTTTCGTTGTTGCGTTGACCATTGCAGGCGAGATTTTCCTCTGATCATATGAATGATTCATGCAGTTTCTTTTGATAATTGGCTGCCAGCCCGATGAGAAGATATGCCGCGACCCACGAGAGTTCAATCAGACTACCATCGAAGTAAATGTTCTGGAGTGCTAGAGCACTGTAGCCGATGTCGGCAATCATCATTGAGAATAGAGCTGCTGAAAGCAGGTACCATCCTTTCGATATCGATGTCCCCCAATAGAGCGCTATCGAAAGGCCTATTCCAAACAGCAATACGTCCAGGGCGACAAATGCAATCTGGAAAAACTTCTCTGATGATGTGAACCCTGAGGAAGAAAGCACGGGCAAAGCCACGACATACATTGAGATTATCGCAAATGTTCCGGCCAAAAGGCCAACGATGAATGTGTACCCAAGGTTGGATTTGAGTTCTGTATTTCTTGCTTTGTAAATAAAGCCGAAAGCGATGAAAACATAACCTGCCAGGAACGGATAATCTGTGTTGTCTATGAGTAATGCTGGCATACCGGAATAACCCATCTCCCACAGGAGAACATCCAAACCCCATATCAGTTCGGCGACCGTCCATAGAAGAACGCCGATTGTGATGAGTGACCATACCCTTCCTTCGGTGGATTTGTGGCCATAGAACCGAACCACAAACAGCAGGACTATTGATGCAATCACTATTGAACCATCATACGGAAGGTAAGTCAGAGCTGTTGCCCAATCCTCGCCTGGCGCGATGACAAGAAGTGCAAGGTATGTAGCGGCTGTAAAAATGCCCCAACCGAAAAGCACCAGACTGATTTTATCTTTCAAGAACTCTTTCCAGTGCATCAATTCGCCCCCATTTTAGCAAGGTTGCCCTTGATTTTCAATGCGATTTTGCGGGCTTTAGCCGGCCCGACAAATGTAATCATTGCGGGCTCGATATGCACATCTATCGCCCTGATTAGGTCTTTGGGTGTGGCTGTGTCCGGGTTTGAGCCTATCCTTTCCAGGCCTTTCTTTACCATGCCCATTGATAATATGTCCCCGAGGAACATCAATTCATCCTGAACGAATCTGCATGAGGCGGTCGGCATACCTACTGGCTCCTGGTCCAGAGGGGATTCAGGGCGCGATATTTAAGGATTTGGTGAAGGACGATATCTGATTTGATAAAGTTAGTAGATGCGAGATTGTTCATATATGCTCAAGGATGAGAGAAAAGCATCAATGCAATATCTGATAAATGGGGGACGATTGCTATGCAACATTATGCAAACAAACGCAATCGTCGGTCCTGTCGAATTTCATGATTGCATAAGGTTAGCGAAATTCGGCGGACCTCCCTTCCCCAATTTTCAGCAAATATGCTCGTAGATTGTTATTGCTCCCAAAAAGGAAGGGGTTAGCGCCTAATTTTCAATCCCAAAACGATCGCATAAAATTAGGCTTACCTCCCTTCCCCAATTTTCAGCAAATATGCTCGTAGATTGTTATTGCTCCCAAAAAGGAAGGGAGGGCTAGCCTTGTCAGAAGGGATGGGATGCACTCTAACAACTAGCCCAAAATCCCCCAGTTACCATATATTTGCGTGAATATAAATACCTTTCCCGTAAAATATATATATATCCTGTTTGAAATTCCTTCGACCGGGTAACAGATTTTCATTGTTAGTTATTTAAAATGATTTTATCCTGGTGAGATTTTTTAATTAATATATATCTACTCACATTTTAATTACAGGTACCCGGAATTCTGCAGCATCATCAGGTCAGATGTACTAAGCTTTTCGCCCTTCTTGAAGCGCTCGTATATCTCTTTCGCCTCGTCCTTGTCGCTCTTCCTCTCGTATGTCGGCGCTTCCATGTCGGATTCCGTCATGATGCCGCTGTCCCTGTGCCTGATGCCGGATAGCATCTTATCGTAATCGTGGACCTGCTTGATCATCTCGATATGCTTCTGATGCTCCTCGTCGGCCTGGACCTTGCATTTTATGAAGTTCTCCTGGGCCTTGTCCGCTTCCTTGCGGATGGCATCGCTCTTGTCGTAGAGCGCCATCATGGTGTCATGTTCTTTTTGTGACTGGACGGCGAGTTCCTCGACCTTCGCATGGTAGAATTCCGCTTTCTCCCTGGCCTCGGTAGCTTCCGCGAGGAGAGTCTTTATCTCGTCATCCCCCTCGAGCTCCTTCTCCTTCTCCTTTATCTCGGCGTTGAGGGCTCGCATCTTGTCGATGAGCTCCTTCTCCTCGCCGGGTTTTAAAACGGACGTTTGCTGCTTGAGCTCCAGTTCCTTGAGGCTTTTCTTGAGAACACGAATCGGCGGGCCTTTCATCGGCTCCTTCTCGCGCTTCTTCTTGGCCAGAGCTTCTGCTACCTCGTTGACTTTCTTGTTCCAGGTATCGCGGTGAACCTTGATGTCCCTTACTTCCTGATTGAGCTCGTTGCGTTTGGTCTTGTGGTCGTTGGCCTCGTCTATCAGGGCCCTGGCTTCGGCATTGAGGTCGTCCCTCTTGTGTACCCATTCCCGGGTCTGCTCGTTGAGCCTGTCCCTGTGATGGCGATGCTTTTCCGCCTCGGCATTGTGCCGTTCACGCTTCTCGTTCAGTTCCTCTACCAGTTCCACTCGAACACCTTTCGGTATGCCAAAACAACCTGGCACGTTTTCGTCTTATATATGGACGGACATTTAAGCCTTTCGGATTTATTTCAACATGATATTTTGGATTGCATCGTGCATGCCGGGATCCGGAAAGCTCCGGGAGGGCCAGCTCAAATCAATTTGAACCTATCATACGCCGGATGCCCTTCGTTGAAGCAGTAATGGATTCTGTTGAAATCGCGTTTCAACTTTATGACATCCTGCTTGACCTTCTCTGTCGGTTCCTTCTTGACAATCGCTCTCGCGATTAGGTCCGCGACCTCCGCCATGTGGGACTCTTTCATGCCGAGCCTGGTGAGCTCCTGGCTTCCCAGCCTTATTCCGCTGGGGCTCTTGGGTTTCGTGTCCCTGGGAAGCATGTTCATGTTGGCGATCATGTTGGAATCCTCGAGAAGCTGGGAGCATGGCGAGCCGCCGCCGTGCTCTTCGACATCGATTGCGATGATGTGGGAGGCGGTGAAGCCCTTGTGCTCGCAGAGTACCTTGATGCCGCGCTCGTGAAGCGCCTGGCCCAGGGCCTTTGAGTTGCGTATAATCTGGTCTGCGTATGCAGCGCCGAATTCAATGTGCTCGGCAAGCGATATCCCGAGAGATGCCATTGCATGAAGGTGGTGATTGCTGGTGACCCCTGGGAATATTCCCGCATAAAGGGCTTTGGCCATCTTGTCATCGCGGGGATTTCCGATGAGTATCCCGTGCTGCGGGCCTGGGAATGTCTTGTGGGTGCTGCCGGTGATTACCTCGACGCCTTCCCTCAACGGGTCCTGGAACTTGCCACCGGCTATCAGGCCGAGAACATGGGCGCCGTCGTACCAGACATAGCAGCCGACCTCGTCCAACGCATCCTTCAGTTCCTTGATTGGCGGCGGGAAAAGGAAAACGGACTGGCCGAACAGCGCGATCTTCGGCTTCACCTCAAGTATGGTGCGCCTGGCCCCATCCACATCGAGATTCATTTCATGCGTGTCGAACGGATAAGTGTGACTGACCAGCCCCCTCAATCCCACTGCACCGAATTTGGCCGTGCTGATGTGCGCGCCGTCGGAGAGCGCGCAATGGGTTATCGCATCGCCATGCTTGCCGAGAGCTTTGAGGACACCCAGGTTGGCAACCGTCCCCGAGGTTGGCCGGACATCGGCGTGCGTGCATCTGAACAGAGTCCTTGCGAGCTCCATGACCTTCGTCTCGACCTTGTCGACATAGATGTTGCCGTGGTAGTACCGCTCGCCCGGAAGGCCCTCGGCATAACGGTCGCAGAAATCGGATACCAGCATCTCCCTGGCTAAGGGGCTGATCAGGTTCTCTGACGCTATCATCGGAAGCGAGTTCCCGAACCATTCGTGATGCTTGTCAATCTGCTCCACTATGTAATTGGCTTCAGACCTCATGCTGGACATTTGTTCACCACGGGCTGCGATGAGTTCCAGCGCTAAATATCTTTCTGAGGTTCTGGCAACAGAATTGGAGAAAAGCACGTTTTGGGAAATGTTTTCCACACATAATTACAATGGCCGGAGATACGCTTTTATCCATAATCCGAGATGGCCGCCCGGGATGCCTCCGGATTTGCATTCGGGATGTAAACATGGAAAAAAAGGAACGCTGGTTCTTCTCCTACCTGCCAACCAACATGGCTGGCGGATGCTTTGATTCGCTTCTTCCAGTGTTCATTATCCTCGCCCTCAGCGGAACCGTCGGCGAGGTCGCCCTTGTCTCGGTCGCGGCATCACTCGCGGCGGTTCCGTCCCTCATATTCTGGGGCGCTGCCACTGACTGGATGAAATGGAGGAAACACTTCATAGTCCTGGGATTCCTCGGGAGGACCATTGCATACATGGCGATGGGATTCTCGGTGGGCACAGGGAGTTTGCTGTTCGCCAACATCCTGATGGGCCTGCTCGCATCCGCAAGCACACCCGCCATGAGCATTCTTATCCTTGAATCCTTCAGGAAGGAGATGTGGTCAGAGAAGATCGGGCTTTTCAACAAGGTCGCAGGGATCGGCAACCTAGCCGGCATCGCCATGGGCTCCATCTGGATCGCATTCATGCCAGGCGTTCTTGGCCTTGAGGTCTCCCTTAGGATGCTGTTCCTCTTCAACGCGGTTCTGGCTCTTGTCGGAACTTGGCTCGCATTCATACTGGTCATCGAGCCCGACGAGAAAATCTCCAGGGAGACTCTCTACGAGCACATACTGCAGATATTCAAATGGGCGCAGGAGAAAAGGCGGTACCTTCCACAGAGGATGTACTCCTTCATCAGCCTGAAACATCTCAGGGAGGTCATGGAGACGCACAGGAAGATGGACGGATACGCGGGCTGGTTCCTTTCCGCCACGTTCATCTACAACATCGGTGCGGTGGCCTTCTTCACGATCTCGCCAGTATTCCTGATCCAAGTCCTGGAGATGGATGGCTCCCTGGTCTTCGCGCTGTCTTTCGTCCAGGCCCTTGCGTCAACCTTCCTGTTCAAGTACATGGGAAAGTATTCGGACCGCAAGGATAAGATTTCCCTCCTTTTCATAGCAAAGGGTTCGCGCGTCCTGCTAATGGGAGGATACATCGCCGCAATCCCGATCCTCGCCTTGAATGGCCTACTGGCTGTGCTCTTCCTGCTGCTAGTTCATCTTGGCTTAGGGATTGGGTGGGCCATTATCGCAGATACGCAACTGCCGATAGCGGTGGGCTCCGGCGACGGTGAGCACAAAGGGTCCCACGCTGGAATTTTCAATGCGACCGTGGGAATGGGGGCGATAGCTGGCGGCTCGATGGGCGGCATCCTTGCATTGGCGATAGGCTTTGTTCCATCTTTCATCATCTGTTCTGGGATGATACTGGCCAGCGCTCTGATGGTTAGGCTCATCGTCATGCCGAAAGCGAGAAAGATGGAGAAAGCTGCAGCCCATAAACCCGTAAAATCCTGAATTCTTCCACGCGATTTCCTATTTCTTGCAGGCCAGGAAATGAACCATGCCGGTCTCCTGCGGTTTCAGCGACTTAACCCTGAAACCGGATTCTGCCAGCAAGCTCTTCCATGTTGCCAGCGGGAACAATCCGCACCTGTGCCGGTCCGTCTCCACCCGGACATTCCCGGATTCGTTTATTATGTAAATGAACAGAAATTCGAAACCCATGTCAGTCGGGTCGGGGTCCCATTTATGCTCGATGAGAGTGATCTCACAAGCGCCTCTCTTCCTGGCCTGGTGCGTGTAAGTGGACTCTGTGAATTCGCCTGGCAATTCCTCTATGTAAGTGCAGAAGATGCCGCCGGGTTTCAGGTGCGCGAAAGCGGTCCTGAAAGCAGCCTGTAAATCCTGATGGCTCAGCATGTAGATGATTGAATCCGCTATGATGACCGCATCGAATTGCCTGCCAAGATCGGCGAACCTCATGTCATCCTTCAGGTACTCGACACCGGGGTTCAGCTTCCTGGCATTGCCCAGCATTCCGTCGCTGATGTCGACACCGGTGACATCATAATTCTCCTTGAGGTGGAAATCAATGTGGCCGCCGCCGCAGCCCAGATTGAGAATGGTTCGAACAGGCACATCAGAATATTTCTCAATTGCCGCCCTGAACTGCGCTGCCTCTTTTTCATAATCCTCGGGCGGGCTGATGATTGGCCAGGTCCAGGCCAGGTCGGAATACATGCGCTCATCTTTCTTCAAGCAAGTCACCAAAGTACGCCGCGACGGAAATAGAGATTTCCTTCTCCTCAAGTGCGGATTCCAGGTCAGCCAGCGATTCTATGGGGCGGGCCTTGAAGAGACGGATGGCGCGCTTCCTGCCGATGCCGGGCAGGGCTTCAAGCGCGGACAGCTGGCAATTGTTGATGTCCAGCGGGTACTCAACCCCGGTGAGGCTGCGGCTGCCATGAGCGGTTATCATGAGGTTAAGGAATCGGCCGAGAGCTATGTCCTGGGGGATGCCAACCAGTATCGGGTACGTGCCGATCTGCCTGCCGAAGACAAGCTTGCCGATCTTGACCTCGGTGTAAACATCTTTGAGCACACTCCCGGATGGCGCGACGCCATCCAGCATCATCGGGTCTATCTCGTTGCGGACGAACTCCTTGAACCGGATGAACTCCTTCTTGTTGCCCTGCTTCGGGAATTCCCTTCGCACTGGAGCGACCTGGCGGATGTTGATGCGCCTGAGCAGGAGTTTTTCTGTCAGGACGTCTTTCAGGAATTGCCTGTTCAATTCAAATGAATGTGAGGTTTCCCCTTCCAGGCCGGCAAGGAAGTTCAATCCCGGGAGGAGCTTCGGGAGCCCGGTCGGCCCCGGTTCGCGGCCCGCCTTGTTTATCAGCTTGATGGCGGCCATCACTTCCGCGGCAGTGGAATTCAGGTTGTTCTTCTCCGCCACCGCCGGGTCCGCGCTCTCGATGCCCATTGATAGCAGGTTCCCGGAAGTGCAGGTTTCGACGATCATGTCAAGTATCCTGGCGGATTCCTCCGGGTGAATGGCAATTATGCCGGGGTCCGCATTGTCCGTGTGCAGGACTTTTATTCCCGGAAGCTTGGATATGCCCTTGAACAGGTTGGCCAGCGCCTTGACGTTCGGTTTAGGCCTGTCCGTATCGCCAACTCCCTCTGCTTTGTAGCTGAAGATGCATGACTGGCCGCCCAACCGGAAATTTGTGCAGCCGGATTTGAGGAGCGCTTTGAGCTCCGCGATTATTGACTCCCCGCTCCTGAATATCGGCTGGCCGAAAAGCGGCTCGGTGCAGAAGCTGCAGCCCCCGGTCAGGTAATGCGGGCACCCGTAGGACATG
>CALKWP010000127.1 GCA_938004075.1 uncultured Methanomassiliicoccales archaeon
GAGATGGTGATTCGTGACTGGAGTTCAGACGTGTGCTCTTCCGATCTCCATGATATCTTTCGCGTAGAACATGTACGCTTGGACCTGAGTGAGGTTCTGCTCCCTGTGGGGCTTCCCGGACTTCCATTCAACCAGGTAATTTCGCCCATCATGAGAGAACACCAGGTCCGGCTTTGCGTATGCCTTCTTCCCGTCCAGCCTGAACTCGCCGAATCCGGGCGGGTCGATGAGCCATTTCCTCCTGGCTTCTGGCTCGGAATCCTGCAGCATGGAGAGCCATCTGGAGCCATAGAATGTCCCGATGCTGGTCCGTATCTGCTCATGGGCTTTCTCCCTGTCCTCCGGGGCGAAAGGTATCCCAAGCCGCTTCTCGATGAGTGGCTTGCTGGTGACCAGTATCTCGAACTTCTGCACTGCCATCTGCTTCGCGATTTCTTCATCTAGAATGCAATCGTTGATTTGCAGATCCTCGAGCATCTCGGCAATGGTGCCGTGAACCGAATTGCCCAGCTCGAACGGTATCTTGGAGAGGTTCTTCAGCTCCAGAATTTTCTTGCTCTCGCCGGCCGGCGCGAACCGCTTTGCATAGTACTCGTACCAGTACAGGCGCAGGCAAACCCGCAGCGTGTTCATCCGGGAGTAGGACCAGCCCGGCTCCCATGAGAATGGGTATCTCTTCTGTTCCATCGGAGGCATCGAAAAGGTATAGGCGACAGGAGATTATGCTTTGCGGTCGTTTTTCAAATAAAATGCATTATATTGATACAATTAGCAGAAACTAATTTATATGATATCCTGCTTTATCAAAAGTAAATATACAAGTGGAGGGGCTAGTTTGTCATCATCTGTTTCCGAGTGGGCAAAGAAGAACCTGAACGCATCATTGGCTGTACTGATAGCCATTTCTTTTTTGATCAGCGCGCTGCCGATTGCGCACAGCGCCATGGTGGGGGACGAGCCGGCGACGGTCATCGCGGCGAAGACGCTGACGAGGTCGGAGCCGGTGGTCATGCTCGGAAGCCAGTTCGCGACATTTGTGGCCGCTCAATACAACGTCAACAACCTTTTCCTGTGGGCTTACAGGGACGGCGCCTGGAAACAGATGGGCTTCCAGATTGACGAGGCGAACGGCACCTTCCTAACAAGGTCCGGCGGCTCCGCAGGCCCGCACAAGCAGTTCTACATCCCGGGCAACGGGTGGATCGACAACGATGACGAGCTATGCTTCATGTCGCACGAGACCGGCGACCAAATTAACAGGCCGATAGGGGCGCCGGGGGCGAACACGACGATTCAGAGGTATGAGATAACCGTCACTGATCCACTGGACACTTCAAAGAAGGGCTGGGCTTACCTCTTCTACCACAACACCCCGCCCACATGGACATCGGCGGATTATGTCTCATGGACGGAATCCACAAGGCTAGTGAACGCTTACGGATACTCATTGGATTACTTTGACGGGCAGACCAGACAGCTGGCATTCAACGATATGCGTGTGAAGCCCAGCATCGGCGGAACCAACACCGACATTGTGGACAGGGAGAAGAAGTTCGGGCACCTGAATGTCGGCATCGACCCCCAGAGGTGCGAGTATGGCTCGAGCACCAGAGGCCTGGAGACCTATTACCCGGGCGTGCTGGACGACGACCCGAACTACCTGAACGAGTACGGCGTGAAGGACGGGCCCGTGCGGGTCATCAAGCATATCAGGTGGGGGTTCGGCTCGGCAAATGCAATTGACACATCCGACAAGATGGGCTGGAGAGGCCAGGTGGAGTACAAGTATTACTCCAACATGTTCACCGAGGACGAGATAATCAACGACTATAGCAACTCTGTCCTCACTTATGCATATTACAGGTCGATAGACCACACGGCCTCTGCAACGCCGATGTCCTATTACAACAGCCAGGGCGCGACCGCCACCATAAACGGCAACACCGGCGATGATAGCGTCCCGTCCGATGTCATGACATGGGATCAGGTGTCATCCGCCCGCGGTTCATATGTGACCAGGTACAAGATTGGCGCTTTCAGCGGCGTCACCGGTCTTGAGATAACGAACAAGTGGATTGACAATTCCGCCGCAACTGACACAGACGGCACAAGGACCGGCGCGGAGGCCGGGCGCTACGGCGAGCACGGGATTTCCTGGTACTGCCCAATAGACGATTACAACTGGTACTACTCCAGGTCATACTATTTCACTTATTTCTTACCCGCGAACAGCCCGAATGTCGGAGCCACATATGCTTCCTATGCGGATAGCCAGCTTGTGACCAACAACCCATCACCTGCGCTGCAGGCCTGGCACGCTGACAGCTACCCGCCCGTGACAGTCATAGGCACGGTGCTAGTGGGCGGCTCTTCCAACCTGGTTGTGCCGGTCTCTACAGCTGGAAACGCGGTGATAGCCGCGACCGTGAGGGATGTCGAAACAGGCAACAGCAACATCGCGTCCGCCGTATGGACTGACGGATTCGCCAACTTCCCCGGAACTGCGATGACAGCCACTGACGGCAGCTTCAACAGCGCGAATGAGGCAGTTCGATACACCGCCAACCTGGCGACCTGGCCAGTGGGAGTTCATGAGATTCATGTGTACGGAACGGATGCGCTGCTCAACAAGAACGAGACATCGACCGAGCATGCTACTGTCACGATACTAGATGACCTGCCGCCGCTGACCAAGGCCGGCACAGTGCGCGTCAACGGGGCGACAACACACACGGTCCTCTTCTCGGAGACCGTGCCGGTGCAACTCACCGCGACGGTGGACGACACGAATCGCGGGTTCTCCGACATAATCTCGACGGTCTGGACGCCGCAGTTCGCAGCGTTCCCGGGAACAGCCATGGGTGCAGCTGATGGCGATTACGATAATTATCTTGAAAACGTGGAAACCACACTGGACCTCCCGAGCTGGAATGCGGGAGTGTACAATGTCCATGTCTACGGCACGGATGCCGTGCCGTTGCAGAACCAGGTGTCCACGGAGAAGGCAGTCGTCACCATCATCGACGACGTCGCGCCGCTGACCACCGGGGTGCTTCTGAACGGCCAGCCATTGCTGTCGATGGGCATCACTGACGACCCGATACTGGAGCTCACCGCCCTTGTGGACGATGCAGGGCGTGGCGGGACAACCATCGCCGGCGCCAACTACACGATTGGCGCGCAGATGTGGGGCAGTTCCGTCGTGATGGACCCGGTTAACGTGCTGGACAGCGCCACCGAGGCGTTCTCCAACGTGATCGATGTGACCGGGTGGTTCCCTGGCACTTACCTGTTCTACGTTTACGGCAGGGACGCGGTGCCCAACTGCGACAACGCCAATGCCCCGTTCGCGACGCTGATAATCACCAACGAGTTCGCGCCGGAGGTCAGGGACGTTCTGATTGACGGAGTACCGGAGATATCAATACCGTTCTCCAACAGGGGCCTGCACACCCTCACCGCAACGCTTGACGACACGGATCGCGGCGACAACATAATCGCAGGCGCAAATCACACAGTCGGCATGGTGAACTGGCCGACGAGCATGCCAATGACGCCGGTGGGCGACCTGGACTCTCCCATCGAGGACTTCACCGCCACTGTTGACACCGCCGGGTGGACGGTCGGATCGCATGACCTTTACGTCTACGGGTGGGACGAGGCCAACGATTGCAACGCCACCTCCCAGGCCTTCGCCAGGATTGTCATTTACGATGATGTCAAGCCGAACGCTGACACCGTACGGATAAACGGCCAGGAGTTCTACGAGACCAACAATATGTTTGCCGGAACGGTCGCCGTCACCGCATGGGTTGACGACAGAACAACAGGCAACACAGTAATCGGCGGTGCGAACTTCACGGTCGGGCCGGCAAAATGGCCAGGCGCAGCAATGTTACCGGTCAACGCTCTGGACAGCGCCAGGGAGCAGTTCACCGCCACCCAGGACATCACTGGCTGGACTGCCGGAATATACTATTTCTATGCATACGGATGGGACAGCGTCCCGAACCGCAACCCGGTCCCGGGCGCTTTCGCCACGCTCATAATCCACGACGTGATGGCGCCGACCATCAACAACATCCGCATCAACGGCACGCCGATATTCACGATAGACTATGCCAACGCGACGACGGTCGAACTCACCGCGCTCCTTGACGACACGGGGCGAGGGAACTCGGAAATAGCTGGCGCGAACTACACGATGGGCTTCAGGGACTGGCCGAGCGCGTTGCCGATGGCTACGCGCGACGACGAGGCCTATGCGGACGTTCCCGTGGCCGGGACTGTGAGCGGCACCTACCAGAGGATTCGGGAGAATCCGGACGACGGGGTGTATCAGGATATCACTGAGGCAACGACAACCGGCCAGACGCTTTACAATTATGCATCGGGAACCGGCACGAACAAGTGGGCCTATGTCGTTGACAGCGACAGCGCGCCGATGGAAGATGCACCCAATTCGCAGACTGTGTTGACCTCAACCCAGTACACGCAGATTAGCGCATCCGACAACAGCCGGTACACATCAATAGACCCAGGATACGATGATTATGTCAGCATAAGATGCAATCTTTACCTCGCAACTCCGCCCACGCTATCCAGCCAGGGCATCACGCTGTCATGGGAGGGTTATGTGTCCAGAGCCGGGAATGTCAATATCTACGCCAGGAACCAGGTTGCTGGAACGTGGACGCAGGTAGTCAGCTCTGCGGCGGCTACATCTGCCGCAGGCGAATCGACAATCTCAGGCACGCTGACCGGCGTGACATGGGCTAACTACATCGCAGGCGCCAGCAACGAGTTCATATTCCTTGTTCAATTCATGACTCGGGACCCTCTGATTGGCACAACCACCATGACCACTGACTACATCAGCGCCAACGTGCAGCACAACGTAATCGGCCTGGAGCACCGCTGGCGCTTCGACATGGGCTCCAACCCGACCTTCTATGTTGATGCGAAGAACCCGGCCACATCGGACAGCATTTTCAAATTCCAGTATTCCACGAACGGCGGAACGGCCTGGAGCGACTTCCCCGCCAACATCCAGTACGCGCCGGGCGAGGTTGATGTGCTGAAATCGTCAACGATACCGCTGGCCACTTACTACGACACTTTCCTGGTGAGAGTTGTGACACTCAACCCCGGCCCCAACGCCGACACCTTCTCGGTGGACAGGATGTGGGCCACCGGGCAGTTCAACAACAACCCCGAGGCGGTTTACAAGGTCATCGACATCTCTAACTGGCAGCCCGGGGAGTATCAGCTTTATGTTTACGGCTGGGACAAGACGCCGCAATACAATGCCACCTCTCGAGCCTACGCTACGCTGATAATCAGCGACCACCAGGCACCGGAGGTACTGAACTTCCTGGTCGAAGGAGCTAAACAAGCCGATGTCTGGCTGTCGCAGGGCACCATCACGCTCACGGGAACGGTGGACGATTCCCGCACCGGCAACGCGAACATCGCCTGGGGCGGGTACGCGCATGAGGACGCGAACATGACGATAGGCGAGTACATGACCAACGACACCGCGCTGGACAGCCCGGTGGAGACATTCAACCATGTGGCCAACATCAGCGGCTGGCATGCCGGATTCAACAGGTTCTTCATGTACGGCGGCGACGCCTCCGGAATGAACAACGAGACAAAGCTGGAGAACGTTACAGTCGAGGTCAAGGACGACGTCGCCCCGGCAACGAAGGACTGGAGCACCAGGCTGGACGGCGTCACGGAGCGGTGGATAGACCCGCTGCTTACAACGACGGTGACGGTCACTGCGATCATCAACGACACCATGCGCGGCTGGTCGAACATAACCCGGGCCCAGTACACGGTGGGCGCGGGCAACTTCACCGGCAACTGGATGACGCCTGCTGTCGGCGGCTGGGACAATTGCACCAAGCAGGTCACGGCCGTCATAGACGTCACGGACTGGCTGCCCGACACGTATTACATCTACGTTTACGGAACGGACTCATGGAACAACTCGCAGACGACGGTGCTCACCTATGCCATTCTGTACCTGGACAACAACGGGCCGGCAATCGAGGGGCCCTGGGCGGGGCCGACGCTGACCCTGGCGACACAGAGCCCGTACGTCTTCGTCACGGGAACATCGTTCGTCATCAAGGCCTACGGCGACGAGCGGCAGCGCGGACGCTCCGTGGTCGTCGGCGCCGAATACTTCGTGGACACAATAGGCGCAAACGGCACCGGGACCGCGATGGCAAACGTGGGCTTCAGGTTCGACTCGGCATACGAGGGCGCCAGAGCCACAATTGACTGCTCGGCCTGGGTGCCGGGCGAGTTCCACATCTACTACATCCACTTCAAGGATGCCATGGGCGCCTGGGGCGACATGGGTTCCGTGCTGGTGATGAAGAAAGGGCCGGAATACAACATCCCTATTCAGATTGGGTGGAACCTCATCTCGCTGCCGCTGATAACGCCGAGCGGTGACCTTGCCACAATCCTTTCAGGCATTTCCTGGGACAGGGCTTACATCTACGACCCGCTCAACCCGTATCCATGGCTATCCAACCGGAAAACCGGACTGCCGGAATTCAATGATTTCACAAATGTGGACATCACGATGGGAATATGGGTACATGCGACCGCCGCTGGAACGCTGGCAATCTCTGGCGGAATTCCTGCTTCGCCTCAGATAATGCTTCATGCGGGCTGGAACCTCGTCGGATACCCGACGATGACTTCCAGGAACGCCGCTCTGGCGCTAACAGGCACTAATGCGGACATGATGGCTGTTTACGACAGCTCTTCGCCATCGCTCATGCGGGACATAATCGGGGACTTCTCGACCGAGATCTTGCAGGCGGGAAACGGGTACTGGATACATGTGCCAGCGGATGTGGTGTGGGTCATAAACTGGTGAATGACTATTTTCGCCTTCTGCCTTTGCCGGACGCTTTGACAGGCGGCTTGCCCCGCGACAGAGCAAGAGCCAATATCACTGTGATTGCGACCACGGCGCATATAGCCACCGCGAGGTAAATCGAATGACTAGAAACAACACCCTTCTCCGACACGAACACATTGCACTCATCCAGTGCGCTGCCCGAAACGGTGACGCGCGCAGTTCCTTCCAGTGCCCCGTTGGAGGATTCTGCCTTTACAGTGATGACATCCCCAACCTGATACCCGCCGCTCATGGAGGAGAGGTCCGCCTGGTAATGGCCAAGCGCATCGGTTGTCGTGGATATGGTTGCATCAGTCCGGGAGTTTTTGAGGGTAACAGTGGCATTTCCTATGGTTTGGCCCCCGGAAACGCTCACAACGCCGTATATTGCATGCGGCATGCCCTGCGCCTGCACCAAAAAATTTGCCGCTAGGCAGATGACTATGAGCAGTGAAATTGCCGGTATGACCCTTCCGAACTTCATGATTTCAATCCCGTAACGTGATTTCTTTATTTACATTTTTACATTGCATATTAATTGACATTCAGTGATAATGTATATATATTATATAGGTATTCTCCGAAAATACAAAGCGGGCACTCATTTTCGGGAGCCCCAAAAATGGAGGGAGTTGAGATGATAGCAGAAAAACTTAACAAGGGAATGTTAGTAAGAGTCCAGGCATTTGTCCTGGTTAGCTTGATGATTGCGGCGGGGACCATCGCCATGGCTCCGGCAGTGCTGGCCGGGAATGGTTCGGGCAAAACGACGTTCGATCTGTTCGAACCGCATGCAATCTATGGCTACGTGAAAGAGGACAGCTTCGCCCTGATGTCGGGGATTGATGTCACAGTCACGAATGACCGCACCGGCGAGTTTTTGCAGGGCACCAGCGATGCCCTTGGCAGGTATGACGTAGACCTCGCAGGCCTCACAACCGGATACCTGGCCGGCGACCTTATCGTCGTCACCATAACCAGCGGCTACAACAGCACGACCGTTGATACGTTATTGCCGGCGCAGCGCGTTGACATAATCATGGATCTGACCGATCCGGCATCCGCAGCCAGCATTGTGCCTGCCTATGACAACACCGGCACCTGGAATGTTGACCTGACAGGAGATGACGTCCTGGTGAACAACTATGCCAGCGGCATTTACTCGGTTGATGTTTATGTTGAGACCCCGGCGACCCCGGGCACGTTCAACCTGTGGACAACGGATTATGACCCGTTCATAGGAACATTCGCGTACACGCCGGTTGATGGCGAGGGCGTTTATTATTTCTATTCAGTGGCTACAGATTACGCGGGAAATGTCGAGGTCAAGTCCGTTGCTGACGATTCCATAATATACGATATCACAGCCCCCACATCCACAGTAACAGGGCCACTTGCCTCCGACGCGTTCACATTCCCCCTCACTTACGATGCAGCCGACCCCGGCGCAGCCCCGAGCGGCCTTGCCTGGGTAAACATATACTACTCGGACGATGGCGGCAACACTTGGACATTCCTGATTGATTCCTTCGGCAGCCCCCAGACAGTCACTGTCCCGGCAGATGGGACATATGACTGGTACACTGCGGCATTCGACAATGCCGGCAACTCCGAACCAGAGCCGCCGACAGACGCGACTTTCATTGAATTCACAACCATAGTTGACACAGTGGCACCGACCATTGGCGCAACGACCGTTGACAAGCCCTACATCAACTCCCAGGGCACGTTCGGCGGCATAACGCCCCCGGTCATGGTGACCACCGAGATTACCGATGACAACCTGGCCGCGGGCGGCTGGGCTGTTAGGGACTACCAGCAGTGGGAAGGCACAATGTACTTCACCGTCGATATTACCAACGAGATAATGCCAGCCACTTACGGCTGGGACGGCTCCTGGTATCACCTTGACGGCGTGCTTGTGACCGCGGGAATATCGCCATTCTTCGCACCAGCAGGCGACCTGTTCGTCATGGGCGAAGTGAACGGTGCAACCATTCCGGGCGACAGCATCGGCAACAACCTCCCGACCAACTACGTCACCTTCCAACCTGACGGGACCATGCCGGTCGTGTACTCGACCGAGGGAACGCTCGATTACTCTGATGACGTCGTCGTGGCGCCAGTTCCCGGAGACACTTTCCGCGCATACAGGTACGACGAAGGCGCAGGATACGTCGCAACCACCGCTGTCTACACCTTCACAGTGAACCCATGGGTTTCCAACCTGACAATATCGCCGGTCCCCGATGGCCAGTATGCCGTCTGCGTATCCGCGATTGACGAAGCCGGAAACACCGCGTGGACAAACGAGACCACGCCGAACCCGGTCATCACGGTGGACAACTTCCCGCCGCAAGCGACAGCGACCGGCCCTCAGACGTCCAATGTATACACTTTCGATGTAACTTACACATGGGTCGCGGACCCGCTCCCATCCAGCGGACTTCTTAACATCACGCTTTTCTACAACAGGGAATCCGCAGGATGGATGACATACGGTACAGATCCAACACCGAATGACGGTGCATTCCCTGTTGACGTCACCCTGATTGGCGGCGATGGGACTTATGAGTGGTGCCTTGTGGCATTCGACAACACCGACAACCGCGAGGATGCAGCCATTGCCACAGAAGCAACCACCCTGGTCGACACTGCTGCTCCGACAATTGGCGCAACAACTGTCGACAAGCTATATTTCAACAACCAGGGCACGTTCGGTGGCATCGCGCCTCCGGTCATGGTGACCACCGAGATTACCGATGACAACCTGGCCGCGGGCGGCTGGGCTGTTAGGGACTACCAGCAGTGGGAAGGCACAATGTACTTCACCGTCGATATTACCAACGAGATAATGCCAGCCACTTACGGCTGGGACGGCTCCTGGTATCACCTTGACGGCGTGCTTGTGACCGCGGGAATATCGCCATTCTTCGCACCAGCAGGCGACCTGTTCGTCATGGGCGAAGTGAACGGTGCAACCATTCCGGGCGACAGCATCGGCAACAACCTCCCGACCAACTACGTCACCTTCCAACCTGACGGGACCATGCCGGTCGTGTACTCGACCGAGGGAACGCTCGATTACTCTGATGACGTCGTCGTGGCGCCAGTTCCCGGAGACACTTTCCGCGCATACAGGTACGACGAAGGCGCAGGATACGTCGCAACCACCGCTGTCTACACCTTCACAGTGAACCCATGGGTTTCCAACCTGACAATATCGCCGGTCCCCGATGGCCAGTATGCCGTCTGCGTATCCGCGATTGACGAAGCCGGAAACACCGCGTGGACCAACGAGACCACGCCGAACCCGGTCATCACGGTGGATAACTTCGCCCCGGACGCTGACGCAACGGGACCTGCTTACTCAAACGTATACATCTTTGATATCACATACACATACGTCGCAGACCCGGCTCCCTCGAGCGGGCTTCTGAATGTTTCGCTGTGGTACAACCTTGATGGAAATGGATGGATCTGGTTCGCTGAGTCTTCTACCTTGGACGGATTGTTCCCGGTAGATATTTCCGCCCTCGGGGACGGCGTGTACGAGTGGTTCATCGCCGCGTTCGACATGGCTGAGAACCACGAGGCGCTCCTGTTCACGGCAGAGGCGACAACCGTTGTTGACACAGTTCCCCCGGTCATCGGAACCACCGGAGCTGACCTTCTCTACATCAACAACATGGGAACTTACGGCGGAACGGCTCCGCCAGTCTGGATATCCACTGAGGTATGGGATGACCACATCGCTGCCGCTGCATGGGCGATAAGAGACTACCAGCAGTGGGAAGGCACGATGTACTTCAGCGTCGACATCACCGACGATGTGAAGAACGATGCCATGCCAGCGATGTACACATGGGACGGCTCATGGTACCACATCGACGGCGCGCTCGTCACAGTGAGCGCATCCCCCTACAGCTGGGGCGATGACTTGTTCGTCATGGGTGAAGTCAACGGCGCGAGCGTCCCGGGCGACGAGCTCGGCAATGCTCTCCCAACACACTATGCGACATTCCAGCCTGACGGCACATATCAGGGAGTCTACTCTACCGAGGGCACTTTTGATTATTCCGATGATGTGGAAGTCGTCCCGGTTGGCGGCGAGACATTCCGCGCCTACAGATACGACGAAGGCGCGGGATATATCGCGACAGCAGCAGTTTCAACCTATGTGGCCGGCAACGACTGGGTGGTGCTGACGATTTCGCCGGTGCCAGAGGGGCAGTACGCTGTTTGCGTCTCTGCTATGGACATGGCAGGAGCGACCGCATGGACCAATGAGACGAGTGGCAACCCGGTGATCACCGTGGATAACACACAGCCGATGCTGAACATAGCAATGGAATTCACTGGAGACCAGAACGGCAACGGCTTCCTCAACACTGGCGATTGGTTCCTCATCTGGGTGAACGTCACCGACCTGAACGAGGATGCGACCACCATGCCTATCGTAGATGCCGATGAGAAACTCCTTCCTGACCAGCCAATGGATGGTTGGACATATTACGGTCTGGGCGTATGGGAATTCACCTACATCATCCAGGGGCCCGAATTCACGACTTCTAACATCGACGTGAGCTTCAGGGATCTTGCCGGCAACCTTATCGACATGCCTAACGCGCTTGTATACGACATCTATGGTGAGGTCGCAGTGAACTACAATGCCGGCTGGAACCTCCTTGGCATACCGGTACTCGACCCCTACCTGAACGGCGCCCCATTGGATGAGGCAAATGACCTCGCCGTTGCTGGCGCATTGATGGTCTCAAAGTGGAACTTCGCAACTCAGAGGTACATCAACTACATCCCCGGATTCCACACCCCGGCGGACCCGCAGAACTTCGCGATCGTCGAGGACGAGGCCTACTGGGCATGGATGCCCACCGGCGGAAGTTTCGCCGTCAGTGGCCTCAACCCGGGCGGAAGGAACGTTGCGGTCGACGGCCCCGGCTGGAACATGATCTCCTACATGGACCCAGTGAATGTCGGCGATGTTGAGACCGACTGGGCGCCATATGTGAGCTGCGGACCGGTGGATGACATAGCATACTACGATGGCACCACTTTCATCCACTACATATTGCCTGGAACGGTAATGGAACTGACCCCGAGCCGCGGATACTTCGTCTGGAGCGACTTCCCGACGAACATCATGTACAATGCAGCAGCCTGGAACACCAACACCGGAATCGGATACCCGACCATACAAGCAGCCATAGACAATGCGAACCCATACGACACAATAAACGTGGAATCCGGAATCTACTACGAGCAGCTTGTCATTACCAAGCCGCTGACCCTTCAGGGTTCGGGTTCCGGAATCTTCTCGGCAGGGATGGGAAACACTATTGACAAAACGACTCCAACTGAAGTAACGACAATTGACGCATCTTCAAGCGGAGGACCGATAATCAACCCGGGTTTCCCTTGGGTAGGCAGCGCAATTGCCATACTGTCCAATGATGTGACCATTTCCGGATTCGAGGTCAGCAACTCGAACACAGCAGGAGTGTTCGTTTATTATGCAGAGGATTGTCACATCAGCGATGTAAGAGCCACCTACAACAACGATGGTGTTGTCTTATTCCACAGTGATTACAATGTGGTTGACAGTTGCGAGGCATCCTCCAATCTCAACTATGGCATATGGCTGGAATTCTCATCAGACAATGATATCATTAACAACATGCTTGATTCGAATGACCTTGGTATCAACCTATACGCGGAATCCCCAGGCTTTTGCAATTACAACACTATCCTCGGCAACACAATTCAGAACCACGACTTTAGTGCAATATTTATTGAAGGAGATTCGAATGAGGTTTATCAGAACCGCATTTTATACAATTTCTTTGGCGTCCAGGTCTGGGGCGATTGGAACACAATCGCAAAGAACTCCTTCATCGGCAATTACCATCAAGGAGAAGACGCCTATGGAACGAGCACCTGGAACCTGCCCCTCCCGGACGGCGGCAACTACTGGGACATCTGGACATCGCCCGATGATAACGGTGACGGCATTGTGGATGTACCGTACAATTCCTTTAGCTTCATGGACAATTTCCCCTGGACCACCGAGAACGGGTGGGAGAGCTACGTGCCGGTTGATTTCACTGTCGTAAACACAGATACTGGAGAAGGATTCGCCACTATCCAGGCAGCCATCGACCACCCCCACACCCTAGACGGCCACACCATCACGGTGGCGGCAGGCCAATACTACGAAGATGTGGTCGTTGACAAGCAGCTTACGATACAGGGGGCCGGAGCGACCTTCAGCGAGATATATCCAACGGGCGAATCGGCTTTCGATGTGCGGGCGGATTATGTCACGATAAGCGGATTCTTCATGCAAGGCAACCCCTGCATAATCGTCGGGGCTGATAGCGTCTCTCACAACCATATAACCATCACCGAAAACACTCTCAACGGCGGCCATATCTATCTTGACGGTGTCTGGGACTCAACAATCTCGAACAACATAATCGAAGGGAGCGGCTGGGGCATTTACCTGACTGCCTACGAGTTCTATGGCACAACAACCTGCGGGAACATCCAGATAATCGACAACTACATTGGAGGTAGCATGGTGGGCATCGAATTGCACGATGCGACGGGTGGCGGCATTGTCATTCAGGGAAACACATTCCGGTACATTTCCTACACCAGCATCTGGGCATATGGTGTGTTCCCAGGTGGCCCTATTTGGATAACCATGAACAATTTCATGGACAACCCGTTCAACGGACATGCCATTAGCGATGACTTTTTCACAAACGTCTTCTGGGATCAGAATTTCTGGGAAGGCATAGTGGGCCCTTACATCCCAACAGGATGCGTCACACAGGGCGACTACAACCCGGCACCGGCTCCATGGCCGTAAGCGAATCGCATTTAGAAGACACCACTACTTTAGACAGAGGGCTAAGATGGGCAGCAACAAGCAACCGGCACAGGCAACCGCGATAATAATCGCGATATCACTAGTCGTGCTGTTGCTGCTCCAAGGCGCTTCCGTAACTGGCAAGGCCCCGTCAAAACCCTCCATCAGACCCAGCCCTCATGCAGTCTACGGATATGTCTACTGGCCGAATGGAACTCTTGACACAACGGTATCGCTTCCGGTTACCATCACCAACAACCGTACGCACCAGAAAGGCGTGGTCTATGTGGATATTGTGCCAGGCGGCTTGCCGGACGGGACGTACCAGGTGGACCTGGCAAATGTCGCCTTCTACCCGAGCGGTTTCCTGTCCACCGACATAATCTATGTCAATTGCACCTACACCGGCATGTGGGCGCATAACCAGACCACGGCAGGCGGAGTGATGTCCACCTGCAACCTGCGCATGGTCGCGCTGCCGTTCGGCCCGAAGGCCATTGCGAAGGCGGCCGGCGGGACTGTCTCCAGCGCGGACGGGCGGATAAGCCTGGAAGTACCGGCAAATTCAATGCCTTCGGATAAGGTGATTTGGGGGCTCAATACCGTCAATGAAAGGCATGGCGCGCTGGAATCCCTCAACATGATGCCGAATGGGCTGACTTTCGCGCCATCAGCAACCCTGAAATGGTCCTACGAAGGGATTGACATTGGCAGGATTCCCGCCGAGACGCTTGCGGTATTCACTTCCGACAACGGCCCATGGGAGAAACTGCCTTGCTATGTCGACACTCTCAACAAGCAGGTCGTTGCACAGGTCAGCCACTTCTCTAACTTCTCCCTCGGAGGAGCATCCGTGTTCGGCGAGCAGACAGGCCAGATCATCGTATTCCCCGGCACATTGGATGCGCCGATACTGGATATAACCCTCATCAACAGCGACCTGGTGGCCGATGACATGCTGGAATTCATGAACATAGAATCGAATTCCACTAGCGATGCCGATATCGCAGGTATAAGCATCTGGAACGACCTTGATGATAACCAGCTCATCGATGGCGGGGATGCACTCATAGCCGGGCCACTTTTCGCCGGGAGCGCGAACTTCACGCTATCTGTCAATATACCAGCGGACACTACTCTGAACCTGCTTTTGACCGTGGATGTTTCAGCAACGGCCGCTGCCAACAATCTCCTGGACCTCAGGATCCCGGCATTCGGGGTTGGATTGGCCAACGCAGGGCTCTCTGAAGAGGCAATAGACCCGGCAGGCAACATCATGGTCGGCTCCAATATCGCTGACCCGCATGTTGTTTATGGGTATGTCAGGAACATACTCGGTCCGCTTCCAAATGTATGGGTCAATCTCACGAACAACATGACCGGCATGACCGAGAACCTGATGACCGATTCTCTTGGCAGATACGACATCAACATCGGCCTGATGCCGGGCGGTTACTCTGACGGCGACGAGATATTCATCGTTGCCAACGACACGCTGGGGCAGACCGGGTGGAATGTCACATATGTGGATGTAGGATACTTCGGCGAGAGATGCGATATTTACATCGGGAAAGGGCCGATCGCAAGCGATGAGACGCCGGCAAACGGCAGCATGATATTCGACATTTATCAGAACATCACCGTGAACATCACCGGCAACCTGGCCATAGACCCCGGCACGATAATCCTGGAAGTGGAGGGCGTCAACTACACCTGGGGAGACGCGAACCTCAGCTTCCTTAATAACACGCTCACGTTCAACACATCGGGAACGGTGGGCGCCTGGACCGACGGCCAGATTGTAAATGCCACCCTTTGGCAGGCCAATGACACGGCCGGGAATTCGCTCCAGAACTCCCCTTACACCTGGTGGTTCCTGGTGAGCCTCGGCGTGGTTGAGGACGCGCCGGACATCAGGGTGCACAAGGCCGGGGCGGACATCAACATCACCTGGGCGCCAATAATCAATGCAACTTCGTACAATATTTACAGGTCGCTGGCGGTGGATGGCACCGGATTCAATTTCACAGTTCCAATCGGGACCGTTTCAGAGCTATATTTCATCGACGCGGGCTCCCTGGCTGACGGGAACAATTACTCTTACATAGTCAGGGGGAACTGCGTCGGGGGCGAGGGGCCCAAGTCCAACATAGGGTGGAAGCTGAGGAAACAGCTGGTGGAGAACGCCGCCACCACAGACATAAACTGGATCGCGCTGCCCTACAACTCCGACCTCAAGTTCGCTCAGGACCTCATCAACGACCTTGGCGGTGCAGCCAACGTGAATTCGATATCCCGGTGGGTTGCCTCGACCCAGTCTTACCAGAACAAGCTGCCGGTCGGAGGAGCGAACTGGCCCATCACGCCGGGAGAGGGCCTCCTGGTCAATATGAAGGCCAGCATCATCTATACTATTGTCGGTTCCTATAACAACACGACAATGATCAGCCTCATCGAGAATGCAGCCACCACAGACATAAACTGGATCGCGCTTCCCTACCATTCGCAGTTGAAATTCGCGCAGGACCTGATCACCAATCTCGGCGGTGCTGCCAACATCAATTCCATATCAAGATGGGTGGCGACCACCCAGTCGTACCAGAACAAGCTCCCGGTTGGGGGGGCGAACTGGCCCATCATTCCGGGTGACGCCATCCTGGTCAATGTCAAGCTGACAATAACAGATTACAGTATGGGGCCTGTCCAATACCCATAATTGAAGGAGAGGAAACAATGAAAGCAAACGAGAACAAGTGCGCCAGAAACATAATCGCCTACGGCATAGTGATATGCATGATCACAACCGTATTGCCTTTCCCAGCATTGCTGGGCGAGGAAGTGGGCGATGGATTGCTCGCAGATAATTATGCAGTGGCAGGCTGGAGCACCGTTGGCGTCGGTTCCGTTCTTGACTCTCCCGAGGACGGCACAAGTGCCCTGGGCGCCGGGGTTAGGTCATGGGTGCTGGACCGCTCAAATGAAATTGCCACCGAGTCACAGATAACCGGACAGGACCCGCCGCCAGGCGGCATCTTCCAAACCACCGATTTTGTTGACGACGGCACCGGAACAATCGGGCGGTCATGGGTTGACCATGGATTCCTGATTGACTGTGCCGGATTCCCCACGCAATTCAGGAAAACCGCGCCATTCGAGGAGCTTATAATCGAGATTGGCAAGGAGACAGCGAACGGCGGTTACACAGCATCCTGCGACCTGGTCATAAACAATGACCATCAGATTGGAGATCTGCCCACCAACGGCGGCTTTGTACCGCTCCACAAGATTGGCGGCATGTACGGCACCGGCGTTTCCGGCGTCGATTACTTCGACGCCGCAAGGACTTCGGCCACCGTGACAACTCTAGCATGGCCAGCCCACCCGGATGAGTGGGGAAATGTTTACGGTTACAGGGTTTTCAGGAACTCGACATCCGAGCCATGGCATGCGATTGCAAACCTCACGGGGGGCAGCGGAACAACCGGTTACACTGACAGCACTTGCCAGGCGGATGCTGCTTACAATTATCAGATTAGCATACTTTACAGAGGAATGCAGGGCGGTCTGCAGAACGCCGCAACCGCTGTCGAGAGCCTTTACAGGTCCTACGCGGTCGCATCCCTGTCGCTTCTGTCCGTGACTCCCACGCCCGCGGACGGAGCCGTCGGCCAACCTGTTGCCACAGCATATTCGCTGGAGTTCTCCAGGGCCATGAACACTGCGGTCGGCAATGTGACCATAAATCCCGCACCAGCGGCTGCCGGCGCATGGGCCTGGGAATCCGACATCTGGTACAACTACACCGGAGCGGCGTGGAACGAGCTGACAAGATATTACCTGAATCTCACTGACTTCAAGGACCTTTCCGGCAACGGCATCACAGGCGACGCGAACTTCAATTTCACGACCGGCGATTTCACGGCGCCGACTTCGAACGTCACTGGCCCGGCAACCGCCAACACCCTCACATTCAATGTAACGTATATCTATAATGACCCCAGCGGAGTGACTTCGGTCGAACTGTATTACACAACGAACGGAGGCCTGCTATGGACATTGGCCAAAACAAGCAGCACGCCGAACGGCACCTTCTCATACGTCACAGTGCCGGCAGACGGCCTCTATGGCTGGTACACACTGGCCACGGATGCTTCGGCTAACTCTGAACCGGCCCCTGGCATCGGGACCGTGGAATTTGTGACCCTTGTGGACACTGTCCTGCCTCTCATAGGCAGCACCACTGCCGACAAACTATTCATCAACAATCGCGGCACCCACGGCGGCACCGCACCGCCAGTCAGCGTCACAACCAACGTGACGGATGAGACCATGCTGGCAATGGCCGCCTGGGGAATTCGCAACGAGAACGCCAACCCCAACGGCACCATTTACTTCCAGGTGGACATCAGCAACGACACGATGCCCAGCACCCAGCAGTGGGACGGCATGTGGTACTTCGTCGACGGCGTCCTTGTGACTGCGGGCATGTGCCCGGACTGGTTCGTGACCGAGATATTCGTCATGGGCGAGCTGAACGGCGCAAGCGCTGGCAACCAGCCCCTCGGTTACGTGCTTCCGAGCCATTACATCCTGTACGATATGACTGGCATTTACCAGGGCATCTACGCCACATTGGGAACTCCCCAGTTCTACGATGATTTGCTGGTTGTCCCTCTGGGAGGCGACACCTTCCGGCCATACAGGTACGACGAGGGCGTGGGTTATGTGGCGACCGCATCGTTCCAGACATACACGCCGCCATTCGACTGGCTGAACCTGACAATTGCTCCGATACCGGACGGCAGGTACACCGTGGCCGTAACGGCTTTCGACACCGCGCAGAACGTGTACTGGACCAACGAGGCGCAGGGCAACCCGGTTATCAACGTTGACACAGTCGCCCCGAACATAACGGCAACCGTCCCGACAGACATGGCAACAGCCGTTGCCCTGAACCAGGATATAGTCATCACTTTCAGCGAGACCATGGACAATGCAACCGTGACATACACGGTCACTCCAAACCCCGGCAATCTTGTTGGAGTATGGAGTGCCGGTAACACCGTGCTGACGATCACCCATGACGATTTCGCCGAGCTGACACTCTACACAGCCGAGGTGACCGTGGGCAAGGACCCAACAGGAAACAACCTGGCCGCAGGCATTGCGCCGAACCCGTGGACATTCACCACGGGCGACTTCACCCAACCGACCAGCAGCGTGAATGCGATTGCTCCATACTGGCAGACAGTAACCCCACTGGCAATCACAGGAACAGCCGGCGACGCGCTTTCAACCGTTGCCACGGTCGAACTCTGGTACAGGTACGCCGCTGACAATATCACCTGGGACGTGTGGACGCTCTTCGGAACGGATGCTGCGGCACCATGGGAGTGGGATTTCTCCTTCCCCGGCGGAAACGGATATTACGAGTTCTATTCAAGAGCCACAGACACGGCAGGCAATTACGAGGACGCGCCACTGGCCGCAGACACTCTATCCGCCTACGACAGCGCGTCCCCGACAAGCGCCGTGAATGCCATCTCACCATACTGGCTTGCAGCACAGCCACTCACAATCACTGCGACAGCTACTGACCTGACCGATGGGGTTACCGCAGTGGAACTGTGGTACCGCTTCGCCGCTGACAACGCAACCTGGGGCGCTTGGGCCAACTTCGGGACGCTGAATGCAGCTCCCTGGTCCTGGAACTTCACATTCCCGGACGGCGACGGATACTACGAGCTCTACACAAGGGCCAGTGATGCAGCCGATAACTACGAAAGCGCGCCAGCCGATGCTGATGCGATATGCGGTTATGATACGGTTAATCCGACCAGCAGCATTGACGCGATATCGCCTTACTGGCAGACATCATCGCCAATCAACCTCTCTGCCCAGGGCTCCGACAGCCTGTCAGGCCTAGCATATCTAGATGCCTGGTACAGGTTTGCGCCGGACAACGCAACCTGGACCGCCTGGATATTCATAGGCTCTGACCCCACTGCGCCTTACGGAGGGGACTTCAACTTCCCGAACGGCAACGGATATTACGAATTCTATTCAAGAGCCACTGACCTGGCAGGGAACAATGAGGATATTCCAGCCACAGCCGGCGCGCTGTGTGCATTTGACAGTGATCTACCAATGAGCAATGTGGATGCGATAACGCCATACTGGCACACAACGATGCCGCTCACGGCCACAGCCACAGTGACCGAGGCTCTTTCCGGCATCACATACGTGGAATTCTGGTACAGCCACTCTGCGGATAACATCACATTCGGCGCTTACGGCCTGTTCGGCACGGATAACGCCGCGCCCTGGTCCTGGGACTTCGACTTCCCGAGCGGGAATGGATATTACAGGTTCCACTCAAGAGCCGCAGATCTGGCGGGCAATTATGAGGACGCACCCGCAACAGCCGACGCGATATGCGCCTACGACACAGTCAACCCGACGAGCAGCGTGGATCCAATAGCTCCATACTGGCAGAACGCATCGCCTCTGATACTGACGGCGACCGCAACCGACATCACGGACGGCATTGCGCAAGTGGAACTCTGGTACCGGTTCGCATCTGACAACTCGACATGGGGAGCATGGTCTCTCTTCGGCACGGACAACGCATCGCCCTGGTCCTGGCCATTCACCTCCCCGGATGGAGATGGCTATTACGAGTTCTACACTAGGGCCACAGACGGCGCTGGCAATTACGAGGATGCGGCAATTTCCGCAGACGCGGCATGCGGTTATGACAGCATCATGCCAATAAGCAGCGCAGATGCAATCTCCCCGTACTGGCAGACCGCCTCTCCGCTTAACGGGACAGCGACCGCCTCTGACTCTCTCTCGGGCATGGAATCCCTGGAACTCTGGTTCAGGTTCTCTGTAGATAATGCAACATGGGGCGCATGGACCTATTACGGAACGGATGATGCGGCACCATGGTACGCGAACTTCTTCTTCCCGAACGGCAACGGATATTACGAGTTCTACACAATCGCGATAGACAATGCAGGTAACTCCGAGGTTGCGCCTGCGATGGCAGACGCAATATGCGGATTCGACAGCGCGCTCCCGATAAGCAGCATAGATGCGATTGCTCCGTACTGGCAGACCGTGAGTTCGCTGAACATCACGGCAACCGCCAGCGCCCTATCCGGCGTCGACACCGTGGAACTCTGGTACCGCTTCGCTGTGGATAATTCCACATGGGGCGCATGGACGCTCTTCGGCACGGACAATGCCGCGCCATGGTCCTGGGAATTCACATTCCCTGATGGAAACGGATACTATGAGTTCTACTCTAGGGCAACCGATACTGCCACGAACTACGAAGATGCGCCGGCAACTGCAGACGAGATTTGCGCTTACGACACAATCGCGCCATCCAGCGAGATGAATGAAGTTCTGGGCTACTGGATATGGATAGGGCCTCTGTGGATGACCGCCACCGCGAACGACACGCTTTCCGGATTGGCGGACGTTGAATTATGGTACAGATTCTCTGCGGACAACGCGACCTGGGGCGCCTGGACCCTCGGAACGGCCCACGTTGCGCTGTGGAACTGGGATTTCGCCTTTCCCGAAGGCAACGGTTACTACGAGTTCTACACCAGGGCAACTGACATCGCGGGCAATTACGAGGACGCGCCAATCTCCGCCGATGCGATTTGCGGCTACGACACGGTAGACCCAACCAGCAGCACAGAAACAATCGCGCCGTACTGGCAGACATCATCGCCGCTGACTATCAACGCCACCGCGAATGATGGGCTGTCCGGGCTGGCAAGCGTCGAACTCTGGTACAGGCACTCCGCTGATAATATGACCTGGGGCGCCTGGACCCTGTTCGGAACGGACAATGCCGCGCCATGGTCCTGGGGCTTCGACTTCCCGGACGGTAACGGTTATTACGAGTTCTACACCAGGGCAACTGATGATGCCACGAACTACGAGGATGCGCCGGCTTCCGCTGACGTGGTCTGCGCATTCAGCAGCTCGGCCCCCATAAGCAGCGTCGACGCAATCGCGCCGTACTGGCAGACAGCGTCTCCCTTGGCCGTAACGGCAACTGCCAGCGCCCTCTCCGGCGTTGACACCGTGGAACTATGGTACAGGTTCTCCGCAAACAATGGGACATGGGGCGCCTGGACGCTCTTCGGAACGGACGATGCCGCACCATGGTCCTGGATATTCAATTTCCCGAATGGCAATGGTTATTACCAGTTCTACACCAGGGCACGGGACACAGCCACCAACTACGAGGCTGCGCCTGCCTCGGCAGACAGGGCATGCGCATTCGATAATGCCGCGCCCACAAGCACTGCAAGCGCAATAACCCCATACTGGCGCACAGCATCGCCGGTAACAGTGACGGCCACCGCAAGCGACATTACCGACGGCGTTGCGACAGTTGAACTGTGGTACAGGTATTCTACCGATAATGCGACCTGGGGCGCCTGGACCCTCTTCGGAACCGATAACGCGGCGCCCTGGTCCTGGAACTTCGGTTTCCCCGGTGGCAACGGATATTATGAATTCTATTCAAGAGCATACGACGCTGCAGGCAATTATGAGAATGCCCCCGGCGCAAGGGACTCGCTCTGCGCCTTCGACAGTGCGGCCCCGGCAAGCACCGTGGACTCAATCATCCCCTACTGGCAGACCTCATCTCCGCTCACAATCACGGCAACGGCCAATGACGGGCTTTCAGGCCTGGCAAGCGTGGAGCTATGGTTCAGATTCTCCGCCGACAATGCGACCTGGGGCGCCTGGGCTCTCTTCGGAACGGACAATGCATCGCCCTGGTCCTGGTCATTCAACTTCCCGGGAGGAGCCGGGCACTTCCAGTTCTACGCCAGGGCAAGGGATGTGGCCGGAAACTACGAGGCCGCACCGGGAGTCGCGGATGAGCTGGCAGGCTATGACAATCAATTGCCTGCAAGTATTGCATTGGCAATCACGCCCTACTGGCACACGGTTTCCCCCTTGACAGTTGATGCCAATGCGGCTGATACGCTTTCAGGTCTTGCGGCGGTTGAACTTTGGTACAGCTTCTCCGCAGACAACGCAACATGGAGCGCCTGGACCCTCTTCGGAACCGACAATGCGGCGCCCTGGTCCTGGTCATTCGGATTCCCGAGCGGGGACGGTTACTATCTCTTCTATTCACGAGCCCTGGACGTGGCAGGCAATTACGAAGCCGCCCCGGCAGTAAGGGACGCACTTTGCGGCTATGACACTGTATTCCCGGAGATTGATGCGACTTCCCCGATGGACGGAGAGACGGATATGCCATTCAGCCAGGACATAGTAATCACCTTCAGCGAACCGATGGACACGGGAACGGTCACTTACACTGTCACCCCCAACCCGGGCAACCTGGTGACTGTCTGGACTGCGAACAACACGGTCCTTACCATCAGCCATGATGCATTCGTCGGCAGCCAGACTTATTTCGTTCATGTGACCGCCGGGCAGGACCTGGCAGGAAATGCCTTGATTGCGGGGAACACCTCCAATCCCTGGTCCTTCACCACCATGGCGGTAATAGTCGTGGATTACATCCAGATAGAGACACTGGCAAACGGCGGGACGCTTGTTGGCGACCACACCATGACCATCGACCAGACATTCACTGTCTGGGCCATAGGATACAGCACCATTGGTGGAAGGATAGGGCCGGTGAGCGCTGTATGGAGCACAACTGGAACCTTGGACGCAGGCGCAACAACAGCGCAGAGCTTCACTTTCAGCCCTGCAAGCGCCGTCACGTACGGAACAATCCGCGCGGCTTATGGTCTCCTCAGGGCCAATACCGGCCTGATAACCGTGAACCCTGGAACGCCCACATCATTCGTGCTCTCGCCGCTGGCAATGACGATAACCGCTGACCAGACAATGCAGTTCGCCACGGACGGCAGGGATGCCATGGGCAACCCGACCGGACCTGTCGGTGTCACATGGTCAATAACTCACTCAACGCTGACAGCCAGCGCGGCCAACGGCACCATCAGCGCCGGCGGCATGTTCACCCCGGGCCTTGTAGCGATATGGACAGTAACCGCTGAGAATGCAACCCTTGGCTCCGTTACCACCACAATCACTGTGACGGTCGGCGCGCTCGCAGGCATAAAAGTCGACCCGCCTTACGCAGAGGTCGACGCCGGAGTGAGCATTGCATTCACAGTATCGGGGCATGACGCAAAGGGCAACCTGCTGTCAAGCACCGGGACCACTGTCTGGTACCTGGACGGCAGCCTGCAGGCTTCCGGATCGATATCATCCAGCACGGCGGGCAACCACACTGTCTTTGCCAGCAACTCCGGATTCATCGGAATTGCCCATCTCAACGTTAACGCCGCCCCGGGCAGCAGAATCATCATAGACCAGACCGGCGTTTCAATCAACGCGGATGCAACTTACACTTTCACCGTGACCATAATGGATGCGTACGGCAACACCGTTGGCGGAGCCGCTCCAACCATAACCTGGATTGCTGAGAACGGAACTATAATCAACGGATTGTTCACGCCCTGGTCGGCGGGAACATGGACTATCCGGGCCAATTCGGCAGGTTACACAGGAGGCGCCGCGCAGATAACGGTCACATCCGGCAGCGTAAGCAGGATAGTCATCAGCCCATCCGGCGGAACCGGGACAAGGGACACTTCCATCACAGTGGGGCAGTCATCGCTTTTCACCGTGAACGCGCTCGATCAGCGGGACAACCTGGTGTCTGTACCCAGCCTTTACCTCACATGGGCCACGACTATCGGAACCGTTTCCAATGGCTTCTTCACTGCGCCTACCACACCTGGAACTGGCGTGCTGAGAGTAACTTACGCATACGGCGCCACAACCATCTCTGGCTCGGAGAACATCACGGTTGGCAACGGCCCGCTGCACCACATAATAATCTCCCCGGCATCGGCAGTTGGATTGAACGAATACCAGACCTTCACGGCAGCCGGGTACGACATATACGGCAATCCAATCTCAGGGCTGGGCTTCACCTGGGGAACCACTGGAAATGTAGGTACCATCGACACGAGCGGTGTCTTCCGGGGCACGGGCAAAGGCCTTGGAACAGTCACTGCAACGGTCGGTGGAATTCAGGGCGAGTTGCCGGTGTATGTTTCAACCCCCGAGGGAATATTCGCAAGCTGGTTGTGGCTGGCCATAGTGCTGTTCATTGTCTGCATCGTCCTTGTGATTCTGCTGATCATCGGCAGAAGGAAGGAAGTTATTGTGATGGGGGAACATGAGCCTGATGATTCCGGCGAAGAGCCTTCCGAAGAGATGCCTGAGGATATTGAAAAGATAGTGGACGAAGGATCACTATCCGATATCGATGATGAAACCACTGGAATCACTCACGATGAAGTCCCGGAGGAATTCAAAGAACCGCTTGCGGAATTGGAGGAAGAGCTCCTTGAAGATGATGCCTTCAAATTCAGCGAAGAGGAAATCGAAACCCGTCAGCCAGAAGAAATGGATGCCATCACAGAAGAGCCGGAAATCATGGTTGACCATGAGGATTCTGGAGAAGGTCCCGGAATCATATCAAGTGAACTCAAGGGAGAGCTTGCCGAGGCCCTCAGGATCGAGAGATGCGAGAAGATGCTGGCAGCGGTTGTTGTCCTTCCCGATGACAAGAGCAGGCTGAAGATGCTTATTGCCGGAGGTCTCACTCCAAGCGAGTTCTCCGACGAGGTGAGCAAGGCAGTTGACCGGCGCAAGAAGAAGGAGAAGAGCAGGGAAGTGACCGCCGAAGAGAAAGCCTCCATACTGGAAGACGAATTGGTGGCTGAGCTCGCAGAACTCGAGGACGATTTCGATAAGAAGGACAAACCTGATGAGGATGACCTGGAGGACCAGATACTGAAGGAGATTGAGGACCTGGAGGATCTGTAACCCCGCAATCTCATCGCCTCTGATGATTAGGGGCCAACGCAGTGGGAGCATGCGCTTACATATTGACTACCCAGGGCGAACGCCTCTTTTATCCAATAATTGATACGGCGTTCAGCTATTGCTTGGACATCGTTATAAACCGTTTCATCCCTTCTCATCTCCAGAGGATTGTTCCGGGTGGGTATGCTTCGCTGCTGGTTGTTGGGAACCTCGCCCGATTCTTGCCGGAGAGGATGCCAGGCATTATAATCCGAGACTCTGGACCATGTTCTCTGCTTATCAAAAAACGTATATACGCTGATGCAATGCTCTCATGATAACATGGAAGAAGTGCTGAAGAAGGTCGTGCTGCTCGGTGATTCCGCTGTAGGAAAGACAAGCCTGATGAACAGATTTGTCCAGAACGCTTTCAGCGACAGCTACATCAGCACTGTTGGCGCCAAAGTCTCCAAGAAGATTGTTAACATCAAGCTCGGAGCTGATGAATACGCGGTCTCTTTCATGCTGTGGGACATTATCGGGAGCGAGGGCTACAAGTCCACCCAGTCAAGGCATATCGCCGGGCTCAACGGCGCTATTGTCGTGGCAGACCTTTCCCGCCCGGAAACGGTCAGGAAGCTCGAGGAATACTGGATCCCGCTTCTTTCCGAGACGACGGCCGGGATGATGCCGCCCATACTTTTCGTCGGGAACAAACTGGACCTGGTAGATGCTGATGCCGCATCCAGGATGGTAAGTGACTTCAAGTCAATGGATGCCAGATTGCGCTCCGAGCAGACAATCAACAGGTACAAGGTTCTGGACCCCTATGTCGCCACAAGCGCCAAGACCGGCGTGGGCGTCGAGGAAGGCTTCCGCAGCCTTGCGGTGATGATGGTCATGGACCATGCGAACTATGACCCGCTGAACAGGCAGATGGAGGAGGTCATCGCCGATACGATATACGAGCTTGACGAGCGAAAAACCGCGAAATCCGTTCTTGACATGATAATCGCGGATTTCCCGTTCGTTGTCAAATCTTCTGAGGCGTCACGCATGATACTGCAGGACTGCTTCGGCAAATCATCCATGTCAAAGGACAGGCCCACGCCCAAAGGCATCAGGGAAATGATAGAATGCCTGCTTCGAAATGCAAGGGACAAGGGCGCATCCGATGAGACCATTGCCCAGTACCGGGACAAGTGGCTTGAGAAGCTCAAGCGTTTCGGATAGACACCCAGAGGTAAGACAATAATGAAACAGACAGTGAAGGCCCCCGATATTCCGGGCCAGAGCGAATTCTCCAATATGTCGGTTGAGGATGCCCTAAAGGCACTTGGAACATCTAGGAACGGATTGACCGCAGTCGAGACAGAGAAGCGCCTCGGGATGTATGGGAAGAACGAGCTCACCGTGAAACTCAGGATGCCTGCCTGGCTGATGTTCCTGAAGCAGTTCAAAGAGGTCCTTGTACTTGTTCTGATTGCTGCGGGTCTCATTTCCTTCTTCGTGGGAAGCTACAGGGACGGCATCGTGATGTTCATAATCGTCATCATCAACGCCATAATAGGATTCGTCCAGCAATACAAGGCAGAGAAGATAATCGACCGGCTTAAAAGTTTGATCAAATCACCAGCCAAGATTGTCCAGGACGGGGAGCTCAGCGAGATCGACCAATCTTTGCTGGTCCCGGGCCAGATTGTATTCATCCAGGAGGGGGACAAGATCCCCGCCGACCTGCGGATAATCGAATCCTTCAATCTCAAGACAAACGATTTCTCCCTCACCGGAGAGTCCATGCCCCAGGGCAAGAACCCGAACGCGATACCCGGCAGGAACTCACTGGGAGACATGGACAATATGGCCTTCCTGGGAACAAATGTTGCGACCGGGAACGGAAAAGGCATTGTCGTCGCAACCGGAATGAACACTGAGATCGGCAAGATTGCGAACATGACCCAGCAGACCGAGGAGGCCCTCTCTCCGCTCCAGAAGGAGCTGGGGCACCTGGCCAATCGCCTCACAGCCCTGGTTTTAGCCGTCAGCATTGTCTTGTTTATTGTGGGCTATCTGCAGGGATTCAGCCTGTATCTCAGCCTGATATACGCCCTGGGTGTCGCCATGGCGCTGGTGCCCCAGGCGCTCCCCTCCCAGGTCACAGTGGCGCTCACCACTGCCAGCGCCAGGCTGGCTGACAGGAAAGCGGTCGTGAAGAATCTTCCCTCCGTCGAGACGCTGGGCTCCACACAGGTCATCTGCACGGACAAGACCGGAACGCTGACGAAGAACGAGATGACGGTGCGCGAGGTCTGGTTCGACAGCCGGAACTACACCGCGACCGGGATTGGCTACGAGCCGAAAGGCACCTTGCTCGATGAGGCCGGGAACCCTCTGGAACAGGATGAGATCGACTACATCGAGATAATGATGGACGCTTCCACAATGGCCTCCACCGCGGAGATACACCCGCCGGACAAGGAGCATCCCAACTGGTATCCTGTCGGTGACCCAACCGAGGCCGCCCTGATAACGCTTTCCACGAAACTGGGCACCCGTTCCCCCAACGAGGACCAGGAGAACCCCGAGTTGCATCAGATACCATTCGATTCAGAGAGGAAGCGCATGAGCTCCGTCCGAGGATTCGGCGACAAAGAGGTTCTGACCATGAAAGGCGCCTTGAAAAGCGTCCTGGACATTTCCACGCACATCTACAAGGACGGGGCACCGGTGCCTATATCCGAACGCGACAAATCCGAGATAAAAGCGGTGAGCGAGGGTTACCAGAAGAAGGCCATGAGGGTTCTGGCAATCGCCTACAGGCCATTGAGCGCTGACGGTTGCGAATATACCCCGGAACAACTGGAATGCGATGTTACTTTTCTTGGGATAGTTGGCATGAGCGATCCCCCCAAGGAAGGGGTGAAGGAAGCCATCGAGGAGGCTCACCGTGCCCACATCCGTGTTTTCATAATGACTGGCGACCATGCCATCACCGCGCAAGCTGTGGCCATGGAGATTGGCCTCTCAAAGGACGGGGAACCCACGCCGGTAATTTCCAAGAAGGACCTTGACGAGATGAACGATGAGACCCTCACGAAACGGTTGATTGAAGAGGAAGCGCTGATATTCTCCAGGGTGGACCCCGGCGACAAGCTTCGAATCGTCAGATTGCTGGAAGAGCAGGACCTTGTTGTGGCTGTCACCGGCGATGGCGTGAACGATGCGCCTGCGCTCAAGCTGGCGCACATAGGTGTCGCCATGGGCCAGACCGGGACAGATGTTGCCAAGGAGGCAGCCGAGGTCATACTTCTCGATGACAGCTTCCCGACCCTGGTCAATGCCGTGGAAGAGGGCAGGACCATCTATGCTAACCTGAAGAAGACTATCGTCGCGACACTGATGGCGAACGGCGCTGAGCTGACAGTTGTCTTGTTGGGCCTTGCGGCCGTGGCCGCATGGAACTGGGCCATCCCCATACTCGCGATTCAGATTCTGGCGATAGACCTGATGGCGGAGATAATGCCACTCACCTTCCTGACATTCGACCCCGCATCCAAGGAGATAATGACCACCCGACCGCGCAGGGGCGACGAGCACATGCTCAACGCGAGCAATACCGCCGAGATTGTGTTCTTCAGCTTCCTCAAAGGATTACTGGCATTCGTGAATTTTTACCTGTTCATGCACAGGAACGGCAACATCATCACCATTGACGAGATGGATATTGATACATTGCTCTATGCAAAGGCGACCACAATAACCTGGGCGACAATAGCGTTCTGCCAGCTGGCGAACGTGATGTCGCAGAGATATGAATTCACATCCATATTCAACCGTAACTTCTTCTCGAACCGGAAGCTGCTGGTAGTGATTGCTCTGACAATCGGCCTTATACTCACAGCCATATATCTGCCGGCCTTCAGCTACTTCCTTTACTTCGGCCCGCTCAACCTTGAGGACTGGCTCTACATCGGCGGAGCGACAGGGATCTTCCTGGTGGCTTTTGAGATCATGAAAGCCGGCAAGAGGTATCGCCAGAGAAGAGCCGGAAATGAGGCACTCGACTTACCACAAACAATAAATGCCCAGCACCCATAAAGGGGGCCAAGGGCTCATAGGGTAGCTAGGATATCCTGCCGGTCTTCGGAACCGGCGACCGGGGTTCGAACCGAGGCTTGAAGTGAATTTCACAATCTCCAAGCTAAACGAAAGCCGAGGCGCGGACGACTCGCGAAGCGATTCGCCCAGCGCCCACGTCGAACGTGTTCGACGTGATAGAACCAAATTCGTTGCTTCGACGAAAATCCCCGTGAGCCCGCTATTTTTCCTATTAATGCCCGGACAATGGGGTTGGACGGTGCCGTACTCCAGAGCCGGGTTGTGTGCCGATTTAAACACCTCCCCGGGCTCACGCCCGAGGCTTCCTAAGTATGAGCTCAATTGTCACCAACCCGGTTCAGGAAACCGGGTCACGAACCCGGCCTCGGATGTTGTTATGCGGGAATCAGCCGGGGCATGATGAAGTTGGCCGGTGCCAGATGAAATCCTCTGGATGAGTCGCATATTCTCGGTAGCATGCCTCGCCTGTGAGGGCGGGGTCGGTGACAGTACCAATTTCAAAAATCAATCCAAGCCCCGGCTGTAAGGCCCGGGTATGAGACCGGAAAAACGTTCACTGGGTCACGTGGCCAACCAACTTTTTAGGGGTAAAAAGTTGAAGCCACTGGGGAGATTCGAACTCCCGACCTGCTGATTACAAGTCAGCCGCGCTACCGAGCTATGCCACAGTGGCTTATTGTTTGCGTATGAATGGCCACTGTGCTTGTCGCGCGGCTGCTTGTCAAGTCTGCCCCGAGACGACGAAGTCGTCGAGGCATGGCCGATTCCCGCAGGGATTCGACCAGGGCGCTACCGAGCTATGCCACAGTGTCCAAAGGCGGCGCAAGCCACCAAGGAAACATGATAGGATTGATGTATAAAAAACTCACACAGCAGTGAATTGAGGTAATAGCCCTATTTTCCTCCGTACACCTGGCACCCGTCCTTCTTCACGGTCTTCCTGAACACGGTCAGGAGCTTCTTGAACACAGGCCCGGGCTTCCCTGTTCCGATGACTCTCCCATCTATCTTGACCACGGGGATGAGTTCTGCCGCGGTGCCGGTCAGGAAGCATTCCTCCGCGTTGTAGATGTCATGGCGGGTGAGAGTCTTCTTCTCGCATACGTATCCCAGCTGGTTAGCCATGCGGATGACCGAGCTTCTTGTGATGCCGGCAAGCGCGCCGTCCGATGTGGGCGGGGTCTGCAGGACCTGGTCCTTGAGTATGAATATGTTGTCTCCAGTTCCCTCGGTGACGTAGCCCTGGGAGTTCAGCAGGATGCCTTCAGGCGAGCCGACGTTGTTCGCCTCTATCTTCGCCATCACGTTGTTGAGGTAATTGAGGGATTTTATCTTGGGATTGATGGCCTCCGCCATGTTCCTGGTCGTCGGGACCGTCACGACCTCCAATCCCTTGGTGTAATATCCCTCGGGGAACATCTGAATCTTGTCGACAATGATTATGACAGTGGCTTTCGGGCATTTCCTCGGGTCAAGTCCAAGGTCGCCGACGCCCCTCGTGACCATTAGCCGGATGTAGCAGTCCTTGAATCCGTTCCTTCTCACTGTCTCGACGCACGCATCCCTCATCTCATCCAGCGTCAGCGGTATCTGCAGCATGATGGTCTTCGCGGATTCGTAGAGCCGTTCGAGGTGGGAATCCAGCCGGAAGATGTTTCCCTCGTATACCCGTATGCCCTCGAAAATGCCGTCGCCGTAAAGAAGCCCGTGGTCATATACAGATATCCTGGCATTCGATTTTCCGAAATACTTGCCGTCGATGTAGATGGTGTTTTCCATGCAAATCACCTGCTGTCAATCACTTTCTGTCCGGGAGATATGGAATCAGGGATGTGGCAAATGCCCCGATAGTCCTTGTCTGGAGCAGCACTTTTCCAGGTCCGACCAGGTCCGTCACGAGGCCTTCGCCGCTCAGTATGGTGGATTTCCAGTTTCCCACTCTGCGGACGGAGAATTGCATGGTGTCGGGGAAAGCGACCAGGTGGCCGGTGTCAACAGACAGGATTTCCCCGGGCTGCAGGTCCTTTTCGATTATGGCTCCGAAGGATGTCACCCAGACTTTGCCCGGGCCGGATGCCCTGAGCATGACGAAGTCGCGCTCCGAAAGGAATCCCTTGAGGCCCTGCCATTTCGTGTCCAGCGTGACTGTTGGATAAGAAGCCAGGAACGCCCCGCTCTGGAGTATCATTGAGTTTGTTGTCGTGTCCAGCGCTCTGATGTCGCCCATTGTCGGGCCGACCAATGCAAGCTCGCCGGCTCCCCGTGCAGCGGTGTAAGTGTTCACGAAGAACGATTCTCCGCCCAGGAGAGCGGTGGTCAAACCGCCCTTGCGGCCGTGCGTTTCGATGTCTATGGTGTTGTGCATGTACATCATCGCGCCTTTCTCAGTTAGCACCTTTTGTCCGGGTTTCAGGGTGAATATGAGCACGGAGAATGATGGTGAATTCTCGATGCGGCAAACCAGGTCGGCGCCCATGGGCTGCAGCTGCGCTTGATATTGAGGCGGCGCCTGTTGCGCGTGTGCCTGGTACTGCGGCTGCTGGTGGTACTGGGGCTGCTTTGCCGGTTGCTGGTACTGAGCATGCGCGGCGGGCTGTTGCTGGTATTGCTGCTGTGCCGGTTGCTGGTAATGAGCAGGTTGCTGTTGCTGGCCTTGATGTGCCTGATAATGCGGCTGGCTCTGCGGGTGTTGCGCCTGCGGCTGATACTGGGGCTGGGCATGGGGCTGATGAGCGGGCTGCTGGTAATGCGGCTGCCCCTGGGGGTGCGCCTGTGGTTGGGCTGCGACAGGCTGCTTGTATGCCTGGCAGGTGTGGCAGTACCACTGTTGATATTGCTGTACATAACTCAGGGGGTTCGAACATGTTGGGCATTTGTTCATGAATTCATCTCCAATTATAATCTAAAACGGAATAACCGAACAGGGATAAAAACCTATGTCGGGCAATAGATATTTAGCCTGCAGGCAATCGCCGTTGCATGGCAATTCGAAAATTCGGCGCATTCAGTTACATCAGCCGGAATGTGAGGTGGCGCAGCCTCAGGTCTGCCATCACCATAATCGGGATTTCCGTTGTCATAGCGTTTTTCATTCTTTTTGCATCCATAAGCCAGGGCTTGAAAGACGACATCATGGCAGAGATTTCCAGGCAGGAAGCCGCGCTGGCCGAGCAACGCTCTGGTTACATCACCCTGATGAACATGGACCCGTTCAACATGGACATGTTCAATGACACGGAGCTGAACGCGCTGGACACCTTCATCGGCGATTATTGTGCAGAGCGCAACACAACCGGAGAGGTCTATCCCCTGGCGATCAATTTCCTGGAATCCGCTGAGGCCGGTTCCGAGGATATGTTCATACTGTTCGGCATCGACCCCGAGAAAGGCATAAAGTACGATTTCATAAATTTCAACGCCGAGACCGCCAATGTCCAGGGGCAATTTCTGAGCTCGGACACGGATGCGCAGGTGATACTTGGGAACAGCGTCTGGAAGACCAATTACCCCGGCACGAAGGTGGGAGATGTCATCGAAGTGAAGACGCTATCGTTCATGGATGGCGGGGCGACCACGATAAGGAACGTCACAATCACCGGGATACTGGAACCCAGCATTGTTTACAATAATTTTGCTGCGATGCCTATCCACTTTCTCCTCAACCAGACCGGGCTTTACGATGCCCAGGCCGGCGAGTACAGCTATTTCTTCATCTCGGTTTACATCGATGACGCCTCGCTGATCGATTTTTCCGAGGTGAAAGCCGGAATCAGGGACATCACCGGAATTAATGACAGGGGCATAAGCGACAATGAGAATTACATCAAGCGCACGATACTGGCGCATGAGAAGGAGATTGAGAAGCAGGAGGAGATGCGCAGAACGATTGACGGCTGGCTTCTGGCGGTGATACTGTTGCTCAGCATCATCACTGTGGTGGGCATCAGCAACACCATGCTGATGAGCGTCACCGAGCGCCGAAGGGAGATCGGCACGCTGAAAGCGGTCGGAATCCAGAAATCGAAGATCTACCAGATAGTCCTGGGCGAGGCCCTGCTGCTTGCCGCGCTATCGCTTGTTATCGGCGGCATAATAGGTCTGGCTTTGACTGCAATTTTCGATTACCAGTACGAGGCGGAGGCCGGCGGCATCTTCTTCGCTCCCACATCCTTGACCCCGTTTGTCTTCCTCTACGTTGTCGGCATTAGCCTTGGGGTGTCCATGCTTGCCGCACTTTATCCTGCATGGAGGGCTGCCCGCCTGGAGCCCACGGAGGCGTTGCGCTATGAGTGATGCCATAATCCAGGCCAGAAAGATATGCAAGACCTACCGCATGGGCAAGGTTGACATCAGGGCGGTTGAGAACATTGACCTTGACATCGCGAAGGGCAGTTTCACATCACTGGCGGGGGCAAGCGGCGCCGGGAAATCGACGCTGCTGCACATCATCGGATGCCTTGACCGCCCCACGTCCGGCGATGTATCCATCAACGGGCTCGAGATTGCCAGGATGAGCGATTCCGAGCTGACAAAGTTCCGCAGCAGGAATCTCGGGTTCGTGTTCCAGTTCTTCAATCTCATTCCCACGCTGACTGCTCTGGAGAATGTCCTGGTGCCGACAATGTTCGACAGGGACCAGGACCGCGAAAGGGCACTGAAGCTCCTGGGCCAGGTCGGCCTTTCTGGCAGGACCGAGCATCACCCTGGAGAACTCAGCGGCGGGGAGCGGCAGAGGGTGGCCATCGCAAGAGCGCTGATCAACGACCCCCCGATAATCCTGGCTGACGAGCCGACAGGCAACCTGGATTCCCAGACCGGGCTCGAGATAATCGAGCTGTTCAGGCAGTTGAACAGGCAGGGCAAGACAATCGTTCTGGTGACTCATGAGAAGGATGTCGCCAGTTACGCAGACAGAGTCATTACATTGAAGGACGGGAGGTTGCTGGATGTCTAGAAAGAGAATCGACCCGCTGGAGCCGGTTTCAGTATGGTCCGAGAAGGATATGGTTGAGGGAAAAATCGAGGACGCGCTCGTGGTGATAATCAGGAGCCGGGGCTGCTACTGGGCCAGGCAGTCCGGGTGCCTGATGTGCGGGTACAACAATGATTGCACTGACGGGGTGACTGCAGAAGACCTGGTCATCCAGTTCGGAAAGGCCATGGAGAGGCATTCCGGCCAGAATTACATAAAGATTTACACGTCAGGCAGCTTCCTGGACCCCAGGGAGGTCGAGCCAGCCGCCAGGGACAGGATTCTTGAATTGGCAGGCGCCAGATCAGGCAAGGTTCTGGTGGAATCAAGGCCGGAGTTCGTGAACACGGAGTCTTTGGCATCCGCATACAGGTTCGTGAAGCACCTGGAGATAGCCATCGGCCTGGAAACGGCCGATGACGGGCTTCGAGCCAGAAGCATCAACAAGGGTTTCCTGTTCAGGGACTTCGAGAGGGCCTGCAAGGCGGCCAGCGAGTCCGAAGCCAGCATTCGGACATACCTGCTCCTGAAGCCGCCATATGTCTCAGAATCCCAGGCAATTCTGGACGTTGTGGAATCCGCCCGAAAGGCCGGCCCCATGAGCCAGACCATTTCCATCAACCCGGTCAACGTGCAGCGCGGCACCAGGGTGGAGGAGATGTGGAAGAAAGGCCAATACAGGCCGCCATGGCTCTGGAGCCTGGTCGAAGCAATGAGGAAAGCCGGGGAAGTGACTGACGCCAGGATAGTTTCGGCGCCTTCCGGCGGCGGCTCCAGAAGGGGCGCTCACAATTGCGGGAAATGCGACGATGCAATCCTGAAAGCTGTGGAAACATCCTCTCTGGGCGGCGGGATGGAGGCTTTGATAATGCCGAAATGCTCATGCCACGAAAGATGGCTGGACTACCTGGAAGTCGAACCATTCATGGGTTCCGTCGGGGACATCGAGAAGCTTGCCGAACCGCAATGATTTTGTATGCTCGCGGGATTGGTTCCGGCATGTCTGTATTATCTGATGGCGGAATACTGAAGGCGATGAAGGGCGGGGAGCTGGCAATCGAGAATTTCATCGAGAAGAACCTCACTCCGAACGGGTACGATCTCACGATATCCGAGATCAAGGTCGGCCAGGAAGGGGAGACCCGGAAAGCCGGCGATGTGACAATCCCGCCGGGCGCATGGTTCGCGGTAAGCACACTTGAGTACATCAAATGCGGGCCGCAGATAACTACCCAGCTATGGATACGCACCTCCTGGGCCAGAAAGGGAATCATCTCCAGCTTCGGCAAGGTCGATGCCGGTTTTGAAGGGACTCTGACCTTGTCCGCTCACAATTCATCGGACCGGGAAGTCGTCATCCCCATTGGCCAGAGATTCGCACAGATTGTTTTCGAGCGTCTTGATGCGCCATCGGAGAAGGTGTACGCCCAGCGCTCCGGGAACTATCAGGGGCAGAGAGGGGTGAAGCTGTCGTGATACGGGCGGTGCTATTCGACCTGGGGGACACCCTGATAACTGCCAGGGACACCGAGGAAACCTTTCAAATCATACTTCGGGAGAAAGGCGTGGATGTGAGCCTGGAAGACATCAGGAAGGCCCATGCCGCTGCAACCGAGACGTTCGTGAAAGAGCACAAGGACATGAGGCCGCCGGACGCAAGGGACTTCAACGAGATTTACGCCAAGTGGAATGACGCGGTAGTCAGGGAACTCGGCCTGAAAAAGAAAGGCCTGGGCAAGTACATCAACCAGCGCTGGTTCCAGGTCGTCGGGCTTCAAGCGTACGATGATTCCGCCCCTGTCCTGGGCAGGCTATCGGCAATGGGCCTGCGCATCGGCATCGTGACCAACGGGTACCGCGAGGAGATCGACGAGATATTCAGCATCATTGGCGGGCCTATGAAAAGCCGAATGTTCGATGTCATTGTGGGCCGCGATACCGCAGGCGCCAGCAAGCCGGACCCGCGGCCGTTCCTGCACGCCGCCGGAACGCTCGGCCTCCGCCCGGACGAGGTCATGCATGTGGGCGACAGGTACGATAAAGACTACATCGGCGCGCAGGGCGCTGGCATGGTCCCGGTGCTCATCCTCCGGGGAAGAAAGGTGCCGGCCGGGGTTCCGGACGATGTGACCACCATCCAGACGCTTGACGAACTGGTAAATCTCATTCGATGACCAGCAGGTCGAAGCAATACATTTTCTGGGTGGGCGAATAGGTGTGGACCTCATGCACCTTCCCGAATTTCAGCTTCCTCTTCTTCGATTGAGCCAGATGCAGTATCCCTTTCTCGATTATCTTCAGGGTATCAGATTCGAGTATGAGGTAGAGATGTATCGTCCCGCCGGGATTAACGACATCCAGTGCCACGTCCAGGAAGTCTATCGCCGTATGCGGGAGGTTCATGATAATCCGGTCCGGCCTCGGGAGCTGGGGCGCTATGTCCCTGGCGTCGCCCAGCATGGGGGAAACGCATTTAATCTTATTTAATTTTATATTTTCAATTATATATTTTATCGCTTCCGGATTCTTGTCAATCGCGTAGACGCTCCCGGGCTTTCCCGTCGCTGCCAGCATGATGGAGAATGGCCCGACGCCGCAGAACATATCAAGTATCCGCTCGCCGGGCTTGCACAGATCGGCGATGCGCTTCCTCTCGGTTGCCAGCCTGGGGGAGAAATATACATTGGCGAGGTCCATGCCGTACCGGTAGCCGTATTCCTTCTGCACCGTTGTTGTGCGATTCTCCCCTGCCAGTATCTCCAGGTCGCGGGTGCGGTACTCGCCCTTCACGCCCCTGTCGATCGTTACCACTTTTGCATTCTTGCTGGTCTCCAGCAGCGCCTCGGCAATGTCCCTGGCGTGAGGCAGAAGCTCATCTATGAGTTTGAGAACGAAGATATCTCCCACTATGTCGAACGAGCTTGGGAGCAGCTCCATGAGTCCGGGAGGCAGCGTCAGAAGCTCAGTGTAATGCCTGGGGCGCTGCAATTCCTCCAGGTCCATCTCCTGAACCGGGTGGCAGAGACCCTGCGGGTCCGTGATGGGAAGGAAAACCCTGTGGCCATCATTGAGTATCTTGACGTCCATCCTCAGCACGCCCGCCTCTGAAAGCTTTTTACGTATGTTCTCCCCTTCCTCCTTGGGAACGATGACGCACAGACACTTCATGGTGGTGACATGGCGAAGCTAATATTCATAGGTTTGGGGCTTGGCAACGAGAAAGGCATTACTCTCAAAGGCCTGGAGGCCGCAAAGAACTGCGATCTCCTTTTCATGGAGAATTACACTTCCATACTGGAGGAGGGGAGCATAGCGCGGCTGGAGAGGCAGCTTGGGAAGACGATACAGGTCCTTGGCAGGGCGGACGTGGAGACCGGCGGGACAGTATTGGAGATGGCCGGGATCAAAACGGTCGGCTTCCTTGTCCCCGGGGACGCAATGAGCGCGACGACGCACGTTGACATGCGCCTGAGGGCCATCGCCCTGGGCATCGACACCGAGGTGATAGGCGGCGTCTCGGCCTTCACGGCCATCCCCGGCATGCTTGGCCTCCAGAACTACAAGTTCGGCCGAACCGTGACGATACCGCTTCCCGAACCGAATTACAAGCCCACCAGCTTCTATGAGAAGGCCCATGAGAACTTCAAGCTGGGGATGCACACCCTCTGCCTGCTGGACATACAGCAGGACAAGGGGAAGTTCATGACCGCCAACCAGGCACTGGACGTCCTGGAGGCCATTGAAGAGGACCTGGGCAAAGATTTCATGACCCCGGAACGGTTGGTCTGCGTCGTCGCCCGAGCCGGTTCGGAGGATTGCCTGGCAAGGGCCGGGCACCTGAAGGACATGCTGAAGGAGGACTTCGGCCCCCCGCTGCATTCGATAGTCATCCCCGGGGAACTGCACTTCTTGGAGGCAAAGGCGCTGGTGGAGCTGGCGGGGGCACCAAGGAACATACTGGAAGAGGATTGATTCGTCACTCACATCATGATCAATCGAATGCCTGGGCGGTTTGCGGGATAATGTAATTTGAGGTTGCATTATCCCGCCTCCGGCGAGGCATCATACGTCGCTCCCGTCAAATCTAACAAAAGATTGTTCTCGCTCCAGGTCTGCGCTTCGCTAACATACGGCTGTGTGCCCTACGACGATATAACGTTCTCATGTGCTTTGTGAATAAACGTGTTTGGCGGTTACGCCCGCCCTTGCGCCCCTCCGCTTCCAACGAATTTGCTTCGCTCATTCGCCTGAATTTTCTCGCCATGCTCGAAAATGACCCCCTTTCTGCGGAAAGCCCGCATGCTCGGGGCGCCTTGAATACTTTGGGCCGATGCAATCATACTTATTTAAATTGTCCATTGGAAGGGGTGCTGTCCATCGCGAAGTCGGCATCATAAGGTATACGCCTCCGTCTGTGAAGTCAGGGGTCATTTTTTCCTTCCGCATTTCCTTGAGTAATTAAGTTCCTCTCTTTTCGCCTTTTTATATACAAATTGAAAAAGGCGAACGTTTCGATAGATACCCCGATAATTATAAGACAAAAGGACAAAATATAATTACCCTCGTTGAAATACCACAACATTACCCCCATTGTCCAAATAATTCCACCGATTATTAAATATAATATAAACAGATGGGAAACCTCTAATTTTTTTCTTTCTTGTTCAGTTGTCACCTTTATATCTTGTTTGCTTGATTTCTTACCAGGAATGTCTTTATCCTTCAGTTCTTTTAATTCTTTTATACGATATCCCCTCTGCTGTGCGAATGAAAGGAACCAATGAGTACTAGTAAATAAAATATTTCGTAATAATATGATGAGTGGAATGAATATTGCAACTAAGAACACTATAGGGGTCCAACCTCCGACAATAGGCAGTAGCCAGTATCCAATTATCACCGAGCAGAACAAACAACCATAGAAGAATATCCAAGCAATAATTGCAGACAATAACTGACCTGGAACTCTGTTGTGCTTCCCGTGTATTGTGACGAACCTAATTATTTCGTTAAAATACTCAAGATTTGCCTCTTCATTCCCTGCGAAGAGGGATTTGTTAATGAGTTCTTTAAGGACATTAATGTCTTGACAGGCTTCAAGTCCCGGTTCCATTGCAAGTAGTATAAAGCTATATGCGATTAGGTAACTTAACATAATCTCAAATGGATAATCCAAACCGAATAACAGAAAATAGATTGCTGGTAGGATAAAGCCAAGAAAGAAAAGGATATAAAATGCCTTGCTTATGCGGTCTCCCTTAGTCCAGATTATTTGCGATATCTCTCTGAAATGAGATTCATCTTCTAAAGGGTATTCCTTGTTCATTACAAACAACCTGCTTGTCTAAGACGCCAAGCTCCATATAATCCAGAGATTAATATCCCTATCAAGGGCAATATAGTTCCCCAAGAGATAAATTTAAGTCCCATAAAAGCGCTTTTTGCTATTACCTGCCACCAAGGAAGTGATTGTATCCATTTGATACTAATCCAAACGAATATACTCAATGCAATGCCTGCAAATGCCCATATATCACTGAAAATGGCTGCGGTAATTGTACTCCATTTCCACACGGTCATTAAATTGTAAGACAAGCTTTCTATGAAAGAAAGTTTTGCAGCAATACCAATTGCGGAAAAGAACATATTTATAAAAAACATAGACCATTTTAAAGCACATAGGCCTGCAAAACTAAGCAATCCAGTCGGGTCCACTCGATTAACTGGATTCCATCCAACATATGCATACATATTGGGGCCATCCACCATTCCTGCCGGGTCCTGCTGCATGAACCTCCCGATGTCGGGCGAATATGCCCTGGCGCGGTAGTGGTACAGCCCGCTTTCAGCGTCATATTGCCGACCGGTGAACTGGTGCGGGTTGTAAACGAGTTCGTTGCGAACCAACGCCTCCCCGAAGGGCGTGTAGCGGTACGTGTTGACCACATTCTCGCCCGAGTCAATAAGTTCTGAAACGCTGCCCAGCCCATCATACAGATAATAATACTTCACCCCGTCGATTGAGATGCTGATCGGATGGTCCACGAATATGAGCTTACCCCCGCCGCAACCGCTGCCGCACTTCTGGCCGCAAGCGCTGGCAGAAGGATGTGTGAATCTCACGAGCTTGTTGTCCCACAGCTCGTAGACCACACTCTCGCCGTCGTAGAGATAGGTGAGGTTGACCACTCCGGCCTTGCTGACCCTGCGCCCGTCCAGGGCGTAGCCGTATGTTGTGGCGCGGGTATCAACGAGGCTCGGGCTGGTTGAGGGGGCGCTGTTCAGCGTGACCGGTCCTTCTCCAACCGAATTTTGCTCGTCACCGCCGCCTCCGCCCCCGACAGTGCCCACCGAGACCAGCATGTTCTGTTTTTGGCCGTTGAGGAAGGTGGATTGGTAGCCGTAGTATGTATCTCCTTCGACCATATTTCCGTTGTTGTCGTAGATGTAGGTTGTGGTGCCGGATTGCAGCAATTTGTTTTCATCGTCATATACTGACGTTGTAGTTTGACTGCCGCCACTTGAAATCTGGATGGTCGCAATCATGTTGTTGCGGAGGTCATACTGGTACTGTGTTTTGCTGCCGTCCGGATAACTCACTCCGATCAGCCGGTTTTCAGCGTCGTATGCATAATTTGTGGTTGCGCCATTTGCCTCTTTTACACTTATACGGTTCGCGTTGTAATTGTACCCGTATGTGAAACTCGAAATGATTTGCCCATTTGACTTGACATTCTCTATCTTTGTGAGTACATTCGATTTGGCATATGACTGATATATCTTTGTCCCGGTCGGATAAGTGGTCTGGACAAGTTGGCCAATGGCATCGTACACATAAGTTGTAATGCCACCGCCAGGAGCGATTACTGATTTTAAACGATTGAGGGCATCATAGGTGTAGGTGGTGATCAATCCGAATTGGTCGGTCATTGATATTATGTTTCCATTTTCATCGTACTGGTATGTGATTATATACTGCTGAGAAAGGACACCTTCGTCAACAAAAACCCAGGTTTCCCTAGTAACCCGGCCCAATAAGTCAAATTCTTTATTCTGGACAGAAAGTCTTGGGGGTGTGGGCATTTGGGGTCTTGGTGGGTATATGTATATTTCGTAGTTTGGCGGATAATTGTAACCCTGCCTCTCATTCTGTGTAATCTGGTATGTTATATAGACTGTAATATCGCCGGGCATTCCCATCTTGGTCACTCTGTTCAATGCATCATATGTGTATGATGTGTTCTGGTCGTTCGCATCTATATATTCAATAAGATTGCCGACCTCGTCATAGGCCCATGAGTATGTGGAACCCAATGGCGATGTTTCGCTGATTTTTCTGCCCAGCAGGTCATATCCATATTGCCATGTTGAATCTAAGTCTCCGTCATATTGACTGACGCTCACAAGGTTGCCAATGGAATCATATGAATATCTCGTGTCAGAACCAGCCGCTCCTAATTCCCTAACGCGATTTCCTAGACTATTATACTCATAGATTGTCTCATAGTTCATCCGGTCAATGCGTTTTGTCATTCTACCTTCTGCATCATATTGATACCTGATGGCCAGGTTATAGGGGCAATATTCTTCGATTATCCTGCCAAGTGCATCATATGTATTTGCCCAGAAGTTGCCAAGTTTATCTTGTTTCTTTATCATGTTGCCGCTGGCATCGTATGTGTAAATATCGAAAAAGCCCAGCGCATCCGTGATTTTGACAACTCTGTCCATCGCATCATATTCATAATTGGTAATTGCACCGCGCTTGTCTGTTTCTTTAATCAGATGTCCTTTCACATATTCAAAGGATTTTGTTTTAAGAAGGGCATCTCTCTCAGTTAATTTATTACCGAATACATCATAAGTGTACGTTGTGACCGCCGCATTTCTATCAGTAAAACTAAGAAGATTTCCCATAGCATCATATGTATATGATTCAATATTATTCAACGAATCTATCGTTTGAGTCATTCTGCCAAGCGCGTCGTATGTGTATTGAGTTACGAATCCTCTTGCATCGGTCATTGAAACCTTCTGATTAATGGTGTTATATGAGAAGAATGTGTGGTAGCCCAGAGCGTCAGTTTGTTCGACGATGTTTCCATGAGCATCATATGTGTATGTAGAAATTCCACCATTCGCACTCGTTTGAGACGTCATGAGGCCATTTGAACTGAACACATATGATGAAGTATACCCTTCTGAATTGGTTAGACTCAATGGGTTGTTGTTCGCGTCATAGACATAATTGGTTTCTTCACCATTTTTATCAACGGTTTTGATTGGAATAGAAAGATAGAGGTTAGGTGTGGCAAAGGTGCTATACACCGTACCTGTTTTTTTGGTTAAGGGATCTTCCCTCTCTATCAGATTCCCAACGGCATCATATTTGCTTTTCCAGCTAAATCCGCGAGCGTCAGTTTCAAGTTCGGGTTTTAAATCTTTATTAAATGTGATGCTGGTTGAGGTTGTATCGGGGTTAATTATCTTTACTGCTGCACCATTTGAATCAAATATTCTTTTTGTCGATTGAGTGTTTGCATTTAATGTCGTGGTTGTGTGACCGGGGTAAACATAAGTGGCTTCATATTCTACGTAGTACTGGGTTTTCTGTCCTGAATCAAAATAATATTCACCGACGGTGCATTTGGAAATCTTAGAGCACCAATCTGAAGTAGAAGTATATTGATATTCTTTGTACAGGCCCAATGGGTTTATAGTCATCACCATTTTGTGTATGGTTGCTGGAGTTAGGATATTATATGAATATCTATATTCGTTGTTCATCGCATCTTTTCGGGTTCTTAAATTTCCATTAATATCATAGGTATACGTGTTGGTCCTTCCGGCCGGATCCACTACTGATGTAATTAGATTGCCAGTATAAATCAAATTAAGATATAACCCAGAATCATCCTCTACTTTAATCAGCCTATAATTACCATCATATGACATGTGAAGTGAGTTGCCGTTTTTGTCTACTATTTCATTCAGTAAACCTTGTGAACTAAATACCTTTACGCTACCATCTGTAAATCTCAAATTGTAAAAAGTGCCAGCACTAATTATATCTATATTAACACCGGGTGGAGATGAATATGCACCATTTCCCAAGCTTTCAAATTCGTAAAAGCTTCCATCTCCTGCAATGAAATCCACAAATCCAGTTCTAAATTGTAATTTTTCACCGTAGTTGAATTGCCAACCATACCCGAATGGTCCATTAATTTCCGAGTTTAAACTATTATAAATTCGTTCCAGTTTTATTGTATGCCCTAATGCTTTGAGCTCGATATCCAGACTTGTCACCGCGAGATTGCCATTAACCTGATTGATGCCGTCCTGATACTCGTTCCAAGCTACTTTACCTTTGGAACCCACGATGTTTTTTATTCTGGGGTCGTAGTTGCTAGACCTTTCGCCGGGAATTTCATCGTCCGATGTTCCTAAGATGCCGTCCTGACCAGCTCTTTCAAATATCATATCTTTGTCTTTGTCTTGCCAGCCATCATAGAGGCCGTCTTGGCTTGTGTCAGATAGGTAATTTGCTGTCGTGACATCATCAACAATTATTTTTGCATAATTAATATTAATCTGACCGCCGTTTGATGAAGTGAATTTAAATGGTATGGATATTGTTGTGGCAGCACTGTTTGTATAATACTTGAAGATGTATTCGTTCATTGCTCCTCGGATTGAACCCAGCCTTAATGTCGCAGTAAAGGGCATTATTGCCCTCCAATCGATGGTGCCATCATTGCCAACATCTAATTGTAAATCATTGATTGGAAGAGTTGTGCCTGATGCAGGGGTCAGTTCAATCACGGCATTTTGAATAAGGTAATTATTAAACGATGAAACAGTAAACGATAATGTTGTAATGGTGGATGGGTTGGTTGATATGCCTGTAATCGGATTGAAAGCTGTTTTTGTTAATTCAGTAACGGCATTTGTAACGGGCTGTGTGTCTTCGCTTAGATCTGTGAGCCCGTCACCGTCGCTATCCGACTGGCTTGCGTCTGCCTGGGTGTAAACACTGAAATGTTCAACATATGCCCACACATAGCCATCATCTTGGTTTATGCCAGTATATTCTCCATTTTCCCAATCCGTTACAACTACCCAATTATCGCCGACCTGTCTGTACATTCTCAAACATTCGCTGGTCAGCGTTGCCGGAACATTTTCAGTGATTGGCATCTTAATTATTGCTTTAAATTCGGTTGACGTATCAACGTTTATGTCAATATATTCTCCAGTTGAAACACTAAAATTACCGCTGGTTGATTCTACGGTCGGGACAATGTTATCTTCTCCGGAATAATCGACAGCAACTGTTACTCCGAGGTCATTGTCTGTGGCGATGACATCCGGGGTCATGTCAATCGCGAAATTGTCCGTGTTGTAAATCATCGGTTCGGCATCGCTGATGTCTGGAATCAAATCACAATCAATGTCAGCGGTTAATGCTAATGAACCGGAGCGGACCCATGAAAAAGAAACAATTCCTTCGCCCGCAACCATGTCCAGATTGGGCGCAACTGGCCACGGTGCAGCCCCACCGTATCTTGGAGATGTGAATGAAATACCATGATCTGAACTGCCTGCATACCAGTATTTGTTATCGTGCCAGGCTTCCTCGATCCACGACACATAGATTATTCCGGTGGTCTCATCAATAGAGACCTGGGGCCAATGAGAATTTAATTCGGAATAACTAATCTGAACGGGGGAATTCCATGCGTGCCCAGGAATTTGGGAACCAATATCATTTTTATAAAATACTTCAGCTTGCGTGGATATATCATTTTTAATTAATTGGCTATAGACCATGTGAGTATTTCCATTCTCATCAATGAGCGTATCCTGCTGTATAATCATCCCCTCTGAGCCACGGGCTGCTGCCGCAGGCTGGAATACCATAGCCATCATCGTCAAAACACACAATACCGATATTGTCACGGTTAATAACTTATTTTTCATGTTAATTCCCCGCTATTAATTTCATTGCTTGAATATTCAAACCTAGGTTATAAAGGTTTTGTGAGATTACTCATATTTTCTGTACTAACGACCGCCAAACACTACGGATTATTTGCACATTAAAAACGGGCACACAGCCTTAGCCAGTAGACGCTTGCCCCAAGTGAATGCACAAGCCCGGATATAAGGCTTGTGTTCACACTCCCCGTCCCTTCGTTGTACTCGTGATTGCTCACCGTAACGTTTGGAAGATGGTGGTTCGCAACCGTGCGGTTTCCTGGATTAGCGTCATTGAGAGGACAGAAACCTCCGGCGAGGCATCACGAGGGCCTATCGTCGCATACATCAAAAAATAGCTCTCGCTCCAGGTCTGCGCTTCGCTAACATACGGCTGTGTGCCCTACGACGGTAAAACGGTATCATGTGCATATGCTCCGAAACGTGTTTGGCGGTTACGCCCGCCCTTGCGCCCCTCCGCTGGCCCCTGGCTACGCCAACCCGCCTGCTCAAGGCGCTTGGATTATTTGAAAATAATCGAAATTAATGCATTGCTAATAATCCATTCCGATGATGCCGTTCGTTATCAGGCGCACGTACACTGATGAATTGCTCTCATCCACAACGATAAGATATCCGCATCCGTCCGTGAATTCAGGGGTCATGGGGTTCTTCCTCGGTTATTGATAGAATTATGGAAGGGGGATATAATGGTGGCGGAACTCTGGCCATCATATGATTTTGAACATAACAAGAGGATAATAGTGTGAAAACATAAATTAATGAAATCCATGTAAATAAGGCGACGACAGTACTAATCACTAGTATAATTAGAGAAAGATTGGAGGCTTTATTTCTGTATACTTCATTTGATGAATAATAATGCATATTTATTCCTATACCAAAACCTCCGATTACTGTGACACTAATTATTATCAAATATGGGTGTATAATGAACGGAAGCACAAAGGGAATAAAAAGAGAAATAAGAACAATAATTAATGAAAAAGCCAGTGACATAATATCAATCCAATTAACTTGATGTTCTTCGTTATAATCGAAGCTGACAGGTTTTAATGATTTGATATCGCTCCTATTTAAAAGCGGCATAATCTTGACCCTCCATTCAACCACATGTATAGGTCGTTCCAAGGCCTTTCAAATACCACCAAAACAGGTTACACCAGGTATATGCGGTATATCCCGAATAGAAACGAATATCGCGTCCTACGCGATTTGCAACTTTGTCACATTGAGATTGGGCAGGTGTGTTTGTTTTTAATACTTTCACATCAAAATATTCCTTTGTATCTGTAATCTTTTGAGTATAATAATTGGAAAGACCACAAAGATTAATCATTGATGCTGACCAAAGGCAATGTTGATATTTATCATTTTTTCCACCATCTGGATCAGATGCCCCATGCGCGGTAATTCCGGCATTAACGGCACACATATTATACGCACATATAAAATAAAATAAAGTGATTGAAATAAGGCTTAACAACAACATTCCGCTCGGATCTACCATGTTGGTGGGGTTATTCCCGACATACGCGTACATATTCGCCCCGTCCACCATCCCGGCCGGGTCCTGCTGCATGAACCGCCCGATACTAGGCGAATATGCCCTTGCTCGGTAATGATAGAGGCCACTTTCTTTATCAAATTGTCTCCCAGTAAACTGGTACGGATTGTAAACCGTTTCCTCCTTTACCAACACACTCCCGAAAGGTGAGTACCTGTAGAAATTGACAATAGTCTCATTGGCGTCAATGATCTCAGTAACGCTGCCTAAACCGTCGTATAGATAAAAGTACTTAACACTATCAACTATAATTTTAATGGGGTGGTCCACAAAACTGGAGGTAGTGAACCTCACTAGCATATTGTCCCACATCTCGTAAATCACGTTCTCGCCATCGTAGAGGTATTTCATGTCCACGTGGCCGGCTTTTCCGACTCTCCTGCCATCGAGCGCGTAGCCATAGGATGTGGCCGGGGTGGTGTCGTCCTGTGGTTCAGATGGTGCTGTACTGCTCATTGTAACCGGTTCTTCTCCCGCAGACTGCTGTTCATCGCCACCGCCTCCGCCGCCAATCGTTCCGACGGATATGAGCCCGTTCACCTTGTAGCCGTCCAGGAAAGTGGATTCCGTCAGTCGATTTTTCCTTGGAGATTTATAAAAGATGTATGACTCTCCGTCATCTGTTCTGATGACGTCGTTCGAAAATGTCCAGCTCATATAAACTGATAATGTATCCTGGTTTACATGGATGTAATACCAACCACCTTCAATAATCTCAATGGTCATGCTCTTCCTCGCTGATGGAGGGAATGACCCCGGTGATATAAAAAGCTAGCGGGTTTTGGGTCAGTATATCATTCCCTCCCATTTTTTGATGTGCGGTACAATGCTGATTCCCCTAAATTTTCACATATTGATAGGTAAACTAGGTAATAAATATTTTGTGAGATCTCTCCTATAACTCTCTATTGTTATTATGTTAAAAATGGATATTACGACCGCCAAACACTACGGATTAAATGCACATTAGAAACGGGCACACAGCCTTAGCCAGTAGACGCTTGCCCCAAGTGAATGCGAAAGGCAGATAATAAGCCTTTCGTCCCTGCTCCCCGTGCCTGCGTTGTACTTGTCATCGCTCGCTGCGCTCGCAACCGTGCGGAAACCTGTCTTTACGGCGCTGGCAGGTCGGTTTCCTTCGGCGAGGCATCACGAGGGCCTATCGGCGATAATAACAAAAGATTGCTCTCGGCCCAGCTTCGCTACGGAGTGCCCTACGGAATAACGACGAGGGATGGCCTACGATATTTTTTGTAGCTGATCTAAAGTTATAACTCCTGTAAATACATGCTTACCATATATCACTGTTGGGGTAATTTTGATGCCTTTTAATTTAGCATGTATATTGTCCCAAAAACTTGCCTTATCATAAATTACTAATTTCAAACCCTGGTGTTTCGCGAAATCCTCAATGAGTTTCTTTACCTTGACTTCATCATCGGATAGCCATTTGTGGATGGAAGTAATGAGTTGTTCATTATATCCGCCGATGCTGCGACGATTGCGAACTTCTTTGATATGTTCTAAAGGTCGTGTATCTGTCTGGATGTGTTTTTTTGTATGCAGAAACAATTCAATCTTTTTTGGTATCATTCATCGCCCTCATAAATAAAGGAAAAGGAGGGCGATAGGGATATATTTTCGCCCTCATTTAAGATTACAGTCCTATACCGCAGAAAGCAGGATTGTAGCAAAACAGGTTATTTGCACAACACGGCTCGCTCGGATCGCTTGTATCTAATAGGGTGGCTACAATTTTTCCACTTTCTATTCTTGAACCCATCGCCTCCCAACCGTAATAGGTTCCAATGTTTGGTTGCCCGGAGTCAATAATTGCTGTTATTTCAGTTTCATTGTTTATTGAGTCGTAGTGCGTAAAAGCATAATTTCCTGGGCTATATATAGAATACTGGAAGAACTGGTTTAATTCACCATTATTGACCAGGAACGTTGTCAGGAATCGATTGTTCTCTGGTGTTATTGTTATTACACCATTATAATTTATCTCAAGAATACTGTACTCGAAATGTTGTCTTGTGCTGAGGATCTCAAGAGTTGCCTGTACATACTGTCCTTCGTAGTCTGTAACGGTAAATTGCTCCACTCTTTTGTGCCCATTTTCAGAAATTATTGTCGAACTAGCCACAAAATCCGATTGTTGGGTATGATCCGCACCCCACATAGAAAATTCATTCGTGTATGGGTTCAGCGAGAAACCTATCTCGGGCGTTGTGATAACCTTAATCATAATTGTTTGGGAAGCAAGGTCACTCTGCCTCGTTGCACTAAGATAAAATACGGGATTTGTGGTTGTATCAAGTGGTATTATTGCACTCTCACTCAACTGCACGTTACCTCCTGGTACCGCAGTAACTATTGTTGGCGGCAGGCCTCCAGCAAAGCCCCATCCTTCTGGTATTGTTGATTCATCTACAGATACAGTGAATACATCTCCAAAGAGCATTTCATTTTTTAGAAAGACTGGCACACTAATTGAAGTTCCCGGTGTTGCTCCAACCGCAATCAAACATCTGTGAAATTCATTGTTGTTTTCATCAACTTCCGTTATAAGATTGGTAGTATCAGCAATTGCCTCAAAATTTACCTGGTGTGTGTTAAGGGCAACAATGGTAGTTTCAATTGCTTTTATTTCTCCTGCTCTAATTGGCGGCTCTACCCATAATTGATATGTTTCAGTTGCCTCTTGCCAAAAGCCAGATAGTTCTGCATAATGAAGCTCAGCCCAAAATCCATGTTGCACCGATGCTTCACCAATATTCTCCACTGTTACAGTAACCGGTAGAGAATCACCCGTTTCTACGGGATACACCCAACCAATTCCCCTCACAATTAGGTCTGGTTGTCCTTGTTTTGCCTGAACACTTGATGGTAGAACCATCATTCCACTCAAAAAAACCATGCTCACAATTATTATTGCTCCAATTCGTGTTTTCTCCATGTTATTCCTCCTCCTGTTTCATCGGTGTTCATATCCGTTTCGATGCGTGGTTATGAAACCTAGAGTTCAAAAAGTTCTTCATATGATAAATAACTTTTGTGAGAAAACTTAAGATACTTTTAAGTACTCTGCGAAAAAGATTGATACGACAGCCATCCCTTAACCGTTTCGTATTAACCGGGCACTCCTCCGCTACACCAAGTGAATGCGAAAGGCAGGATTTAAGCTTTTCGTCCATGCTCCCCGTGTCTG
>CALKWP010000128.1 GCA_938004075.1 uncultured Methanomassiliicoccales archaeon
GCTCTTTCGTTCTCTGCTGCTGTCGATTAAGTTTGGGAGGAAGAGGAAATAAGCGATACGAAGAAAGAAGAGCCGCAACAGCAGAAGAGCCTGTTCGAATTCGGGTGAGCCCATGGAAGACGACATAAGGGCGATTCTGGAGAAGCAGCAATATCATATCGTAGGCAGGCATTCCGGCGTCAAACTCTGCCACTGGCTGGGGGAGAAGCTTCTGCGCTCCAGACCATGTTACAAGGAGACGTTCTACGGGATAGAGTCGCACAGATGCCTTCAGATGTCGCCGGCGATAAACAATTGCACGCAGACCTGCCTGTTCTGCTGGCGCTACCAGGGGCTTCTCGAGACCGCGATTCCGGAAGAGGATGAACCGGAGGCAATCCTGCTGGGAGCCATCGAGGGGCAGAGAAAATTGATCAGCGGATACAAAGGAGATTCCAGATGCACTCCCGAGAAGTGGGCGGAAGCCAGGGAGCCAACGAATGTGGCAATATCGCTTTCAGGCGAACCGACAATGTACTCGCGATTGGGTGAATTCATAGACGCATGCCACAAACGGAACATGACCACATTCCTCGTTACCAATGGCACCATGCCGGAAGTCCTTGAAAAGCTGGACCCGCTGCCCAGGCAACTCTATGTGACGGTTGCCGCCCCCAGCGAGGAGATCTACAGAAAGTTGTGCGTTCCGCTCCAGAAGGATGGCTGGGCCAGGCTGAACCGCACCCTGGAATTGCTTCCAAGCCTGGGCACGAGGACCGTGATAAGGCACACTCTGGTCCAAGGATGGAACATGGGCAGGGAAAAGGACTATGCAAAGCTGGACAACATCGCTGACCCGCTTTTCATCGAACCAAAAGGTTATGTGTTCGTCGGATATTCCCGCGAGAGGATGCACAACGACAACATGCCCAGTCATCAGAGCATAATCGAATTTTCAGAGAAGCTCGGCGCCGAGACAGGTCGAACCATATTGGCAGAGCAGAGTTCCAGCAGGGTGGTCCTCCTGGGCACCGACAAAAATAAGATGAATATCCGGGGGCAGTAGATGTTCCAATGGATGGCGGACTGGCTGATGAACATGGTCAGCGACCCGCTGGTGTACCTCACCTTCATACTCATCTTTTCGATACTGGCTGCTGTTATCCTGCCGATACCGGTGGAGGCGATTCTTGTCGGGTACATATATTACCTCATGACGCCGGGAAGCGACTTCCTGGGCCTCGGAATTGCAGGTTCTTTCATCCTAATATCCATAGTCATGGGCGCCGGGAAGGCAATTGGAGCATGGGTTGTGTTTGTCATTGGCATGAGAGCCGAGAAGCTCATAAACAAATACATGAGCTGGGGATGGTTCCAGAGGCTGCTGAGGCGGGTGGAGAGGTTCTGCGTGAAATACGGGTACCTTGCCATGTTCCTGGTCATGTGCGTGCCCATGATGACTGATACTGTTCCTCTATATGTTTTCTCCATATTGAACAAGGACGGCGAGGTGTTCGAGAGGAACTGGTTCGTCTTCACTAATCTCTGGGCTGGAATATCCAGAACATTGGTAGTGGGCATAATCACAGTGGCAAGTGTAATCTCAGTTGGGGCAGTAATCTGAATGCCCTGCAAATGCCTGGTATGAGCCACAATTCATCACCCAATACCAGCGCAAACCTTATTTACATAACCATGTTATGCCCCCATCCCACAAGAGGAAATTTGAATGCAGAAACCAAAGGTTACCGAAGAGGAAAACGCTGAGATTCGGTACAGAGGAATTATCCAAAAACGTAACGAGCTGAATGACCAGGCCAGGGAATTTGCCGACCTACGCAATACCCTCAATGACGAGAGGCGCGACCTTGTAGAGGAGATTAATGTTCTCAGGGACGAAAGGGACGCACTCGTCAAGAAGATGAGGGAGCACAAGAAGATCAGGAACGGCTACCAGGACAAGGCCAAAGCCCTCATAGAGGCGAAGAAGGGCAAGAGAAAGGGCATACACAAGGACCTGGACCGTGACATCGAAACCCTCAGGGCAGAGGTCAAGATGATCGACCTCAAGCAGCAGACTACCGTTCTCACCATCGAGGAGGAGAACCAGCTTCTGAAAAATCTCAAGAAGCAGTATGCCGAGATCAAGCGCCTGGAATCCGTGCTCGGGGAGCAGGACGAGATATTATCCCAGGTCAAGGACGTTGACGAGAAGATCACATTGCTTTTCAAGAAGGCGGACGAGGAGCACGAGAAAGTCGTGGCCTTATCCAACCAATCACAGGAAGTGCACGACCGCATCACCCTTATGGGAAAATCCATCACTCACCTCATCTCTGAGGCGAACAAGAACCATCAGAATTACGTCTCGTTCAAGGAAAGAGCAGACCAGTTCCACCAGAAGGGAGCCGAGATGCGCGAGAAGCTCATGGCCATGCGCAACATCAAGAAAGATGAGATAAGAGAATCAAAGATGCTCATCTCGCAGCAGAACAAGGCGGTCAGAATGGCCCTGAACGACGAGAAGAAACTTGAGGAAGCAGCCGACAGTGCCCTGGAAACGCTTCTCAAGAAGGGCAAGTTGGAAATCAGGTGATGTGTTGAAAAGGGCCGTGATTCTTGCAGGAGGCGTGGGCAAGCGCCTCAGGCCGCTCACGGAGTACAGGCCAAAACCCCTCATTCCTGTCGCCGGAAAGCCGTGTATCGATTATGTCATGAGGTCACTTGTGAAAGGCGGTTTTGACCAGCACATCATAACGACTGGTTATCTCTCGGACACACTTATAAAACGTATTGGGGACGGCAACAGCTATGGTTCTTCCATCCTCTATTCTTTCGAGGCCGAGCCCGCGGGAACGGCCGGTGCCGTGAAGAAGGTATCGCATTTTCTGGATTCGACATTTGTGGTAGCCAGCGGCGACGTTCTGGCCGACATCGACATCGGCGCTCTCTACGATTACCATAAAAAGAAGAAAGCGCTGGCGACAATGGCCCTTACCAAGGTCAAGGACCCGACTGATTTCGGAATCGTCGGCCTGGACAAGGATGACAGGATCACCCGGTTCCTGGAGAAGCCGAAGAAGGAAGAGGTGTTCTCCAACATGATCAACGCTGGAATTTATGTTCTGGAGCCAGAGATACTGGATTACATTCCGGCCAATCAGATGTTCGATTTCTCAAAGCAGGTATTCCCCAAGCTCCTAGAGGACAAGAAAGCGCTTTACGGAAGGGTCATCGACGGCGTCTGGCGGGACATCGGAAAACCTCATGACCTGCTCCAGGCCAGCCTGGACATAGTGGAGCGCGAGGGCCAGAAGATAACGCTCGACAAGGTGAAGACCAAGGGCAACATCATGATGGGCAAGAACTGCGCCATCGAGAAAGGCGTGAAGATAATCGGGCCAGCGTACATCGGCGATGACGTTTACATCAGCGCCGGCTCCGTGATAGAACGCTCATGCATCTACAACAATGTATTCATTGACAGGGACGCGAAGATTGAGAACAGCATCATTCTGGACGGGACCAAGGTCGGCTGGCAGACCCAGATAACCGACAGCGTGATATCCCGCAACTGCCAGATAGAGGAGGACGTCACCCTCATCAGCAGCATCGTCGGCGACAACATGTCCGTGAAAATCCATTCAAAGCTTGAGCAAGCCAATGTGGTCCCGCCATCATTGGCGAACGGGAACGCATAACTTTTTTTGCCCGATGAAAGGGCCTAGTCGGACCTCCCCAACCTTTTAATCCCAGCATCGCAATATCCAATCCGATGACCTCCGAAACTGCTATCTCCCTCACTGCCACAGACCGGGTCCTGGTCCACCTCAGGGACCACCGGCATCATGCCGAGGACCAGGACTTCCCGCTGGCCATAACCCAGAAAGGTATCTCTGATGCGACCGGCCTTCAGCTCACCCATGTGCCGAGGACCCTCAAGGCACTGGAAGAGAGAGGCCTGTTATCTTCCGTCAAAGGCCATGTTGCGAAGGAGAAGCGCCGGTACAAGGTGTATTTCCTCACGGAGAATGGGATGGAGGAGGCGAAAGCCGTGCTCCGGTACCTTGGCGGGCAGATGATTGGCGATTTCACGGTCAACGATATGCTGGCAGCGAGAAAGGGACCTGCGCTTCCCTTGCTTATGGAACTGGCCGGCGAATCGGTTGACAAAGCATTGCCGGAACGCATGATGGCCGGGCCGGTGCCGGACATCGAGGGCTTCATCAACAGGGAGCATGAGTTGGGGGAATTAAACGGCATGCTCGAAGACCCGAAGAACCGTCTGATGGTGATATATGGGAGCCAGGGGTATGGCGCTTCCGCGCTTGCGGCAAAGTTCTGTGTGGATTCCGCGAAAAAATGGTCGGTGGCATGGGTGAGCGTCCAACGGGAATTGCTCGAACTCACTGGCACCATCATGGAAACGATTTCCGGGATTGCCCCGCTGGACCGCGAAGCCATAGCCCCGAAGAAGCTCGCCCAGCAGCTTGATGGGAAAAATATCATCCTGGTCCTGGATTGCTATTACGAGGTTTCCGAGGAAGTGGTGGAGTTCCTTTCGGGGCTTGTGGCGGCGCTGAAAGCCGTGAATGGCTTCAGGCTGCTCGTTACGGCCAGGGAGAATACTCCATCGTACAACCGTTTCTACACAATCATCGACCAGCATGACGGCACAGTAGGCGAGGTGCACATCCGGGGCCTGGACATCGAGCACTGCAAGATGCTGCTGGGAACGCCTGACATCGACCCGGACTCGCTGAAGAGGCTGTTCCTTTTCACAAGGGGGAAGCCGCCGACCCTGAAGCTGCTGGCCAAAGGGGATGAGAAGGAATTGCGCCAGCATACCAGCTTCTCGCCGGAGGAGATAAAGCTCATGCTGTTCCTGAAGGGGCAGAAAACTGCGTAATCAGACGTCGAAGAGAACCTGGACGGTGTTGCTGGCTTCATCCACTTCCAACATGTGGTAGGTTATCGCCTTTATGTCTGTCTTCAGATGATGCCGGTCGGCATCCAGCTTCTCGCCTTTCATCACTGCCTTGAGCGTGTTGCCGGCTATCTTCACCTCGAACTCCGAGAACAGCATATCATCCACGTCGCAGATGAATAGCAGCCGCGACAGCCAGTCAACAAGAAGTTGCTCCCTGTCCTCCGATTCTATCTCGATCTTCTTGGTCTTCAACGGCTTCACCGATGAGGCATCGCACATTGTGTCGAAAAGCGCGTAGGCGGCGTTCTCGAATGCTTCATTCAAATCCTTCCCCGAGGCCCTCACGGCGATGTCGGCCGTGTGGTCTATCACTTCGTATCTAGGCATGAGAATGCATATGGTCGGGAAAGTAGATAAAATCTCGCTATTGAGGTGGATGAGCGGCAATTGAAGATTCATTCTTACGGGCGGATTGTTTGACGTGCCTGGCATCTGCCCTGGCGCCGTTCTTCTTCCCCGCCTTCCTCCTCGCCTGCATCTTTTTCTGCTTCAGCTTCCTGGCCTCAAAGAATTTCTCTATCTCGATGACCGCGAAGCCCGGCACCAGGCAAAGCAGGAGGACTGGCCACCACTCCAGGGGAATCGCTTCGGTCCTGAAAATCGTGTTGCCGATGGATGTGTATGTTATCAGGAGGGCGGTGGCGAAAGTGGTGAATATCCCGAGCAGGATCCAGATGTTAGAGAATGGGCTGAAGGTGAAAGCAGATTTGTGAATGGAGCGGGCGGTCAACAGGTATCCGACATGCACCATCTGGAGGCTGATGAATGCAGCCGTTTGAGCTTGAACCACATAGATGCTGTGGTTCTCGGGGTGCGTGCCGTAATACCAGTACACGAAGAAACTTACCGCGAGCATCACAATCGAAACAAGGCCGACGCGGATGAAGAACATCCTGTTCGCTATCTTCTCCTTCACGTTTCGGGGCTTCTCCCTGAGCAGGTCTTTGTCCATGGGCTCCATCATGAGGGGCATTGTCAGGAATACCGAATCGGCGAGGTTGATCCAGAGTATGTGGATGGGCTCCAGGGGGAGGCGGTGGTCAAAGACCGTCCCGAGGCCCAGGGTGATGCTCAGAGTGGCGAGTATGATACCGCCTATCATCAGGGCAGCCTGGCCGCCGTTCGTGGGCAATGTGTAGAGGATCGCTTTCTGGAGATTCTTCCAGGCATGGCGGCCCTGCTCCACCGCATCCACGATGGTGGCGAAATTGTCATCCGCTATCACCATGTCGGAGGCTTCCTTGCTGACCTCGGTTCCCGTGCCCATGGCCACGCCGATGTTGGCGGCTTTCAGGGCAGGCGCATCATTGACTCCATCACCTGTCATTGCGACGACATGGCCGTGCTTCTTCAGGGCCATTGCTATCCTGAGCTTGTGCTCCGGCGTTGCCCTGGCATAGACCCGGACCTTCTCGACTATGTCGAACAGCTCATCATCCGTCATCTCGGACATCTCGGACCCGGTGAGGACCCTGGCCTCGTCGGAATGAATGATGCCGATCTGCTTGGCGATCGCATGGGCTGTCTTCGGATGGTCGCCCGTTATCATGACCGGGCGTATCCCTGCAATCTTGCACTTGGCAATAGCCTCGACAACTCCTTTTCTCGGCGGGTCATACATAGCCTGCATTCCAAGGAAAATCAATTCGCTCATATCTTCGGATGCGAGCGCCTTCTTATCATCCGATACGCGCTTCATGGCCATCGCAAGGACCCTGAGGCCTTTGCGGGACAGCTCATCGGTCTGCTTCACTATCATATCCCTGTCCAGCGGCACCAGCTTGCCGCCGACCATCATAGACGAGGAGAAGCTCAGAAGCCTCTCGACCGAGCCTTTTGCGTATATCACGTTCTCTCCATGCTCGTCGGTGAGAACTGCCATGAACTTCTCGGCGGAATCGAAAGGTATCTCATCCAGACGGGAGTGCTCGACATGAGTTCCGACCATATTGAACTCGTACTCCAGGCCCGCCTTCCTGGCCGAGACTATGAGCGCGCCCTCTGTCGGGTCGCCGACCACGACATGGGAGACCGAGCCGTTCCTGGCGCTTGCGTCAAGCTGGGCGTTGTTGCATAACGCCCCGGCGTTAAGCGTCTGGGAGAATTCCTCTGCCTGGGTGGTGGCTTTGCCAATTATCATAGAGTTATGGGTTATCTTGCCTTCAAGGGAGTAGCCCCTTCCGCCCACCGAATACAAAGTTCCCCCAGTGAAAATGTTGACGACCGTCATCTCGTTCTGGGTAAGGGTTCCGGTCTTGTCGGAGCATATAACCGTGGTGCAGCCCAGCGTCTCTATTGCGGGGAGTTTTCTGATGAGCGAGTTGCGCCTGGCCATGCGCATGGAGGATAGGGCCAGTATGGATATTACCAGGGCGGGGAGCATCTCCGGTATCGCTGCAACGGCCATCGAGACCGCGGCCATGAAAGCCTCGATGAGGGTGTAGGCCAGAAAATAAGCGATTGCAGCGAGCATCCCGCCGGCCGTGAGTATCGTCACAATGAGGAAATTGGTGAACTGTGCGATGTTCCGGAGAAGCGGAGTGTCCACGCCTTCCACTTCCTTGACCATCCGGGCGACTTTTCCGACTTCCGTCCATTCCCCGGTGCTGATGACCAGGCCGGTGGCGAGGCCCCTGATAGCGAAACTTCCGCTGAATACCATTGTCTTCATATCGGCAATCATGACATCGGGGGAATCCAACCTCTCAGCATCCTTCGAAACCGGTTTGGACTCGCCGGTGAGGAGGGATTCGTCCACCGCAAAGTTCCTGGAATGCACCAGTCTCAGGTCCGCTGGCACCCTGTCGCCGGCTTCCAGTATCACGATGTCGCCGGGGACCAATTCCTTGCCCAGGATGACATGCGCCTCGCCGCCCCGGACAACCTTGCACTCCGGAACCATCATCTTCTTCAACGCGTCTATAGCGGATTCGGCTTTCCCTTCCTGAATGAAGCCGATTATCGCATTGACCACTATGACCAGGAATATGACGAAAGTATCCGGCCAAAGATCCTCTATCTTCATGATGCTGAGGACCATTGTTATAAGCCCGGTCACAATCAAAACGTACATCATGGGATTGTGGAACTGCATCAGGAAGCGAACGAAAGCCGACCTTTTCTTTGAGACTATCTCGTTGAGGCCGTAAATGTCCAGGCGGCGCTTTGCCTCCTCCCGGGAAAGGCCCTCTGTGTGCGAACCCAGGCTGGCCATAGCGGCATCCGGAGCCATCGTGTGCCATTTGACTTTGGAGTTGGCTTCGGCTTGATTTGAATTATTAACTTCAGCTGCGAATTTCGGACTCATGGGGCATTCCTGGCCTGTTGTACGTTATTTGCATATGTGGTAATGCATACTTGAAATATATAACCTTTCCAAGTCAGTTGAGGTTCGCCTTCGGAACCAGCACTAACTTCAATTCCGCCTGCCAGGCCTCTGCCTTCTCCCCTTCCTCTTCTCTTCCTTCTCCCGCTTCTCCTGCCACTCGACGAACTTGTAGCTGAAGAGCACCAGCGCCACAAAGCCCAGTACGATTAGAATGTAATATATCGTGTAATCTGGGGTTTCAGCCTGCTGAACATGGATATTCACTGTGTATTCAACGTCCATTGTCGAGGAGGAGTTGACCAGTATCGAGTAATCGCGGTCGAACCCGACAATTTCCGGGAAGGTCGCTGAATAACTTGTGACCGGCTGGGATGTGCTGTATGCGACATAGTAATCGCTGTAGATGTTCGGGTTCTTGCCCGGCATCAGCGCAACAGATATTGTTCCCTCGCCCACAACAGAGAACTCATACACCAGCTCATGGTTCCTCTCCACGTGGACAATATACTCGTTCCACAGATCGCCGGCTATGAAAGTGTCGGTGCTGGAATAGCCAGTAGCGGGAACCTCGAAATGCTGGACTATGTCCTCCTGGGCTGCTACGATCATGGGCGCCATCGCAATGGCCATTGTTAGAAGCAATGCAATCGATTTCAGAATCCCACCACCGCAGTTACCCTCAGGCCGGATTTCCTGTCCCCGGCTGCCGCAACTATGACCTGCGAATCATTGCCCAGCGCCCTGGAGAAGAGCCGCCCCAATTCGCTCATGCCGTCATAGAGGCAGTGCCCCTCCACGAACAGGATTGCGCCACGTGCATTCCCGGAATCGACGCCCAGCCATTTGGATTTGGCTAAACGTTCTGTGACTGCGAATTCGGCGTTCTCGC
>CALKWP010000129.1 GCA_938004075.1 uncultured Methanomassiliicoccales archaeon
GCATAGAATGAACCGATTGAAATAATTCCGAATATTATTGAAAGTTTGGCATTGCCATCATCATCTATACCCACTTGAAATCGCCCTCGCCAAGTCACGTACTCCCATAATATCGTATTAGGTATATATAACTTATATCAGCTTATATCAGCTAACATACCCCGCCCTCACAGACGAGGCTTGTTGCAATAAACTGCATATCGTCTGTGAGGCGTATGTTAGCTGACGTCGCGCGTATCTCTTTGCTATTATGGGATACGTGACCGATGCCCCGCCGCAAGTATTATATGTAAGCATTGTCATAACAGTACTTACATGCCTGACATCAAGTACAGCGCCCACGCCAGGAAGCGGATGGTGGAGCGCGGGATCTCGCCCGGCGAGGTGCGGGAAGCCATCAACAAGGGCAGCAAGTCCCTGGACGGCAGCCTGATAACCTCCGCCCACCGGAATCTGAAGGTGTTTTTTCGGAGGATCGGCGATGACTGGTATGTGATAACCGTGATGCTGAGGTGGTGAAAATGAAAAAATGCCCGATATGCGGAAAAAGCGCCCTGAAAGAGGCAAAGGTCGAGGAGGAGATGTTCGGAGTCAGCCTTGGTCAGTACGATGCCGAGGTCTGCGGGAAGTGCGGTGAGTCGTTCCTCGGGGAAAAGGAGATGGAGAGAATGGAAGCCAGGGCTAAAGAGCTGGGCGTCTGGGGGCTGGGAAAGCGGATAAAAGTTGTTAAATCCGGCAATTCCCTGAGCGTCCGAATTCCTGCCAAGATAGCGGAATACCTGGACCTGGAAGAGGGGAAGAGCGTCTTCCTCTACCCGGACGGAAAGGACCGCATTGTGGTGGAAGTCGCCTAATACTTTCGGCGACCCCCCATCAACCCTTTTATACCTTCTCCCCAATAGGGAGTGTAACCGATCACCGGTAACATAGGACGTGATCCCATGGCCGATAAATACGACAAGGAAATAAAGGATAATTTGAGCATCCTGGGCGAGGATGGGGACAGGAAAGAGATAGAGAAAGAGATGAAGAGCTACATCGAGGAGTTCAGGCTGTCTCCCGGGGAGGCGAAGAAGCTGGTCCTGCGAAAGCACGGCGCCGGCATGACCGCCGGTCCCGATGCGATACAGAAAACGATTAAGGAACTGACTCCGATGGACAAGAACGTGAATGTTCTTGGCCGCGTCCTTTTCGCGGCAGACAAGACAATAAAAGCGGATGGCAAGGAGAAGGCCATCATCTCAGGAATACTTGGAGATGAATCCGGCACTGTTCCTTTCACTCACTGGGAGAAAGGCACCCTCAGCCTCGCGAAGGGCGATGTCATACGGCTGGAACACGCTTATGTCACCGAGTACAAGGACGAGCCGCAGCTGAATATCGGCAATCGCGGGAAAGTCGTTAAACTGGATAAATCCGATATGCCGGAATTCAAGGGCACCGGCGCAGGTTTCAGGCCCGCAAAAGCATGCAAAGTGGCTGAACTCGCAGAAGCCAGCGGCAACATCACACTGGTTGCCAGGATTCTCGAGATGGATACCAGGGAAGTCACTGTGAGCGGGGAGAAGAAGGACGTCCTGAGCGGCATAATGGCCGACGAAACTGGAAAGGTCTCGTTCACCTGTTGGGGAAAGGCCAAGATAAAGGAGGGCGACGCAGTCAGAATTAACAGCGGTTACCTGAGAAAATGGAGGGGCATGCCACAGCTCAATTTTGACGCGACAAACGTTGAAAAATCAGACGAGAGGATGCCCAAGAGCGGCGACCTGCAGAAGCCGTCCGTGGTGACGATAGAATACCTCTCAAGAGTCGGCGGGATGGTGGACGCAGCCATTCACGGCGTCATACTGGATGTTCGCGAAGGAAGCGGTCTTGTTTTCAGATGTCCGGATTGCAACCGTGTTCTCCAGAAAGGCGAATGCCGGGTCCATGGAAAGGCCGATGGAAGCCCGGACCTCAGGATAAAAGCGATAATCGATGACGGCACCGGCGCAATCAGCGCCATAATCGGCCGCGATATCACAGAGAAACTGCTTGGCAAATCCCTTGAGAAATGCATGAAGGAGGCTCAGAAGGCAATGAGCCATGAGATAATCAGGGACCAGCTTTTCGATAAGCTGGTGGCCATGCCAGTGAGCGTTTCAGGGAACGTGACCAGCGACGATTTCGGGCTGATGCTCATAGCCACCTCGACCGAGTTCCGCATCGAGGACCCGCAGGAAGATGCCAGAAAGATGCTTGAGGAGGTGAACGCATGAACGCCAGGGAGGTCGCATGGAGGGTTTTCGCCGGCGAACTGAACGATTCGTCATTGGTCGTGACCAGTGACGAGGAGCGCGCCCCATCATATATCATAACGCCGCTCGGCGCGAAGGTGAACCGCGTTTACATAGTTGGCGTTGTGACCGATCTGGAGAACGTTGGTTCCCCGGAGGAGCCGATGTGGAGGGCCAAGATGGTGGACCCTACGGGCACGACCTACATCTCCGCCGGGCAGTTCCAGCCGGAAGCAGCAGCGGCCATGGCCAAGCTGACAGTTCCCGGTTTCGCCGCCATAATCGGCAAGGTGCGTGTCTACAGCCCTGAAGAGGGCGTGATTTACATCTCGATAAGGCCAGAAGTCGTGAAGCCAGTGGAAAAGGGCATCCGCAACGCATGGGTGATGGATGCATGCAAAAGTCTCAAATTCAGGCTTGACGCGGTATCCGAGGCCATGAAAATGGAAGGCGAGATCGCTGAAGGTCTGGCGGGGCTCGGATTTCCTCAGAATCTAGCTCAGGGCATAGCATCCGCCAGAGCGCATTACGGCGACATACCGGTGGAGAAATACCACTCCATGCTGGTTGATTCGCTGCGCTATCTCATTCCTGAAGAAGGTGGCGACCACGACATCCCCGAGCCGGTCGCGGCTGAAGCGCCTAACGACCCGGATGATTACGATGAATTCGAGGAAAGCATTGACATACCGCCGGTTCCGCCCCAGGCTCCGGAGCCTGCCAAGGCCAAGAGCGAAACCAATTCGGACGAGGAATTGACAGAGAACGAGGAGAAATTGCTGAAGGTCATATCCACCGAGGACCCGAAGACCGCAGGCATGGATTGGGACGTTCTGGCAAAATCCGCTAAAAAAGCAGGCTTGGCAAAGGATGTGTTCGAGGAAGCCATCGAGGGATTGCTGGACAAAGGCCTGATATACGAGCCAATGCTAGGCAAGATACGAAAAATCTGAGCTTCTTGCATAAACCATATAACCTCGAATCAGCATTACAGTGTGGGCAGGAATTCCTCCGGCCGGATGGGTGTATTCAATGGATATGGCAGAGTATCAGCGCATCATGCGAAAGGGCGATGGAATATTCCTTGCTGGCGGTCTAATCTTCGTGGCAAATCTATTGGGGCTCCTTTTGGATCCTCTCATCATGATTTCCTTGCCCGCCGGCATCATTGTGATGGGTTATGGCGCGCATATCCAGTATGATGCGAATGAAAAGCTGAAGAATGAAATATTATTGGCCATCTCCAGGTCCCAGCTGAAACCAGGCGACGAGGTTTCAGCGGTATTGGGGCAGCGATTGCCTGCCAACCCATGCCCTCAATGCGGCTACAAGGAATCAAAATAAGGCATTGCGAATATGTGATGGCAATATGATAAAATTCAGATTTCCTTTATCTCGTCAGCGAGCTTCTTGCCCTTGAATTTATCGGCCGCCGCATGTTCCGCGTGAGCGAGCTTTTCCTCGGCGGCATGCGCCATGTGCATGACCTCTTCCGAAATCTTTCTGACCTTGGGAACGCGTTCGGGAGATGCTCCAGTCTGAACAAATTTCGGGAAATATTTCAGAATGATGATGTCGCCCACATTGCCTATCCACCTGAATGGTATGCTGACTGGCCTGGATTGTTCCACCAGTAGCGGGTTTGGGTTCCCGATGAAAAGTCCGTCAATCTTCTGGTTGTCGGTCTCGACTATCAGATCATCCACGTTTCCCAGGGCTATTCCCTTGTCGGTGTAAACTTCCATTCCCATGAGTTCGCTGATTTCCGTAAGCATGATATCGCACAGATCGGAAGAGCACACGTCTGAACTCCAGTCACGCATCACCACCTCGTAT
>CALKWP010000130.1 GCA_938004075.1 uncultured Methanomassiliicoccales archaeon
CGAGATGGTGATTCGTGACTGGAGTTCAGACGTGTGCTCTTCCGATCTCTGACATAGACTTCACCGGCGTTGCAAGCCACGATTCGACCATGGACATAACGGCAACAGTCTACGGAGCTGACGGCAACCCGGCAGCTGACGTCCCATGCCAGTTCTTCATACCGCCGACCGCTGAGGGAATACCCGGCGTGTTTGACGGGGGAGATTTCTGGGGCTTCTTCGAATACGGAGAGGACATGGACATGGGTTGGTATGCGGGTTACCTGGGCAGTTGGCTTGGCGACAACGCAACTGTTACTGATGCCAATGGACAGCTAACCGCCACTATTGACACCGCATCATTCATCGCAGACACCGAGATACCGCTCCAGTTCGGAGTCGGAGGAACCGGTGTGGCAGCAGCGTTCAACTATTCGGCCAACAACTTCTGGTTGGAATACCCTGGACCAGGATATGACACACCACCGCTGACGGACAACGCAGACGTCTACTACTGGGAGCAGGCTGACTTCACCATGATCGACCAGGTCATCCTGAAGAGGGCCCCGCTGGCAACACTCACAAAAGTGTCCATCGACCAGACCTTCCTCTCGAAAGCCGACAACAAAACAGTCGTTTCCCTGACCTTCCAGAACCTGACAGGTCCGCTGAACGGCAAAGAAGTGAACTTCGGCCTGGGAACAGCAAAACCGAAAATTCTGGATGAGAACACAACAACCGCAGCCGGTGTCTACACATACACATACACCTTCGAGACGGACAGCCCTGACTTCGATTCCGGAATAGGCTTCACAACTGTGGTGCTGGACTCGGGATACGCAAAGTTCCCGTTCAACTTCTACCTCCCATACCTGGCAATCGGAACAACCGCCCAGGCATTGGTAGTGGCAGTTGAGCCAGTAGCAGCTGGCGTCGACCTTGGCGAGAACGTCGTGCTTGACATAACCGTCAAGGACGAATACGGCAGACTGGTGAATGGAGCCACAGTGGCTCTCGGCACCAACACCGACACCACGGACGCTAACGGAGTCGCGCAGCTGACCATACCCACCACAGCCCAGACGGTCGCAGGCATCTACAACATCGAGCTTGATGTCACGAAGGGAACGCTCGCCACAGAGGAGAGCGTCGGAGTGATACTGCTTGGCGAGGAACCGGAGCCAGATATGGTGAATATCATCATCGGCCCTGTTCTGGACAAGAAGGACGCCCCGATATCCGGCGCACTTGTCACGGTCAGCCTCGGCACCCGCCAGGCCGCTAACTACACTGGAACCACCAACACAACCGGCTACGCAACCGTATCGGTACCGGCATCCTGGCTTGGCCAGACAGTCACAGTGACCATCACCAAAGCCGGATACGAGACCATAACCTACACGACCACCCTGAACGCGGACGGAACCCTGGGCACAGCACCCCCAGCCTTCAACGAGGTTGAGGAAGGCGGAATCAGCATGGCACTCATCGCGGTGATAATCATCGTGGTAGTGGTCCTGCTGGTAGTCATAATGGTAGTATTGCCCAAGATGAAAGCCGGAAAGCCGGAAGGACCTGCAGAGGCAGAGCCAAAGTCGGATGAGCCAGCGGAGGAAACTCCAAAAGCACCGGCCGAGGAAGCCCCTGCAGAGCCAAAGCCAGAGGAATAGGCAAGAACAATGGGGAGCCCCAGAGGCTCCCCCCTTTTCATATTTTAATTATTTTTCATATAATAGTAACCTCTTTATTAATTACAATAGTTATGATAATCTGATAATACATATATACAACAAGCGCTTATAGGAAAGCATATGGCAAAGATGGGAAAGTACATTGTCGGAAGATTGCTGCAATCATTAGTTACAATTCTCATTGTCACCACATTAATTTTCCTTCTTTTCGAGGCCATGCCCGGGGACCCTCTATCCAAATTCAGGGCTGATCCCACTACCACTGAAGCAAGGCTGGACCAACTCATCAGCGAGTACGGGCTTGACGAACCGGTTCATGTCCGGTACTTTGTTTTCATGAAGAATATGTTCACTTTCAATTTCGGGGAATCCTTCGTGAAGAAAGGGCCTGTCATTGACCAGATTGCGATGAGGGCGCCTCGGACTTTGATTCTTTTCGGAATGGCTGAGATAATCGCCTACGTACTTGGCGTTGCCATCGGCTCCTACATAGCATGGCGCAGAGGCGGCATCGCGGAGGGGACCATCATTTCCGGTTCACTGTTCTTCTACAACATGCCTTCGTTCTGGATTGGGCTGATAATGATCTGGGTGTTCGCCAATAAATGGAAATATTTCCCCCTGGGCGGTTTCACCGGAAAGGAGGAGACAATCCAGTTCTTCGGACTCTCCGGGTCTGAGTCATATCTCGGAATCCTCGATTTCGGATGGCATATGGCGCTTCCCCTGCTAGTTATGGTTTTGATAGGGGTTGCCGGCGTCATCCTTCTCATGAGAACCTCCCTTCTTGAGGTGATGAAGGAGGATTACATACTCACCGCCAAAGCGAAAGGGCTCACCGAAAGGCAGGTTAGGGTGAGGCACGCGAACCGCAATGCATACCTGCCGGTGGTAACGTCCCTCACACTGACAATGGCTACGGTACTGGGCGGTGCCGTCATCCTTGAACAGGTGTTCTCCTACCCGGGCATGGGCCTCCTGTATCTGGAAGCCCTCTACAACCAGGATCATTTCCTTTCCGGCGCGGTTCTATTCATAGATGCTCTTCTTATTATCTTCGCTAACATTGTGGCCGATTTGCTCTACGGAGTCCTTGATCCCAGGGTGAGGTTGTGACCATGAAAGACTTCCACGCGAACAAATGGAAACTCCAGATATACAAACTTCTTTTGGTTTCCAAGAAAATCGGCAAGATGCTGATGGAGAGCAAGACCGGGATTGCGGGCCTAGTCATCATACTGTCATTCGCCTTCATGGCGATATTCGCGCCCTGGCTGGCCCCATACCATCCGGATTTCATCGCCCCTGCCGACGACATGTTCGAGGTGAACAGGATAGAGCTTCAGTATCCGATGAAAGATGGATACTATCCAATGGTCATCGGGCCCACGACCCCGAGCGAGTCCTCAATGGGAGGCGGAATTTGGTCCATCCTGGCGCATCCCGATGGGACCATTCAGATGGATTTCGCGACGAAATCTGTTGCGGTTTCCCCGTTCGATGAAGGCAACCTGACAATATCTCTGAACATAGCCGATCTCGGTTTGGAACCCCCGCTTTCCGAGATTCAGTATCTTACTCCCGGCAAAGGTTACACGAGCGCCGCCGCTTCACAGAGCACGCCCACATGGGGAGAGAAGAAGACAAACGGCCTGCTTTCATTCGTTGCCAACACAACATTCGTGATTTTCAACCCTTTTGAGGAGACAATCCTTTTCCAGCAGGACATTGGATTTGTTCCGAAATGGGTTGTGCAGGATACTACTTCATCCGGTGATATGTATAACCCGGCAACTCAGACTGTTGACCAATCCAACATGTGGTTCCCGACCCTAGTGGGGCCTTACAGGTACATCACTCTTGCCAATGACACTGGATTTTTGGCATACAAATTTGAGTACTGCTGGAATGTTCGCGGAATATCCAACATCAGAATACTGGCAGACATGGAAGTGCCCGTGGTCCAGCGGCCGTTGAACTACAAATTCGATAATCAGAAATACACTGCCAATACGACCGGCATATACATCCCCAGCGCAAATGGAACATTACTATATTTCAACTCAACCAGCAACGGAACCGCCGCAAGAACCTTGAATTTCAACATCAGCGGGGAACCGGTCGAATTCACCGGCCCGATAGGATTCTACAGAAGCAGGGACTCGACCCCAAAATTGTACATACCCACAGCGACGGATGACTCATACTCCGTGAAAATCTACGACCCGAACGCAGATGTGCTTCTGGGAGAATTCGGCGGAACCGCTGGGCGTGTCGAGATACCGCCATCATCCACGAACTCAGAGCCGGTTTCATTGTATATAGCCGTTAATACATATGATGGCGAAATACACACAAACACATCGGTCTTCAGATCCAGCGCAACTGGTATCGTCGACACTTCATTTCTGGGAACTATGGATACCGCAGCCCGCAGCATGTTCCTTGTCGAACAGGCCGGTTTGCTCTATGCCATAGACACCGAGGGCGTGGTGTACGCGTCCAATACAGGAAACACCGTTGACATACCTTATGCAAACAGGGGAATGAGAGAGATATTCTACACTGGTTCGGTGGATTCAAACCTATATTATTTCGGCAGCTTCGGGGGAACCAAATACAGTTCCTCGATGACATCGGTTGAGATGAATAACCTGTTCTTCAACCCCGAGAGCGCCACGATAGACATATTCCAGACCACTGGATCCAGCCTGGGAGCGCTTCCGCCGGGGACGTACGCCTCAGGCAACAGGTACATCCTTGGAACCGACAACGTTGGCCATGACATCCTCACGCTTCTCATTTACGGGAGCAGGGTCGCCTTATTCGTTGGCCTAACTGCCGCTTTCTTTTCAGTTGTGGTAGGAACGCTTATCGGCCTCATATCAGGGTATTTCGGCGGCAGGATTGACATCGTTCTGATGAGGATTACCGATATAGCCCTCACAATTCCATTCCTTCCGATCGTTCTTATCTGGACGCAAATTTCCGGGCAGTCCATCTGGAACATCGTCATAATCCTGGCGCTTCTCGGCTGGCCGGGAATCACAAGGGTTGTCCGCGCCCAGACACTTTCCATCAAAGAGAGGTCATTCGTGGACGCCGCGCGGGTCTCTGGCTCCAGCGACACCAGCATCATCCTCAAGCACATAGCGCCGAACGTGCTGCCTTTCTCATTCCTTTACATGACACTGTTCGTGGCAGGCGCCATCCTGACGGAAGCGGCGCTGAGCTACCTGGCCCTCGGCGACCCAAAAGTGGTTTCATGGGGCAACATGCTGTCCACAATCCAGACCAGCGGGCATTCCCTGATTGCACCCTGGTGGATGCTCCCGCCAGGATTGGCCATCACGATACTTTCCCTCGGATTCTACCTGCTGGGCAGGGGAATGGACGAGATTATCAACCCGCGGTTGAGGAGGCGCTAGAATGACAATGCTTGACGTAAAAGACCTCACGCTGCATTTCAAAGTAAAGGAAGGCTGGGTGTACGCCGTAGAGGATGTGAATATCACACTGGAGAAGGGAGAGACACTTGGCCTCGTGGGCGAATCCGGATGCGGAAAAACAACGCTCGGCTACGGAATCTCACAGCTGCTTCCTGACAATGCCCATGTCAAGGGCGGCCAGGTCATATTCAAGGGCCAGGACATTCTCACCCCGAGCCTGAAGAAGGACGGCACGCTGAAACCGTACCGTCAGGAGATTCGCGAGCTCCGCTGGAAAGAGATATCCATGATTTTCCAGGGCGCGATGAACGCATTCAATCCGGTGCAGAAGGTCGGAGACCAGATAATAGAGGCAATCCGTGTCCACAACAAGAAGATGCCCCGCCAGGAGGCGCTTGCCCGCGTGGAGGACCTCTACAAGCTCATCGGCATTCCGAGGGACCGCATCGACAATTACCCGCATGAATACAGCGGCGGCATGCGCCAGCGTGCCATGATTGCCATGGCCCTGGTCCACAACCCCAGCCTGATAATCGCTGACGAGCCGACTACTGCTCTTGATGTCATAATGCAGAGGCGCATCCTGTCCGAGATCAAGAAGATCCAGAACGAGTTCCACATGGCCATGATAATCATCACGCACGACGTTTCCGTCGTGGCAAACGTTGCGGATAAAATTGCAGTTATGTACGCCGGCCGGATCATGGAGTACGGGAACATAAAGGACGTGTTCAAGACTTCCGCAAATCCGTACACAAAAGCGCTGTTCGGCGGCTTCCCGAGCTTGAAAGGTCCAAAAAAGAGGATTGCCAGCATTCCGGGCAACCCGCCCAGCCTTGTCGAGCCGCCATCCGGATGCAGGTTCCACCCCAGATGCAAGTACGCGAAAGAGATTTGCAAAACAGATAGACCGCCGTTTGTCACATTGCCAACTGGCCAGATATCACTGTGCCACTTTGCGGAACAGGTGCAGCAGGGGGTGATGCAATGATCAACGAGCCCATCCTCAACATTCGCAATCTGAAGAAATACTACGAGATAAAGCAGGGTTTGCTTGCGTTCCGCGCTGAACCGATTTACGTTAAGGCAGTGGATGATGTCACATTCAACATCAACAAAGGCGAGATTTATGGCCTTGTTGGGGAATCCGGGTGCGGTAAGACAACTACTGGCAGATGCATATCCAGGCTTGAGGACCCAACAGAGGGCAGCATCCTGTTCCAGGACATTGACATCGCCAAGATTCCGAAGAAGGAGCTGCGCGGATTCAGGAAGAACGTCCAGATGATATTCCAGGACCCGTATGAATCGTTGAATCCCAGATTCACCGTTTTCCAGGCGGTCGCTGACCCGCTTACGGTCCATGCCCGGAACCAGAGCGCCGAGGAGAGGTTGGATGCGGTCGTCAAGGCCTTGAACGATGCCGGCCTGAAGAATCCCCAGGACCTTCTGGAAAGGTTCCCCCACGAGCTCAGCGGCGGCCAGAGGCAGAGGGTTGCCATTGCCCGTGCGCTTGTCGTCGACCCGAAGTTCATTGTCGCGGATGAGCCCGTTTCCATGCTGGACATCTCGATACGCGCCGGCGTGATGAACCTGATGCTGGACATCAAGGAGAAATTCAAAATCGCATACCTTTTCGTCACTCACGATGTCGCAATAGCTAGGTACATGTCGGATAACATGGGCGTGATGTACCTGGGCAACATGGTCGAGTCCGCGGAAACGGACGAGCTCATCAACAATGCCACCCACCCCTACACCAGGGCGCTTCTGGCAGCGGTGCCGATACCCGACCCGGATTACGAATGGGTGGACGTTCCTATCAAGGGAGACATACCGAGCCCCATCAACCTTCCCACAGGGTGCAGGTTCCACCCGCGCTGCGTCTGGGCAAAGGAAATCTGCAAAGAGAAATCACCGGAAACCATCGAGGTAGCGGAAGGACATTTCGTGAAATGCCACTTTGCTGAGGACATGTATGGAAACGAGGCTCCTTTGCCGATATCTGAGTTCAAGGAGCAGCCGCCTGGGGAAGGGGCTGGCGATGATGAAAACTGAGGAGCAGGAAGTCAGAATACTTCCCGCACCATTCTTCGAAAAGCTTTCTAAACCGAAAGGCAGAGTCTGGACAATAATCACTGTTGCCTTTGCAGTTTGCCTGGTTCTGTCTTTCATGACTGCCGCCAATTACACGGAAATTGCGAAGGCCAAGGTCCTAACTCACGTCATCACCGAGCACAATGCTGCCATTAGCCTGGATTCCCATGGAAACCCGGAATCCGTGAATATGACTATTGATTTCACGATTGTGAACCCGAGCGAGAAGCCAGTGAGAGCGTGGATTCTTACATACAAAAGCTGGGTCAGGGATATTCCCAAGGAAATGGGACTGGATGACAGCAGGTGGAGGGTCGATGGCACCCTTACGATCAATGAGACAAAGATGAGCTTCTTCCCTGTTTTCGTTGCCACTTATTCCTTTGACAGCCCGAAGATGGTGATTGAACCGGAATCCAATCTTACGATAACAAAGCACCTCACCCTAAACTACAGCAATTATCCGGACATCATGTCGAGCGTCGCAAGCATTTACAACCAAACTCTGGGCCTGGGAGAGAGTCTGGAATGGGTTCATTACACCAGCGCCATACTATTCATTGACGAAGCCAACCTGGATTCCATGTTCTCGAACGCAGACCTCATCAGAAGATTTGACGGGTATGACATCACGCCCGGGGTTGGAGGTGTCGGGCCATGAGAAACGTGCCCACATTCCAAGCAGCGCATATCAAGGGGCACATGCCCAGAGTTGTCCTGTATCTCATGCTTGGCTTCATAATGGGATTCCTTCTTTTCCAGAAGATTTTCCCATATTTCTCCGCCCCGATTCAGGTTGGAATCCCCACCTTGTTATTCGTGCTGTTCATTGCAAGTATAGGATTCGCAGCTAACTACCTTTACCCGGAGATAACGAACGTTCTGCTCGCCTCCATTGCCTTGCCGGCGCTGGGAGGCGTTTTCTGTTTTCTCATTTACATAAGCCCCGCGCTCTCCCCTGAAATATTGGGGGGCGGCCTTTCCGAGGATATTGTTTACCTTGCAAGGCTCCTGCTCTTCGACATGCTCATGGCCTTCCTGATTCTCTTCGTTACCGGCGTCGCAACCGTTTACCTGTTCGAATCTGAAGATTGAACGACCTGGGAAAATTATATAAACGCTTTTACAGTTGCAGTCGCCCGTACATTCGAGAATTTCATTCTTGGATGCAGCCATGGCTCAAATCGAAAAATCAGGCAGTTATTAGAAAAAAGGCGAAGAAAATGAGCATAAAGAACATTAAGGAAAGATTGGAAGGCTCCTATCGGCTCATCCGCATCAAGCGCATCAAACTCGGATTTTTCGCAATCGAGCTTGTACTTGGCCTGGTTCTGGGATCCGTCATGGCTGCCATCATGGGAGCGAAATTCGAGCCGTTCTACTTCCCGGTTGACATGTTCATATTCATCATGCTGATAATGACCCTGCTCATCTCGATTGAAGCAATTTACTTCAAGGGCATGGAGATAAAATTCACCAGGAACAAGAGCAGGAGATTCCTGCTGGCAAGAAATGCCATCAGGCGGTCCATGCTGATAATTGCCATAAGCGGGATATGCGTTCTTTTCCTGATGCTGCCGTACACACAGGATAGAATCACAGACCTGCATTCCCCAACATCTGGCGAGATAATCGTCCCGGCTGGCAATGCAACCCTCGATGAGTCTTTCTTCACGCAGGACAGCATGGGGTTGCCCAGAATAGACTCCATAAACATCATTGTCAGTGACCAACAGAATGCCATGGACCTGGTCCTTAACGGAATCCCGGTATGGTCGCCGCCGCCATCCTCAAGTTATCTCTTCTCCGGCCTAGATGAGCATTCGAACATGCAAGCGAGAATGTACGTCGAGGTAGAGAACCAGGCACCCATGAACATCACGTTCTCCTACACCGTGACAAGCGATGTTTCACCGATTTTCAAACTGTACATACCCGCGCTAGGGCTGGCGTTCATCATTGTCCAGTTTGCGGCAATATCCATAATGTACCCCATCAGGGAATTGTATGCATCATCATCCATCTACAGCAAGAAGTACGTGGCAACAACCGATGCCGGCGAATATTCGGTCAAGGACATCCGCAAGGCAGAGGTGAATGTAGAGGAGGAGAAAATGCTGGATGAGGCCCTTGACATGGAACTCCCGCCCGAGCCTGCAATTCCCACGGCCTGCCTAACAGTGGAAAAAACGGAGGCAAAGCCGAAGGCGCGGGTGGATGACGGCCTCATCGAGGAACCGGATGTGAAATGCGGTTCCTGCGGCGCCATGAACAGCGCCCATGCGGCGATGTGCTTCTCCTGCGGAACCCCGCTTGCGGCAGCCGAAGCAATCGCAATGGACCCGCTGGAATATCTCCGGAAGGGCGAAACCTTCGCAAAGGCTGGAAAATATGATGATGCAATCGCATGCTACGACGAGGCGCTTAAGCAGGACACTGCGAACGAGAAGTTGCTTTTCAGAAAAGGCGAGGCGCTACACAAGCTGGGCAAGTGGGGTTCCGCAGTGCAATATGTTAACACGGCCCTCAAGATAAATCCGAACAACATAGAGACTCTCATTCTCAAAGCCAAGATACTGGATGAGAGGGACCGTCTTGACAAGTCCCTTGAGATATACAGCCAGATACTCGCCCTGGACCCGGAGAACGAGTTCGCGAAGTCCAAGATGGAAAAGGTGAGCCAGCAATTCGTCGAGGCCGCGGAGGAGGCGGAGCTGGAGAGCGCCGAGGATATTCTGGAGCAATTCATGTGCGTGCCGGGCATTGGCCTGGCCAGGGCCACCGCGCTATACGATGCGGGCATCACCAGCATGGACATGCTCAAGGCCGCCAGCGAGGAGAAGCTCGCCGGCGTTAAAGGCATATCAAAGGGTATTGCAAAGAAGATTAGAAAGGGTCTGGACAGCCTCTGATGGCAGCATGATATTATCAGCATGCCCGGCCTGTAGTGCCAGGTTAGCCGCATCCCCCACCTTCACACACAAAAGGATGAAGATATGTTTTCTGTGCTAGAGTTTGGTGTTTGGGGGCCACTGTTAACGTTGGGTAAGGCCCCATACCCGGGGCTTACACCCGGGGTTTCAAGGGATTTATGCACGCTATGCATCACCTGACCTGGCTCTCCCAACCAGGTTCACAACCCCGTCCTAATACATCGGTGCGATAATGTCAGACGGGGCATGGTGAGGTGGGCCGGTGCCGGAGCCACAGGCCGGGAGGGACTGGGGTTCTAGGAGCAGCATATTGCACAGGCTGCTTCTCCCTCATCCTTCGCGTTGCGAATCGTTAGCGTCATAAAAACAGCAGCACCCATCCTGCTCATGAACATCCATGCCCATCTCCTTCAGCTCCGCCACCAGCCCCTTTGGCGCCATGGCGATGGACGCAATATCCAGTTCCACAACCAGGTCCACCGGGATAACATCCCCCCTGGGCCGCATGCACCCGATTCCAATTGACGTTTCATCGGGCAGTATCTCCCTGGCCATCTCCAGGACTTCCAGCAATCTTTCCTGGGATTTCTCATCTCCCTCGCTGGACATGAGGGCATTTATGACGACGAATCCCGGTCGGTGCCTGGCAATCGTCTCCAGGGCGACTTCCTCGCCGGAATCCAGGCCCCTGTCAAGCCCGGCGGTGGTGTGAGGGACTACCATCAACCCGGCGGACGCGAATGCCTCGAATGCCTTATCGAAATAATCAGGGGCCAGGTCGATGCCGTATATCTTCTTCACCACATCAGGGGAACCTATCACATCGAAAGATATGATGTCAATGCCTTTGCCAGCAAGCTTCGGTATGCTGTCCGGGTGGATGAAGCCGGTATGTAAATTTATTTTAATATCTATATTTTCTTTTATATTTTTAATAATATCTAAATAATTGAATACTGGAACCTGGCCGGTGGCATCGCAACCGCCGCTTATGAGCATGCCCTTCACCCCTTTCCTCGCGGAATCTTCTGCCAGGGCATACAATTCTTTGGGAGTGAGTGCCGGGGCCATGTGCTTCAGGAAGCGGGCCTGGCAGTGAGGGCACTGCAGGGCGCATTGGTCGCCGGTGAGGGAGGCGTGGATGAAGTTGGCGGAGGGGCTGTAGATTATTACCATCACACAACCCTCTTGAACCATTTCTCCAGTTCCGCGTTGGTGACTTTTATCACCGTTGGCCGCCCATGAGCGCATGTGTATGGATTCTCCAGGGCATGCATCTCTTCGATGAGATGGGACATCCTCTGCTGGGTGAGGGTCTCGCCGGCGCGGATGGCTGAGTGGCAGGCGACAAGATGGATTATCTCGTCCCGCTTTTCTTCTATCGACCTTGCTTTCCCCAGCTCTGCCAACTCATCAATGAGGTCCAGAAGCCCTTTTTCGGTTTCAATGTGGCCGCCAATGGCGGGAACTGCGCGCACCAGGTAGGTATCCTTCCCGAACGGTTCCACCTTGAAGCCCAGGCCCTCTATCACCGGCCGGTAATGCTCGATCATCTGGGATTCGCGCTTCCCAATGGAAATCGGGATGGGGGTGATGAGCTTCTGGGATGATTTCTTCTCCGGCATTGACCTGAGCTTGTCCAGCATCACCCTCTCATGAGCGGCATGCTGGTCAACGATGAGCAGGTCGGAGCCGCTCTGGGCGAGTATGTAGGTATCGAGTATCTGGCCGATGACCTTCATCCTCGGAAGTCGGTGGCTCTCCGGGATTTCCTGGGCTTGCGGTTCTGGCAGTAACTGTTGCTGGGACGATTCCGGAGCGGCTGGGTTCTTCGCGGATGCTGACCTTGCCTGTTTTGGAGACTCAACAGGGAAAAGCGCCTCCTGCTTCGGCATGACGTCAGGAATAAGCATGACATTGCTCAGCGCCTGGCTGACGGATCTCTCTATCATACGGGCGATTGCCTTCTCATCTGCGAATCTGACTTTCCTCTTGGTGGGGTGGACGTTGATGTCAAGCACCTTCGGGTCTATCTCCAGCTCCAGCACGCCCACGGGATGGCGGTTGCGCATGAGCATCCCCGCGTAACCTGCCTCGATGGCTTCTGAAATCATGGAACTGGATACCGGGCGGCGGTTCACGAAAACGAAAAGCCCGTCCCTGGTGGACCTGGTTACAATTGGCCTGGCAAGGTATCCCCTGACGAGCATTCCGTCCATGAAGTTCTCGAACGAGACAAGCTCCCTGGCGACTTTCCCGCCCATGATGTCAGCTATGCGGTCGGGCATGTTGGCGGCCGGGGGAAGGTTCATGACCTCTACCCCGTCGTTGAGCAATCTGAATGAAGCGTTCGGATTCGCAAGCGCCCTCTCGGTCATTACCTGGATGATATGGCTTACCTCTATTCTGTCCGATTTGAGGTATTTCAGCCTGGCAGGATGCCCTGCGAACAGGTTCCGCACCGTTATTGTGGTCCCGGGGGTGCGACTGGCTTCCCTGATTGGTGTGGACTTGCCTTTTCTGAACGAAACGGTATGCCCGACCTCGGAATCCGGTTCCCTGGTCGTCATCTCAACATCCGCAACCGAAGCGATGCTGGCAAGCGCCTCCCCGCGGAATCCCATGGTGCCCAGTGTTTCGAGGTCATCGATGCCTTCAATCTTGCTGGTGGCATGCTGCGTGAATGAGAGAACCATGTCATCTGGGGAGATTCCGCAGCCGTCATCGACAACTTCTATCATCTCTTTCCCGGCGCCAGTAATTCTGACGCGAATGTCTCTCGCATCCGCATCCAGGGAGTTCTCGACCAGCTCCTTGACCACGCTGGCGGGGCGCTCGATGACTTCGCCCGCAGCTATTTTGCTGACAGTCAGCTCGTCCAGCTGCCTGATGCGCTTCATTTCTTTTCCTCCGATTTGCATTTCAGCTCATGGAGTTTCTGAAGCGCCTGCATTGGAGTGAGATGGTCTACATCCAGCTTTTTCAATTCCTCTGCCAGAGGATTCGATGCCGGCGCAGCGTCCTGGAACATCACCAGCTGAGTATAGGTCTTGGGCCGCTTCTTTGAGGCGGGCGCATCCGTGAGCTCCATGACGGTCTGGGCCTCGATGTCCTGGAGAAGTTTCTTCGCTCTCTCGACAACCAGATCGGAAGAGCGTCGTGTAGGGAAAGAGTGGAGATCTCGGTGGTCGCC
>CALKWP010000131.1 GCA_938004075.1 uncultured Methanomassiliicoccales archaeon
GGCATACGAGAGGGGGATTCGTGACTGGATTTCAGACGTGTGCTCTTCCGATCTGAATCAGAGCGATGTCAATGTGATAATCTACGGCAAGGGTGCAACATCCATCTCCGGAAACGTGGCGCCTTATGTTATGAACAAGCTTGGTGGCAGCGAGGAGAAGGCTGACTTCAGCCCATTAACTGCAACCAACGGTCCAAAGGACATACTTGTCACGTCGTTTAACCATGAGATACTGACCATCTGCGTGTCTTCAAAGACCTTCGCCGGGCATGGAGAATCCATAACCAACTTTGAAGGCAAGAGCGGGTGGATGAGGTTGAGCGACAAGGCCCCCAAAACATGGACGAACGAATTGGTCGGAAGCATGGACATTTCCTTCAATTCCAATGTGGAACTGCCCGGTGTTTACGCATCAATCGTAGGTCCAGCCCAGGGTGCCAGAACGACTGAGGAAATATACCAGGACGACCTCTCTCTCTATGACTTAAGCACCCTAGAGGGATGGCTCACCATGAATGCAGTGGCTGGCTTCACAAAAGTCTTCTCAGTCAAGAACGCTCTGAGCTGGGACGTCCACATCTTCGGACACCCCGAATGCGTTGACCTGGACCTCGCAGTGTTCCTGGATGGATTGAAAGGCAACCCGGTTGATGGCATAGCCCAGTGGCAGGAGATTATCACAACCAAGGACATTTCGTTCGATGCTTACGGTGATAACTATGGAAGCGGAAGTTACGCTTACTCCGCTGATGCCGATGCCGACGAAGCTTTGAAATTCATCAGCCCTCCAGACGGTGATTATATCGTGAAGGTTCTTGGATACACTGTCACTTCGGCACCCGGCTACTTCGACTTGGAGGTAAAGACCATATTCTCTGGTGTGGAAGGATACAAACTCAGCCATCTCGACACTGAATTTGCGGACGAGGAGACTGCCAGCGGTACCTACATTAACACAACACACGTCCAGCCATTTGATGGCAGGGGATTCCAGGTTCAATGGGCATTCCCCGAGGAAACGAAAGACGACGTTTATGGCGGAATATTCGTTCTTGGAGTACCCGAGTCACAGAAGTTGATTGTGTTCTCCGTGGATATAGTTCTCGACAGGCTTGCCCCAAAAGTCACACCGGTCTTCCCGAGTCCAGGCGCGATTATCTCTAGTAACCAACCTGTGATTACCGCCAAACTGGAGGATCCAAGTCGCGGAGAGCTTGACCCGTATGGTGCCACAATCGAAATTGACGGTTTGGACATATCGCAGATTGCGAAAGTTTCCATAACCGAGACAGAGAACTCCGCTGCTATTTTGGGCTATTGGGTGGGCGACATACTCTTCACACCGTTTGGCCCGTTAGCCGAAGGTGGGCACACATTCATGGTCGAGGTCAAAGACCTGGCAGGCAATCCACACAGAATCACATGGGGTTTCACTGTCGACACAACTAAACCGGTCCTCACTCTTTCCAATATGGATGATGTTATCTACACAAACACAGCCGCATTCAGCTTGAGTGGGGTCACTGAACCCAGCTCTGTTGTCAGCGTGGTTGGCGCCCCCAACATTGTGAGGCAACGCATCGACAACACCTTCTCGATAGACCTTGAACTTGAAGCCGGTGAAAACACCGTGTTGATCAAGAGCACTGACCTTGCAGGAAATGTTTACGAAGCCGCGAAGACAATAATAATGGACGTCAGCGCTCCGACATTCAAGCGCGTGGTCGCGCTTGACGGCTCAAACACAAACAAGAGGATGACCGGAATCTACGGCGAAGTCAGCGAAGCCGGTTCCCTGCAGATAAATGGCCAGCCGATACAGGTCAACAGCGATGGAACCTTCAGGCATGAATCAATACAGCTCATCGAAGGCCGCAACCAACAGATACTGAAGTTCACCGACCTGGCTGGCAACGTCGCATACAACTACATGAACATAACGATGGACACGGCAGCACCCATTCTGAAGTTAACTGGTGTTGAGAAGACAGTGTACTCCGAATCCCTGAACATAACAGGCCAGACGGAAACTGGCGTAGCATCGCTAACCATAAACGGAAAACTTGTCAGCGTTGATGGCGCAGGAAACTTCCAGCAGAGCCTGAGGCTGAGCCCGGGAACCAACACAATCGTCATCGAGAGCAAGGACAGGGCAGGGAACTCCGCGCAGGAGGTTATCACCGTGAACTTCGTCACCAACTCCATTGAAAGGAACTGGGCTGCAATTGGCCTGATGGTTGTTCTCCTGGTGATTGGCCTAATACTCGGTCTGTTCCTGGCCCCAATCATACTTGGAAAGGGAAAGGAACCAGCTCCTGAGGGCGACCAACCGGCAGAGGAAATTCTTGAAGGCGAAACACCCAGCGGAGATGAGATGCCTGTGGAGGACATTCCGGAAATTGAGGATGTTCCAGCAGAGGGCGCAGTCGAAGAAGTGCCCGAGGCAGATGCCGAACCCATCCCGGTCGAGGAATCGATGCCCGAGGAAGTTCCCGCAGCGCCAGAAGCAGCGCCCGAGTCAGAGGTACTTCCAGAGGAACCCGCAGCACCGGCCGAGCCGGAGGATCCGCGCATCGTGAAGCTGAGGGAAGCCTACGAATCCGGCAAGATCTCCAAGGAACTCTACGAGAAGAACCTTGCCAAATTCCAGGGCCAGTAAACACAGAAAAGTAATGGGCGGGCATTGTCCCGCCCAATTTTACCATTTTATTGTTTTATCTTCCACAATAGCTGAATGCAAGTCTGCCAACATTAGTATTTAATCAAAAATAGCATTGAATGCTTTCATGCATCTGACAACCCAGACCTCTTCCTTGGTGAGGCCTTTCGTGTCAATGACCTTCATTATCTCTTCTGAATTCACAAGCTTGATTGCCAGCGGATGACCCTGCGTCATCGCAAAGACTCTATCGCTATCCTCCGGCTCCAGGCCCAGGGTGGCCATCATCTCCATGGCGCTGTTGCGGTCCAGGCCCCCTATCGTTATCTCTGTCTTTTTAGTCATGGTCCCAGATGTTGCGCAGACCAGCTGTTCCCTGTCCCTGGTTATCAGGACCAGGCATGACTTGTGCATGCTCCCGGCCTGTTCGCAAAGCAGATGGATTATCTGCATCATCTCCTTTCCAAGGTCAAAAACATTGTCCACGACCAGAACGGAATCGCTGTCCTTCATGTCCCTCGCCAGAGCGGCCGCTGCCTGGCTGACATCCACATCTTTTGTTTGCCTGAGAGCCTTCTTCAGCTCGTTCCTTCCCAGGCGGACATACATATCAGAGACCTGTTCCATGAAGCTTCTGGCCGTATCCCAATCATGCGCCGCGTACCAGAATATGTTTTTCCTGCCCTTGAATCTCTCCATAGTTATTCTGACCAGAGATGTCTTGCCGATTCCCTTGATACCGCTGACGATTACAATACCCACTCCCGCTTCCAAAACACTTTCAAGTATATCCCTCTCCCTCTCCCGGTCCACGAAATGATCCGGTAGAGAAACCAGGTCCAGCATTGACACGAATGCACAACCTTTGGCGCCGCTCAGGGAATCTTCCAGTATCACACCGTCCTTGAATGCAGTGAGTATGAGAGTCGGGGCGCTCATCGCTCTTGTTTTGAACGCGATATCTTGGATGGTTACCAATTCCTCTCCCCCCCCGGAATCCCTGAAAGGGACTTTCTGCAACCTCAACGATGAAATCAATGAATCCGATGCTTCGAGTCCTTTGCTCGTGAGAAAGAATGCCTTCCTCTTTCTTTTCAAGCCGCCGATATGGACCAGAGCCTCATCAATATAACCGTCCTTCAACAGGGAGTTGGTTGCCCGCGGAACATGGTTGATACGGATTCCGACGCCTTCTCCGATGCCCTCCTGGGTCTGGCCCAGCGATGCGCCGTCTGCAACAGGGTCTGTGCTGAAATCCTTCAAATGAATCATTATCCGCTCGTTGACACTGAGGTCCTCAATCCGCATTGAATGGGGCAACCCAATAATGATATTTTAATGTAGCGAGCATTTAACATTTTCAGGTTTGGGTTCTTTGCGCTGCCAATTCCAAGGCAAGTTTTTAATCCACCCGGCGCATTCCAAGTCCTGGTGCAATCATGGAATCGCGCGTCAAGAGAATTTATGAGAATATCGGAAAGCAGAACGGAAAATTGCCGGATGTCATCGCAATAGCAAATGCCACCGAGCCGATGCTGGACATGACTTTTTTCTATGTCACGAGGCTTGAGGTGGGCAGATACGAGGGCAGCATCGCTTTCCTATTCCCTGACGGCAAGCTATCCGTGGTCACTTCCCTTCTGGAGGCAGAGAGCGCGTCCAAGGGTAATTTCGAACTTCATGTTTTCAAGACATTGAACGAATATGTCGAGATAGTCGAAAAGCTCCTGAAGGATGCTAAATTGATTGGCATAAACTCGGATGAATTGACGCTGAAATCATACAATTTCATCAAAGAACATGCTCGCAAGGATGCTGAGCTGACAGACATATCCAGGGCTATCAAAGCCACCCGCCTGGTCAAGGACGAGGCAGAGATAAGCACCATGAGAAAGGCCTGCAAGATTGCTTCCGAGGTTGCAGACAGGATACCGTCAATTGCAAAAGTCGGCATGAAAGAGTACGAAGTCGCTGCCGAGCTTTCCTATATGATGCAGAAGCTGGGTGCCGCTGGTCCTTCCTTCGAGACCATAGCGGCCTTCGGGAAGAACAGCGCCGAACCGCATTACAGCGCGGGCGACGTAGTCCTGAAAGAGGGCGATTTCATGCTGCTGGATTTTGGGGCGCTTTACAGAAAATACTGTTCGGACATCACCAGAACATACTTCTGCGGCAAGGCCTCGGCCAAGCAGAAGCAGATGTATGAGATTGTCCTGGAAGCCCAGAGAAGGGCGCTGGAAGTCATCAGGGTAGGGGAACCATGCAGCAAACCCCATATTGTGGCTGCCGAGTACATTGATTCCACTGAATACAAAGGCCTGTTCACGCATGGCCTGGGTCACGGTCTGGGGCTGGCAGTGCACGATGGCGGCGGCCTGAACCCCAGGGCGGCTGACACATTGATGGAGGAAGGCATGGTATTCACTGTTGAACCCGGTGTCTACTTGCCCGGTTACGGCGGCGTCCGCATTGAAGACGATATCGTAGTCAGAAAGAATGGGCCAGAGCTATTGACGGATGCCAGGAAGACGCTCATCGAATTCTAGGCTTCTGCCTAACAATCCTCGCCGGAACAGGCCTTGAGCGGTCCAGCACCTCGAATATGTAGCTGGCAACCCCCGCAAGCACCATTATTGCGGCCAATCCGAGCATCAGCAACGATGTTATGCGTTCAGGCAATAACCCGAATTCTGCCAGCAGCGAAACGAAGTAAAGCACTAGAATCCCTTTGACGAAGAATAGCACGGTGCCGGGGATGTCGAATTTGCTGGCCCTGACTGGTTTCCCTGTCATAACCAGCATGCACCCGATACCGAAGACCATGGATACGGATACTATTGTAATCAAGAATATAAGAAATGGAATGTGGGTTATTATCTCAAATCTGGCCATGAGAAAAATGAAGGCGATCACCATGTATCCGCGAAGCAGCAGCTTGAAAGCCGGCGGGAATGCGAGTTTTCTTTCGGTTCGCTTCTGCATGTTTCATCACCTCACCAAGACATTATGAATCTCTGGAGATTTATACCTATTTCGCACATCACCATGGCTTGCACCAATACACCATGAACGGTGAAAACGTAAGCTTAATCATGAACAAACGCCTACTCATCCCGCCACGATGATGAGATTGCTATCGGTGCTGACAGATGATGACAGACGGGCGAACTGAGTGGCAGGGCAATCCTCTCGAAAGGAATGCCCGGTGTAGGAAGCCATTTGCATAAGTGATTCAAGCAGCCAGCTTGAATTCCCTATGAGACAAAAATGGCATGCGAATGTCGGCTTATCCGCTGACTATGCAGAATACGGGTGAATGGAATGAGAATCATATCATGGAATGTCAATGGCGTGCGGGCTATCGCCAAGAAAGGATTACTGGAATGGCTGGCCGCAGCGCAGCCGGATGTGCTCTGCCTTCAGGAGACAAAGGCCTGGCCAGACCAGGTTCCCCCGAAGATCCAGAAGCCAGTTGGGTTCCACTCTTACTGGTCCCAGCCCGCCAAGAAAGGTTACAGCGGTGTGGCAACATTCTCCAGGGACGAGCCGGAGCAGATAACCAGGTCCATCGGCGTTGATGAATTCGACGCTGAAGGCAGGGTCATGGCAACGGAATTCGATGGCTTCACCCTTTTCAATGTGTATTTCCCGAACGGAAAGGCCAGCCCGGAGCGGTTGCGTTACAAGCTGGCTTTCTATGACCGCTTCCTCGAAATCATAGAAAAGGAAAGGAGCCGCGGCAAATCAATAATATTCTGCGGCGACCTGAACACCGCGCACAAGCCAATCGACCTGGAGCACCCCAAGACCAACGAGGGCGTTTCCGGCTTTCTGCCGATAGAGAGGGAATGGATCGACAAGGTCGTAAACCACGGCTACATCGACACCTTCAGGCATTTCGACCAGTCCCCGAGAAAATACACATGGTGGGATTATAAAACCGGAGCAAGGGAAAGGAATGTCGGCTGGAGGTTGGATTATTTCTTTGTCTCGGATGACCTGGCACCCAGATTGAAAAGCGCCTCGATACTCGCGAATGTGATGGGTAGCGACCACTGCCCGGTTGAAATTGATTTGTCGTGATGTTATTACAAGTCAAAACCTATAAATACCCCCTGAGAAAATAATGGCTGCTTAAATAAACCTTAAGGGGGTAGAACTTTGGCAAATGAAAAACCAGCATCAGAGAAACCGGACAACACAGTGTACATAGGCAAGAAACCGACCATGAGCTACGTCCTGGCTGTGGCGACATTGTTCAACAGCGGCTCAAACCACGTGACCATCAAGGCCAGGGGCAGGTCAATCAGCACAGCAGTGGATGTGGCCGAGATAGTGAGGAACCGCTTCGTGCAGGGCCTCACCGTTGATGACGTTAAAATCACCACCGAGGTACTCGAGGGAGAGGAAGGCAAGACCTCCAATGTTTCTTCCATCGAGATATTCCTGAAGAAATGATGCGCATCTTCCACTGAGATATCCCAGAAGAAGCGATGTACGCTCAATACATCCGAAACCGGGCGCGGTTCGGGGGATTTTGAATGGCTTCAGATGAATTGATAGAGGGTTTGGCCGTTGCGGCAGAGAAACTGAATAGAACAGCACTCAACCAGTATCAACTATGCGATTCATGCCTGGGCCGACTCTTCGCCAAGGTCGGCAGGGGATTCGAGAACGGCACCCGAGGCATCCAGGCCAGGCAGGTACTTGGGCTTCCGGCTCAGGAAGATGCCACTCATTGTTTCATTTGCAGGGGAATTACATCCAAGAAGGATCTTTACGCGACACTGGCCATGGAATCCCTTGCGGAATGGGAGCATTCCACTTTCCTTGTGGGAACAAAGTTCGAGCAGGAAGTCCTCGCTGCAGAGGAAACCGTATGGTCAGAGACCGGGGCAGAGCAAACCGAGCCAATCAAGTCCGAGATGAACAGGGAAGTGGGAAAGCGTGTCGAGAGCCTCAGCGGAAAGACCGCCGAGTTCGGCAAGCCGGACGTGGTTGCCGTCGTGGACACCACCTATGAATCGGTGGATGTCCAGGTCGCCTCGATTTTCATATATGGACGATACATGAAGTTCTCGCGAGAGATTCCCCAGACCAGGTGGCCATGCAGGCAATGCCGTGGCAAAGGCTGTGAGCGGTGCAATGACACCGGAAAGATGTATTCGGACAGCGTCGAGGAGTTCATTGGCCGTCAGGCAATTGAGATGGCCAAGGGGAAGGACCACAGCTTCCACGGAATGGGCCGCGAGGACATAGATGCCCTCATGCTGGGAAGCGGCAGGCCTTTCGTTCTCGAGGTCAAGGAACCGAGAATAAGGGGTATCGACCTTGAACGACTTCGGGAACGGGTGAATTCGTCCACGGACAAGGTATCTGTATCCGAATTACGAACGTCCGATGGCGCTGAGGTCGCTCGAATAAAGCTTGCCAGGCCCCGTAAGAAGTATAAAGCCCTAGTCGCGCTCGATTCCCCTGTTTCGGAGGAAAACCTTAATGAAGTAGTTGTTTCTCTCGGTGGCACACGCATAGCGCAAGATCGGAAGAGCACACGTCTGAACTCCAGTCACGAATCACCATCTC
>CALKWP010000132.1 GCA_938004075.1 uncultured Methanomassiliicoccales archaeon
TATTTGTCGGTGACGAAATCCAAACCATACTTGGCCAGCGCCTGCTGCTCAGCCTTTTTCCCGAGCTTCAGCATGAGCTCTATCTCGTCCCTCCAGAACCTGTCGTTGAATCTCGGATCCGTGAGTTCAGATTGCAGCGCCTTTATGTCCTTGTCATTGAGCTTGTCTGTAGGCAGATCGTAGTTTTTTATGTCGGAACTGGTGATGCCCACGAATGTCGCCGATGGCGTCGCCAGGTATTCCGATATATGCGCTGTTTTGATGGCGCCGTACGCTATCGACGAGAAAATGCGGAACGACCATGGGTCACCATCGGTGAATACCACCACCGGCAGCTTCATCTCCTCGTTGAGGCGCTTCATGAACCTTCTTGTGGAGCGAGCTGGCTGGCCCTTCAGGTGCAATATGATCGCATCGAAATTCTCATCGAAGCCGTTCTCCACCAGACGGTCGAACATACCGCCGGTTTCTATTGCAATGATGAACTTCGCGTCGGTTTCCAGGAGATTGATTTTATCCTTCTCCACATTGAATGGTATGCCGTACCCGGAATCCCCCACATCGTCCCTGAGGTTAATCTTCTTCTTCTCGCCCTTCCTGTTGGTTTCCTCCAAAGTGAGATTTCCAATGACCCTGGCCCCGTCCTCTTCCGGCCTCAGCTTGAAATCTTCCCTCATGCAGGTGGTGACTATCTCCAGGTCCTCGGCAAGGTTGTTGCTTTCATCCTGGGAGCCGAACTTCGCGTTGCCCCAGCCTTCCGAAATGTAATACATCTCCCTCAGGGTCGAGGACTTCTGGTCCCTTATCATGTCCTTGATGAATTCCAGCATGTACATGGTCCTGAGAAGCATGTAGGCGCCAGTCATCTTCTTGGCGCTTCTCACACCGTACATGTTGCCGTATTTCCACACGCCCTTCCTGGGTGCGAATTGAATATTCTTCTTGGACCTCAGCGGAATGCTCATCCTGGGTATCTGGCCCTTGTCTATCTGGTTGTATATGTCATCCGCTATCTTGTAAAGTTCCTCCACTGCCCTGTGGTTCCTCTCATCATTCTTCATCGGAAATCACCTCGGTCTGCTCGTCGTAATCGACACCGTTCTCCTCATCCTCTTCCTCATCGAGAACCTCCTCATCATCCGGCGCATCCCCGAAGGCGAAAAGCGAGTACTGGCCGGTGCCGTCCAGGTCCCAATCTCCCGGCAGCGGCTCGGCCCCGATGACCTGGGCGTGGTTGATGCCGCTGACGAATATCTCCACGTCCGAGTACTCGTCCTGGTCCAGCCCGGTGAGTTCGAAGCGTATGGTCACAATATCAGTGCTGGCTATGCGCTTGAGATTCCAGGTTAGCTTATCGCCGTTGATGAGGTCCGGTTCTGGATCCAGGTGCTTTCTGTCGAGGGCTTTCCCGGGGACGATGGCATGGATGCTGAACTTCTGGCCGGTCGCCATGTAATTGTGGATGTTGATGGTCACTTTGTGCCTTCCCTTGGCATACTCAATCTTGTCGTCAACCCAGACAACATTCATTATCCCGGTGACAGTCTTCCCGAGGTTCGGTATCGGTTTCCCGACTATGCTGGCTGCCTTCCTGGCTATCTCGGGCAGAAGCAACTGCACAATGTCGAACTTCTCCTTGGTCTTGGAGCGCCTGGCCTTCTTTCCCAGATGGGTCTTGAGGTTGCGCGCGCACAGCCTGAGCGCCCGGATTATCTCCTCCCGAATCTCGTCCAGGTTTGCTATCGCTTCCTTTGCTTCGGAAGTGAAAGGCAGCTGGGTGGAAGCCACATGGACCAGGATTATCGCCGGGCCGAAAGGTATCCCCTTCCCGCCGCGCTGCTCCAGTCCGTACCTCCGCCAGTCCACCTCGGCGATTGCCTTGGTTATGACGTCCGCCCCTTGCTGGTAAAGCAGCGGGACGCGGTTCCCGAACCTCAGCAGTTCGACCTGCTGGTCCTTGGGAAGCTGGCCGCCATAGACAATTCCAACCTCTACAAGGAATGGATGACCAGAATAGACAGATGGCGCTCTGGAGACCGGTGGGGCATAATATCCTGGCTTGAGGCCTTCCAGCACGTTTCTGAGGCCTTTTCTTATGAGTGTTTCACCGATCGGAGTGAGGCAGTCTGTCTTCGGAGCCATAATCTTGACCGCGCCGATCCCTTTCAGGACTGCCGCAGCTTCTTCAAGCGACATGCGCTTAGGGCTGCGGTTCTCCGGGACGTTGGCTGCCTCGCAAATTTCTTTGGCCACTCTGGGACTCACCCTGGAGAACTCATTGACCAGGAAGGCGGTGAGCTTCCTGTGCTCGCTGTTCTTGGCCATGCTCAAGAGCTGGCCGAGCTCGATGCCTTCCGGGTGGGGTTTCGATTCGATGGTCTCCTTTGGAAGGTCCTCGGTAACCCTGGGCAATGTTATCAGGCCGCCGTTCGGATCTTTGAAAGTTATCTGGACATGGGGGTTCACTATCGCCGTGGCCCTGAGATATTCGAGTATGGATTGCTTGCCGGCGATGTATCTTCCCTTGACGAAGACCTCCAGCCTGGTGCCGTGCTGCTTGCCGTCCCATATCCTGAAATCCTCCTCGATGATGTCAGGCCGGTTCCTTTTTATGTCCAGCACCAGCTTCACATAATGGGCTACCTCCTCCGATTTTGTCTTTGATATGATGAACGCCGGCTTCCCCGTTGTCAGCTGGCTGTACATCACGACCGCGGATATGCCGATGCCCTGCTGCCCCCTGGACTGCCTTATCGCATGGAATCTTGAACCGTAAAGCAGCCTGCCGAAAACATTGGCTATCTGGCGCTTCACTATTCCGGGGCCATTGTCCTCGATGACTATCTTGAACTCACCCTTCTCGATCTCGGTAAGCTCAACATAAATATCAGGAAGTATGCGCGCCTCCTCGCATGCGTCCAGCGAGTTGTCCACGCCTTCCTTCACTGCGGTGATGAGCGACTTTGTCTGCGAATCAAAGCCAAGTATCTGCTTGTTCTTCTCGAAGAATTCGGCTATGGAAATCTCTTTCTGCTGTTTGGCCAGCGTCTCTGCGATATCTGTCACGGCATCACCCATCCTTGTTACCGGGACCCAAAAGCATGCATATGCGGCAGGGGCATTCTCGCGCCCCTTGCATCCCTTCGCATCCCATCAGTCCAACCATGATTGCGGGGCGATACTTAATATTTAAGATTGCATATGGGTTAATGAGTTCAACATTCAAGCTCAAATCAGGACAAACATAAAATACCCCATGCCCTTTAGGGGCACTACTTCCATTGTATAAATGATATACTGGGGGCATCACATGACAACAGCATACGACGTGCCTGCCGACAAGCTCATTTCGAGCATCGCCGAAGAACTGAAGAAAAAGGACGCCATACAGCCGCCCGAGTGGTCCAGCGTAGTCAAGACTGGGATACACAAGGAGAAGGCACCGGGGGAACCGGACTGGTGGTACACCCGCGTAGCTGCGGTCCTAAGAAAGGTCTACATCTATGGCCCGATTGGAACCGAGAAGCTATCTGCCCTTTTCGGCGGAGCGGTTGACAAGGGCTCCAAGCCATCCCACGCATGGTCGGGAAGCCGCTCAATAATCAGGCTTTCCCTGCAGCAGCTGGAAGCTTCCGGGCTCCTTATGCCCCAGAAGAAGAACGGCCGCATGGTCTCGCCTCAGGGCCAGAAGATGCTGGATAACGCTTCATACGCAATATTCAAAGAGATGGTAAAGGAAGACCCGAAGCTTGCAAAATACAGCAAGTAGGTGTGTCCAATGGATGAAGACAAGGAGCTTCAGGAGATAAGACGCAGGAAGCTCGAGGCCCTGCAGCAGGAAGGCGCGCAGGAAGAAGCCCAGGCCCAGGTGGACCAGCAGGCGGAAGCGAACCGCCAGGCAATGCTGCGTCAGATACTCGCCCCGGAGGCCAGGGAAAGAATGGCCCGGCTGAGAACCGCCAGGCCGGATTTCGCGGAAGCCGTGGAGAACCAGCTGATAATGCTGGCTCAATCGGGGCAGCTGCGGAACGTCATAAGCGACGCGAGCCTCGTCCAGATATTGGAGAAGCTCACGCCCGAGAAGCGGGAGATCACAATCAAAAGGAAATAAGAGGGATAAAATGGCAAGAAACAAACCACTGGCCAGAAAAATGAGGCTCAACAAAGCCACAAACTCGAACAGGCACGTACCATCCTGGGTCATCCAGAGGACGAACCGCAGGGTAATGCGCCACCCCAAGCAACGCTCTTGGCGGAGGAACAGGCTGAAACTGTAGAGGGATGAACATGGCAGACGAAAAAGAATTCAAGGAAGTTACATACACCATCCCGCTGAGGGATCTGCTCAGGACACCGCGCACCAAGAGGGCTCCAAAAGCGATAAAGCTCATCAGGAGATCGGAAGAGCGTGGTGTAGGGAAAGAGTGTAGATCTCGGTGGTCGCCG
>CALKWP010000133.1 GCA_938004075.1 uncultured Methanomassiliicoccales archaeon
GGTCTCGACCTTGCGGGCTGCACGCAGCAGAAACTCAAGGTCGCCCTCCAGGTCGCCGGGATTGGCCTCCTGCGCCAGTCTTGAGCGTTGGTGGTAGCCCTGGCCGACGAAGTGAAAGATGTTGACCCGTGGCTGCCGCTGGCCATGACGGTCGATGCGGCCGTTGCGCTGCTCCATGCGGTTCGGGTTCCATGGCACCTCGATGTGCACCAGCCGGCTACAGTGGTTCTGCAGGTCCAGACCTTCGGAGGCCGAATCAGTCGCGAGCAGGATGCGGACGTCAGACTGTGCGGGGGACGCCTGGAATGCGTTCTTGACCGCTTCGCGTTCGTCCAGCGGCATGCCGCCATACATCAGTTGGACGCGGCCTGGTCCGGCGAAGCCCGCTGTGACCAGGCGCTCCTGGAGCCACTTCTGTGTGGCGCGATACTCAGTGAACAGGATGACTCGCTCGTGGTTCCACGCACCCTCCGGCATGAGCGTCTCACGCAGCCACTCTAACAACGTGAAGAGCTTGGAATCGCCCCTGGCCGACATACGGTCGGCGTAACTGCGTAGGCTTTCCAGTAGTGCAGCCTCTTCGTCAGAGAGGGGACGGAACAATGCCGCGGCTGAAGACACCGCCTCATCGGCGGCTTCGTCCCACTCGGCGTCGTTGTCGACCTCGACTTGGTCATCCAGTCCGTCAATCATCCGGCGCAGCAGACCAGGTGTGGGTGCTGACTGCGAGGTGCGCCGTCGGCCAGCCAGCGACTCGACATGCTTGCCGAGGGTGATGCGAAAAGCCTCCGGCGAGGAGAACAGCCGCTTTTTCAGCAACTTCAGGACGAACTCGGTCGCGTAGCGTTCGCCGTCATTCCGGGCTCCGGCCGCCCGAAGCTCGGTGTAGCGCTTCAAGTCCTTATGGGCTTGCCGTTCCTCCTGGGTGTAGGGCACTTCGAGCGCCTCGATGAGGCGCTCGGGGTAGCGCGGCGTCCCATCCCAGCGGGGAGGGAGCTCGCGTTTGAGGCGGCGCACCATCACGGCAGCGAGCTGTGCAGGCTTGGGGCGAACAGCCCGGGCGAATCGTTGGTCGTCCAGCAGCTCCAGCAAGGCAGAAAAGCTCTCCGGGTAGCCATTGTGTGGGGTCGCAGACAGGAACAGCTTGTGCTCGAAGTGGGGCGCCAGCAGGCGAATAGCCTGGGTGCGCTGGGAATCGGTAGCGTACTTGCCAGAGCCAGAGGGGGCGACGTTGTGCGCCTCATCGACTACTAGCATGTCGAAACGACGCGGATAACTGGTCTGCCCTGCAGCAGGCAAGACCTCCCGCATCAAACGAAGCGGACGTTCGCGCTTGAGGAAGTCAATGGAGGTGATGAGCCGTGGATAGTGATTCCAAGGGTTCACATGCAGGCCACGGCTACGGCGCAGTTGCTTCATGGCCTCGCTGTCCACGATGCGGAAGTCCAGGCCAAATTTGTCGCGCATCTGCTCGCGCCATTGAATCTGAAGGCCCGAGGGACAAACGATGAGCACAGAGCGGATGCGATGCCGGAGCATCATTTCCTGGATAACGAGTCCGCTCTCAATGGTCTTGCCGAGGCCAACATCGTCCGCAATGAGCAGGTTGACCCGAGGCATCTGGATAGCGCGGGCCAGCGGGTCAAGTTGGTAGTCCTCGATTTCGATGCCGGCCCGAAATGGGGCCTGCAGCGTGCTGGTGTCGGCCTGCGACACTGCCCCCCAACGGACGGCATTGAGGAAGGCATCCAGCTTGGCCGGCTCGTCGAAGCCCGTCAGCTCTGGCATTGAGGCTCGCTCAAGAACGGCCCTACCCGGCTCGAGCTCCCAGACCACGCGAAGCTCTTCACCGAGCCCGTCGTCTTCGACTGAGGACATAGAAACCAGATGCTGCGGACGCGTGCCATCAAGCGCAGCGCTGGCCTCGACGGATGTCACCACAAAACGGCGATTTCTAGCTTGGACCAGCTGTCCTGGCGTGGGCAACGCTTGGGTTGCCGTTATGACTTGCAGCACTCGCCCTCCCAGGCGTCGATTAGCTTGCTGTACCCGGCTGGCCGGACTTCAAGTTACCTCCAACCGTAGGACGGGTGGATGTTGGAATATCAAGCAGTGGAATCATACCCCGGGGTAGGGCTATCCACGGCACAGCTGGGGTCATTGTCAGGTCACGGGGCGAGCTGAGCCGCGTGTAACCCGGGTTCCGGGCAGGACGGTGGGACGGCGCTGTGATAGTTGGCCGATGGAGTAGCGGATGAGAGGGCTGCATGAAAACGGTGAAGGGCAACCTAGTGTTGATTGCGCATCGGTTCGGCTAAGCGTGCAGCCCTACATTTTTATGGTTTGCTGGGGGAAATAGTAAGCCGGTCTCTATACATAGGAAGATCGGAAGAGCACACGTCTGAACTCCAGTCACGAATCACCATCTCG
>CALKWP010000134.1 GCA_938004075.1 uncultured Methanomassiliicoccales archaeon
GAGATGGTGATTCGTGACTGGAGTTCAGACGTGTGCTCTTCCGATCTGGTCACGGGGCTGAGCCCGAGGGAGATGCAGTCTCTTCCGATATGCGCAATCGGAATCATCGTGATGTCTTTTCTTGTGGCCATGGAATTGACAAAGGACTGGCGACTGGCAGCTTTTTACACAACCATGATTGCCTACGATCCTACCGTGAACAGCCTGACCAACGGAACTTACATCCAGGGTTGGGGATTCATATTTTATTTCATGCTGATTTTCCTTGCACTGATAATTGTGAAGAAAAAACATTACCTGGCGTTGATGAAGAAGAGTGAGCATTACAAACCTTTCCTGTTTTATAGTTCACTGGCCGCCTGCTCCATGGCAATGATGTTCTTCTCCTATTATTCCACTTTGATATACGGCGTGATAATGCTGGCTGTCCTAACCGGTGGCATAATGTTCGCCAGTTCGGGTAAGCCGCTCAACAGGAAGCGCATTTCCGTATTCTTATCATTCCTGGCTATTGCATTCATCGGCCTTTATCTCGCGGAACCCACAGTCCGCTTCGCTGTGGGAAATTTCAGTGGCCTGCTGGGCACATTCTTTGAATATGCTGGCGACGTTGTGATGGCTGGCGGTTCTCGATTTTTTGTAGGCCTCCTGTCATATTTGATGTTATTCATCCCCATCTGCCTGCTCGGATGCAAATGGCTCCGACTTTTGATCAACACACGAAAGATTCCTCCCATGAACCCCGCCGACCTGATTGTCACCGCATTCCTGGTGACCGGCTTTGTGAATATAGTTATGTACACTGGTCTGGGGCTTGTGGATTTCAAGTATTTCATCATGTTCTTTACCCTCAGCGCCCTTTACGCCCTGAAAAGGTTGCATGCCGCAGATTTCATTTGGCGCATTCCGTCGTTTAAAACGCTGCCAATGAGGCAAATATTTGCCATCACTCTTACAATTCTTTTTGTGTTGAAATTCGCCACCTATTTTGCTCCCATCCTTGCCGTACACACCCTTGAGGACAGAACTGGCCAGAACTGGCTGGTTGATAACTGTCTTACAACTGGCACCGACAGCATATCTGACCTTCGGCTGAGCGGGGACATCATGCTGATGCATGCTGAGAAAGGGAATTCGAATTTCAATTCGGTTATTTATTCGTCCAATTATCTCAGCAATCTGGCCTACGGAAATAAGACGCAATTCAATCAGGTAAACGGAGATATTAGCGTTCTGATAATGACAGAAGAGAACATGGACGGGCACTTCAACATAGGCAACTGGGAGACATGGACAATCCAGGAGGACCCCGTTGAAATTGTCGGGTATCGCTCAAACATCCAGAAGATTTATTTTTCAACTGAAATGTCTGTTTGGTATGTAAATTCTTAAGCTGGATTTACAGTAATCCATAGATGAACTTCATATTCAGTGACAGCCCCGTCAATCTGAAGCTGCCAGGATACTTTATACAGGCCCGGTTCCGTGAAATAGAACAAGAATTCATCATCGAATCCTGAATGCGCTGACAGGGTGATGTTCGTTGCATACACGGTGGTATTTGTCAATTCTAATGGGTTTGACCAATCATTGATATAGGTTCTGCCAGTAGCATTCTCTGCTCCTGAAAGCATCACGTAATTGGTTTCATCCGATTCGTGGTTCTGAACCGCTACGATGACACTGGCAGTCTCATTTACCGTCATGTTCAGCGGGTAATCCTTTGTTGTTCGGTTGGCGTCGAGGATGTAAAATTCCGTGTACGTGTTTTCGGCGGTGGGCCTGAATACAGCATACGATACGAATCCCGAGCAGATGACGATTCCAGCGACTGCCAATGCCATAATCACGGTTTCCATGCCTTTCGGTGCGGGATTTTCAGCCGACCCGAAGGTTATGGGTGAAAATCGCTTTTCAACGGGTAAAATCGACCTTCTGAATATCGCGATGCCTGACCATATCAGCAGCAGAATTATGTTACCGGCAAGCACGTTGTTTGTGTTCAACCCAACAGTGAATGAAAGTAAGAGCCCCGTCAAAGACATCAACACTATGCTCAAGCCGATGCTCATAGCGACGCGTGCTAGAATATCAATGCTATTGCCATCCAAGTTGTTTCTAGGCCACAGGGCGGAGACCATGGCGTATCCGGGATACAACATCAGGAGTGGAATTGACATGACGACTCTGAAAGCGTTACCGTCAGGGAGTACAATGGCAGTTGCCGCAGCGACCAGCCCCAGCAGTATTACAACAATAATGTCAAACGGATGTTTCTTTGGTGCAAATGTGAACGAGTCCGTTTCCATCACGCTTCCCCCCTCAGCTCCCCTCTCTCCAGCACGTACTTCGTCTGCACGTGCCCCTCCACCGCCGGGTCGTGGCTAGCGATGACGACGGTCGCCCCGAACTCCCTGTTGGCTTTCTTGAATGCGTCAATCACGATGTCGCAGTTGTCGATGTCCAGGGACGCCGTCGGTTCATCCGCCAGCAGCACGGACGGGCTGTTGGCCAACGCTCTTGCCACTGCAACGCGCTGTCTCTCCCCGCCACTTATCTCGTCCGGGTATTTCTCGGCATAGCTGTCCAGGCCGAAACTATGGAGCAGCTCCTTCACGCGCCAGTCGCCGCCGCTCCACTTCGCAATCTTCATGGGCAGAAGAACATTCTCATAAACTGTGAGGTCATTTATCAGGTTGTGCGCCTGGAAAATAATCCCAATCTTGTGGAGCCGGATGTTGGCAAGTTCCTTATCTGATAGGGTCGCAGTTGCATAGCCGTTGAGCTGTATCTCGCCTTTTGTTGGGGTGTCGATGCAGCCCATGAGATTGAGCAATGTCGATTTGCCGCTGCCGGAGCGGCCCTTTATCAGAACCATCTCCCTCGGCGGTATCTCGATGTTCACGCCCTTGAGAACGTCGCGGCTGCCGTCATACGATTTCCAGACGTCCCTGACGATTATCTTCATCTCTTTCATGCTGCACCAATGGCCGGCGCGCTTGGCCGGGTCGTTAACAAAGCTACACGGTGACCATATTAAAGGATTTCGCTGCGCATATATTATGGCAAAGCACAATTATATATATTCGCGTCATTCTGAACGATGATGGGAAAATGATTGCCAGGAACTCTTTCGTGATCATGATATCGCAGGCCGCCAGTGCTGTCTTCGGGATGCTGGCGATTACCGTGGTATCCAAGCTGTGGGGCGGCTACGCGCCTTCTGTCATGGGGGTTATATGGTTCGGCATGGCGTTCGTAGGGACATTCTCATTCATAACGAACATGGGCTTCGACGCCACGCACATCAAAAAGGTTTCTGAGGGAAAGGACCTCGGCATCTGCATGGGCACATTCATCTCCATCAAGCTCATTCTTGTGGGTGTTCTCATTGCCACTGTGGTGGGCGGGATAGCCATTTGGAAGTACATCTTCGGCAAGGAATTTTATGATGCCAGCACTGAACTGGTCATATACATCTTCCTGGGCTACACCGTCTTCTTCGGCCTTGGCCAGATTGCAACATCCACCTTCAACAGCCGGAAAAAGAACGTCAAGAGCCAGATATCCTTGCTGATGGAACCAATCTTCAGGGCGATCCTGGTCATCGTCGTTGCGCTTGCAGGGATAACCGGCGCGATCGTCACATTCAACGGGGAGACAACAGCGGTCAGCCTGGCACCGAGGTATGCCTGGCCGGAGTTTTTCGAGCCGATAAGGGTATTTCTGTCTACCCATGCCATCGGTTCCATGGCTATGGCCTATATGCTCGGGGCGTTCGCCACTTTCTGCATGGCGTTCTTCCTGCTGAGGAAGTACCCGGTGGGCAGGCCTTCTAGGGAATACATGAAGATGTATCTCGTTTTCGCGACGCCGTTGATGATCCCCATAATTTTCACGCTGGTCACCGCGAACATCGACAAGGTGCTGCTCGGATATTTCTGGAGCGCGGTGGAGGTCGGCTATTACTCTTCGGTGTACAGGATTGCCACAATGATGCTGATGATATCCGGTGCCATTGGGATAGTGGTGTTCCCCACCATTTCAGCCATACATGCAAGGAAGGGGCTGAATCTGAGAATCAAGCGGCGGCAGATAGGCGATTTGGTAAAAAGCTCCGAGCGATACGTATCCATGGTGATGATGCCTGTGGTTGCCATGATTATGGTTTTTGCCGTTCCCATCATAGACATAATACTCAACAGCTCTTTCAGGCCGGCCGCCTGGAGCTTCCGCCTGCTTGTGGTGTATGCCTATGTTTACACCATCGGGGTTCCCTACACATATCTCATTGTGGGCATGAACAGGCCCGGCCAGAACGCCAAAGTAGTCATCATGATGGGCATGGTGAACATCGTCCTGAACCTTCTGCTCATCCCAAGGGGCGGTTTGCTGTCGGGCATTGGAATAAGCGGAATTGAAGGCGCGGCATACGCGGCACTAATATCTGCGTTCGTGATGCTAGCTGGTTTGTATTACTACTCCAAGAAGATAATCCGAAGAAAATTGTTCCAGTCAAAGCTATTCATTCATATCGGCGCAGGTGCAATAATGGGCATTTCCATCTGGGCACTGGGCACTTTGTTCAGCGCAATAAGGTGGTATCATCTCGGTCTTCTCTTCTTCATTGGTCTCGCAGTGTATCTCAGCGTGCTCTGGATTACAGGTGAATTCAGGAAGGCGGATTTGAACTTCTTCCTGGACACGGCCAGCCCGATCAAACTATTCAAGCACGCCAAAGCCGAGATGAAAGAGGACCCGAAATTCAGGCAGTAGGAAATCCCAACCCATTTTTCAGTGATAGGTCGTTGCAGCCCTATTTATGTTATCAAAGTAAATCGAAGCCACTTAGCTTCGAAGGTCAGGCATGCAACTGGTATGGGTTAACTTCCATTCCTGACATTAAACACCAGTTTCTTTAAGGTTTGGTAGTTTACAATAGAAAAAGATTAAGTACTCGGCCACTTTTGGATATATGCATCTCACGCGGTGACTGAATGGCCGATAAATTGAGGATATGTTACATAGGGGATGGCCGCTCCATCCACACCCAGAGATGGGTCAATCATTTTTCCGGCCTGGGCCATGATGTTCACCTGATTACCAATTGGGATGTGGCTTTGGACAGGGTCTCCGTGCACCTGTTCGAGGGAACAGGGACTCTCAACTTTATCAAGAGGGTTTTCAAGTCCAGGAAACTGATTAGGAAAATCAGGCCAGATATCATTCACGCTCACTTTGTCACTGACAGCGGTTTCATAGGCGCGATGTCTGGATTCCACCCATTTGTGGTTTCACCATGGGGCTCGGATATAGTGCGCCAACCCGAAGAATCTGCACTATTCAGGTTCATGGTGAAGTATGCGCTGAAGAGGGCGGATGCAATCCAGTGCGGGGACGGAGATATGGAGGCCCGCGTGAAAAATCTCATTGGAAACACCGGGGCGACTCGCAACATCGGTTGGGGCGTGGACTCTGATTTCTTCAAGCCAATGAGCGTTTCGCGCAAGGATGAATTGAATGTACTCTACCTTCGGATATCTCATGATAATTACCGTACTTCCACTCTTCTGGAAGCAATGCCCGAGTTGCTGGAAAAGCACAAGAACCTCAAATTCACCATACTAAAAAAGGGGGAACATCTCGACAGGACACTGGACGCAGTCAAGAATATGGGCGCTGGAGACCGGGTTGAATTCATTGATCCGGTACCCCATAGTGAGATGCCAGCACTCCTGAATCGCTGTGACATCTATGTGGACACCGTTTACAATCCATTGCCGGGATGTGGGATTGGCATAACCGCACTGGAGGCCATGAGCTGCGGTTTGCCGCTCGTGGTCGCAAACACCAACGGCTCCGAAAAATACATCACGCATAAGGTCAGCGGATATGTCTACCGTGGAATGGACCACAAGGCATTGGTCGATGCATTGGATGACGTTATATCGAATCCCGGCATGAGAAAGGAGTTGGGCAGGAACGCCAGAGAATTTATATTGAAGAACCAGAGTTGGCCTGCGAACATGAAGATAATTGAAGCTCTTTACAGGGAATTGATAAGCAAAGGTGATTGAAAATGACCAAGCTGATACATCTGGCCAGGCCGTACTTTGACAGCGACGAGATTGCGGAGATAAAGAAAGTTCTGGAGAGCGGTTGGGTATCGCAGGGACCCAAGACCAAGGAGTTCGAGGACAATGTGTCAAAGTATCTTTCTTGCGAGAACATTGTCGCGTTGACAAATTGCACGTGCGCGCTGCATCTGGCCCTGCTTTGCCTGGGTATCAAGAAAGGCGATGATGTTCTGGTTGCGGATTACACCTACCCGGCCACAGGGCATTCCGTGGTCTACTGTGGGGCCAATCCAATATTTGTGGATGTGAACCCGAAAACCTATAACATCGACCCGGAGCAGATAAAGAAGAAGATAACGAAGAAGACCAAAGCCATAATCCCTGTGCATACTTTTGGCCAGCCTGCCGAGATGGATGAGATCTGTGAAATCGCTCAAGAGCATGGCCTTAGCGTGGTGGAGGATGCCGCATGCGCCTTCGGGGCGAAGTACAAGGGAAGGTTCGTTGGAACAATCGGGGATGTTGGATGCTTCTCGTTCCACGCCAGGAAGGGCATCACCACGGGCGAGGGAGGGATGGTGGCTGCCAGGGACAAGAAACTTGCTGACCACATACGAAAATTATCCGTTTTCGGCATCGTTACCGCCTGGAACAGGGAAAATACGGATGAGTTCGTTGTTCCAGAATTCAATGAGATCGGTTACAACTACAAGATGAGCGACATCACCGCAGCCGTGGGCGTTGCCCAACTGAAGAAAATTGACGAAATAATTGCAAGGAAGATTGAACTGGCAAAATACTGGGACACCAAGCTTGAGAAGATTGACTCCATCCATTCCCCATATGTATCGAAAGACGGGGTGCACATATATCAGAGCTATGTCGCGCTGGTTGATGAGAAAATCAGCAGAAACAAACTGATTGAGAATCTGAAGAAGAAGAATATACAGGCACAGATCGGGACCTATGCGTCCCACGTGCAGCCAGTCTATTCTTCGAAAGACAAATGTCCCAACTCACTCGACATATTTAAAAGGGCAATAGCTTTGCCCATGTATTACACGCTAAACGAAGAAGACATCGATGCGATGGCCATCGTGTTGGATAAGACTCTGAGAGGAATGCAATGACCTTGAAAGGCCAAATAACGGATTTCACATACAGGGAATATGAGCGTTTCATCAAATACGCGAAAAAAATCGCGCCAATATATTCACTCAGGGATTGGAACAGAGACAACGGAATAATCTTGAGGCATGATGTTGACCTTAGTGTACGCAGCGCTCATGATTTATCCAAATTGGAGAAGAAACTGGGGGTATCCTCCACTTATTTCATAATGGCCTCCAATTATCATTACAATGCGCTTTTTCCGACGAATTCCCGGATGCTGCTTGAAATGGCCAATGACGGATTCGAGATCGGCTTGCATTTTGACCCGTCCATCTACGGTGACATCAAGCCGGGCGAGCTGTTGAAGAAGGTCAAGATGGAATGCGCAATTCTGGAGAGCGCGACCGGGGAACCCGTAACCTCAATTAGCCTTCACAATCCATCACTGAATGGCATGTACCCGATGTTCAAGGGCTACAAGAATGCCTATTCCAAGGAAATATTCTCCGATGACAATTACATGAGCGATTCATGTATGGGATTCCGCGGAAAGGACCCCTATGACTTTGTGAAAAAAGCGGAAAAAATTCCAATCCAGATTGTATTCCATCCCGCGCATTGGTCGGAGGAAGGCCGTGATTATGTAGGCTACTTCACTGATCATGTCCTGGGTATTATTGACGAGATTGACGAGAGCATGAGAGTGAACACGAAGTACAATGAGCTTATGGGAAACGCCAAACTGAGAACAAAGGTTGGGAGGGCTATTAATGACCGAAATCAAGATTAGTGAGATATCCAAGCTTGTCAGCGGAAAAACGAATGTAGCAATCAAGGTTGACACTCGCTCACTGTTTCCGGCGCCCATAGATAATGCGACCGATGATTCGATAACATTCTGTTCCAAGAAAACGCTTTTAGAGGCACAAATCATGATAGAAAAGACCCGGGCAAAGGTCATAATCTGCTCGAGCGAGTTCGCTTTCGACGAGAGCAAATTGAAGAATAAGATTCTCATCCAGGTTCCAAATCCGAGGATGGCCTTTATCCGGATAATGCAGAGATATTTCGAGGATAATGTTCAATATGGGACTTCGCCAACCGCGACAATAGATCCGGAGGCCAAGGTCCATCCAGATACATACATAGGACCGAATACATTCATCGGAAAATGCGAGATTGGCAGGGGTACGATAATACACGGAAACGTCAGCATCTATTCGAAAGTCGTCATCGGAGAGAGGGTCAGCATCAACTCCGGGACTGTGATTGGCGCGGATGGCTTCGGGTATGAGAGGGATGAAAGTGGCGCGCTGGTCAAGTTTCCAAACGTTGGCGGCGTTGTCATCGAGGATGATGTTGACATTGGTTCCAACACCAGCATTGACAGGGGTACGCTGAGCAACACACGCATCGGCAAGGGAACGAAGATAGACAATCTCTGCCACATAGCTCACAATGTGGTCATAGGCAGGCATTGCAGCATAATCGCGGAGAGCATGATAGGAGGCAGCGTGATTATCGGAGACTATGCCTGGATTGCACCGTCCGCTTGCATAAGAGATGGGTTAAAAATCGGTCGCAATTCCACGGTTGGCCTGGGCGCGGTTGTGACGAAGGACGTTCCCGACAACGCAGTCGTCATGGGCGTCCCCGCAAAGGCTATTAGAGAGAACCCCATTCATGATTATCTCAAGAATTCGGAGGATTCAAAATGAGCTTGAAAAATAAATCTGTTCTCGTGACCGGTGGCGCTGGCTTCATAGGGAGCCACCTCGTGGACCGGATTCTGAAGGACAAGCCTGAAAAGGTCGTAATAGTGGACAATTTCTTCCTGGGCAAGCACAGGAACATCGAGCAGGCAATGAAAGGGTCCGATGCAGTGAAACTGTATTATCAGGACGCAGGCCATTATGAAAAAATGAAAAACATTTTTGAAATCGAGGCAATCGATATCGTCTTCAACCTGGCTGTCGTCCCCCTCCTGACATCACACACTCTTCCGAAAATAACCTGCGAGGATAACATCAACATAACGCTCTCGGTATTGGAATTGCAGAGGGAAGGCCATTTCAAAACGCTTATCCAATGTTCCTCCTCCGAGGCTTATGGCACCGCCCAGGAACATGCCATGTCAGAGTCGCATCCGCTCAACCCCACAACGCCATATGCGGCGAGTAAAGCCGCGTCTGACCTTCTCACAACCTCCTACCACAACACTTTCGGCCTGGACCTATCCATTGTCAGGCCGTTCAACAATTACGGGCCAAGGCAGAACGAAGGCTCATACGCAGGCATCATCCCAATCACTATCAAGAGGCTCACGGAAGGAAAAAAAACCATCATCTACGGGGCTGGGCTCCAGCGGCGGGATTCCATCCATGTGAGCGATACGGTGGAGTACATG
>CALKWP010000135.1 GCA_938004075.1 uncultured Methanomassiliicoccales archaeon
GAGATGGTGATTCGTGACTGGAGTTCAGACGTGTGCTCTTCCGATCTTGAATACCGCAAGAACCTGGGACTTCCTCAGGTCCAGGAAACGGTTGTTGAGCCGGGTGTCCAGCTCCACGCCGACCTTGTCCACGATGCCAAGGGGGAGAGGGGTCTGGGCTTCCGCAATGACCTCGTAGGATTCGGGAAGGACCTCGAAACCGCTGGCGACCTGCTGATTGGGCTTCAATTCGCCGAAAATGGCGATGACGGATTCCCGGGGCAGCGTTGTCAGTTTGGCGAATGTCTCGTCGCCGAGCTTCTTCTTGAGGCAGGTTATCTGGACTAGCCCCGAGCGGTCCCGCAGAAGGATGAAGGCAATCCCTCCGAGGTTCCGGGTGTCCTGGACCCAGCCCGCGACGGTGATTTTCTGGCCTGCCATTTCCTTCGAAAGAGACGAATTCTCTATTCTGTTGCCTAGGTCTATGCTCATTGTAACACCAATCGGGCAATCGAAACGAGGTATATAGTTTATCGCCGATGTAAATTCCTGCGACAGATATAAATCCTAACAATCCCATATGGTTAGCCATGAGAACTTTCGTCATGGTGACTTTTAGCAGCGAAGGAGGATCGGCGAGCCAGGTTGTCAACAGGCTCATGGACATGGGATTCGAGACCAATCTGGGAACCCATGATTTCGTCTACCACTGGGGCAAGAAGGACGTGAGTGATGAAGCCGTCATCGAGCTGGTGGACAAAGTCCAGAGCAAGCTCAAGGGCATGAACGTGATGCTGCAGTTCGCCACCACCCAGTGATTTGCAGTCTCAAAATTGCAGGAATTTTCAATGACAGATGTGTCTTTACCATGCGTGCCAGACATTCCAGGCATAATTTTCAGGCGCTACCGGGGCAGGGATGATGTCCCCGGAATACTGGCGCTTGTGGAGCGGATGAGGCCTGCCGATAAGTTCGACTGGGTCGTCACAGCCCAGGACATCATCGACGATTTCGAGAATTACCCGGAATCGGATACCGAGAGGGACATACTTATTGCGGAGAAAGATGGCGCCATCGTCGCATACTCCCAGGTCTGGTGGGCGCCGGACCCCGCGGGGCTGCTGCTTTTCGTCTACAATATCAGCGTTTCCCCGGAGCTCAGGAGCACCACGCTGGGCGACGCACTGCTGGAATGGTGCGAGTCCAGATGCCGGGAGAACGCGAAGAGCCATGACCCGGACATCAGGAAAACATTCAATATAGCCTTGCCAGACAAGATGGAGTACTTTTCCGGCCTTCTCAAGAGCCATGGCTACCATGTGTACCGCCACGGACTGAGCATGCTGAGGCCGGACCTGGAGAATATCCCAGAGCACCGGCTGCCTGAAGGGCTGGAAGCAAGGGAGGCGGTCCCGGAGCAATTTGACAGGATAAGGCGGGCATGGAACGCGGCCTGCAAGGACATGCGCGGCCAGATACCCATATCGGAGAATGAGTGGGATATCTGGTCAAGGAAGAAGTCCTTCGACCCGGGGCTGTGGAGCATTGCCTGGCATGGGGACGAGGTCATCGGCACGGCATTCGGAATGATCAACCCAGAGGACAACGAGCTGAACGGCAGGAAGCGAGGATACATTGAATTGATATCCACCAGGAAGGACTGGCGCGGGAAAGGCGTCGCGAAGGCCCTGATGTGCAGGACAATGCGCATTCTGAAGGAGCGAGGCATGACCGAGGGCGCGCTGGGCGTGGACGAGGAGAATCCGTCCGGAGCGCGCCACCTTTACGAGAAGATGGGGTTCAGGGTGACTGGCAGAGCGACGTTTTACAGGAAATGGCTTTGACATTCCAAAATCCTTATCAACCCCCGCCATATCACTGGCGATAGTGATTCAAATGACCGCAGGAATTTACAGGATAATTGCAGTTACGTTGATAGCAATGCTGGCCATCGGCCTCATACCGCCGGGAACCCAGGCGGAACTCCCGGAACCCGGCACCCGCCAGGCGACCGCGAATGAGGTCACGGTCGGGATATATGTCGTCGGCTTCGGCAACTTCGATGCGAACAAGGGCACATACACTATAGATTTCTACATGTGGCTCCTTTGGGATGCCAGCGATGTGAACTTCACCGGGCTCGGGTATGAGTTCATGAACGGGCGCGCAAGCTCCACGGTGAAACTGTCCGATGAGACGGACCCGGTTACGAACGAGCGCGAGGTATGGTACCGCATCCAGGCGTCCCTTTACAACGAGCCTGAATTCAAAACCTACCCGTTCAACGAGTTCGAGGTCGTGATCCAGATAGAGGACTCCAGGCTGACCACCGATGACCTGGTGTATGTTCCGGACACTGAGGGAAGCGCCATAGACGATTCAATGAACATCCCAGGCTGGCAGATCAAGAACATGGAGATGTCAGTGGCTGATAACGTATACGAGAACTGGGGTGAGACATATTCACGAGCGACTTACACCATCAGCGTCGGAAGGGCAGTTACCACGACAGCCATCAAGACGCTTCTCCCGCCGATAATATTCTGCATCGTTTCGGGGCTGAGCTTCGCATTCAAGCCCGACAAGATAGCGAACCGCATCGGATTCGGAACGAGCATGCTGATTTCCGCGGTCATGTTCCACATCAGCCAGACTTCGTCCTTGCCGCCGATGCCCATGCTCATGACCATTGACAAGATCATGATAGCCACATACGGATTCCTGGCAGCATCGCTGTTCGTCACAACCGTCATGTATATCGACGAGGAGTACTGGAAGGACAGGGATTACACGAAAGAGGTGAATTACTACGGCGCGATTATCGCCATCGCGTTGCCATTCATCGTGTATGCGCTGCTGAACCTCTGATGCCGTTTCCCGAAAACATTAATACCGGTTGGCATCTTACAAAGCCCCATGAAGATAGTGTTCCTGGGCACTGGCGGCAGTTGGCCGTCGCCCGAGAGGAATGTCTCGGCTGTTGCGGTCAAGCGCGGTTCAGAGGTCCTGCTCTTCGATTGCGGCGAAGGCACCCAGCGTCAGCTGATGAGATCAACCGTTTCATTCATGCAGGTGACAAGGATATTCATCACGCATTTCCACGGGGACCATTTCCTCGGCTTGCCCGGCCTGATCCAGAGCATGTCGCTCAATGACCGCAAGCAGGAGCTGGAGATATACGGGCCGGAGGGATGCTCCGACCTGATTATGACGATTCTCAACCTTGGATATTACAACCCCAGTTATCCGGTGTCAATGAACGACGTTAAACCCGGAGATGTACTGGAATTCGATGGATACAACGTCAGGGTCGCGGAGGCCAGCCACACGGTTCCAGCGGTCATGTATTCCCTGGAGGAAGGGCCGAGACCCGGTAAATTCAACAAACCGCGGGCCCTGGAACTCGGAATTCCGGAGGGAAAATTCTTCAGCCAGCTGCAGAGCGGCATGACGGTCGAGCATAAAGGCAAAACATTCACGCCGGACATGGTGCTGGGCCCCCCGAGGACCGGCCGCAAGATAGTCTACACCGGCGACACGAAGCCCTGCGACACCATTATCGAATTGGCGAAGGACTGCGATGTACTGATACACGATTCGACGACAGCGCTGGAACTGGAAGATAAGGCGAACTTCTACGGACATTCATCTTCCAGGCAGGCGGCGGAAGCGGCGAAGGCCGCGGGAGCCGTCAAGCTGTTTCTCACCCACATCAGCCCCAGGTACGATGAGACAGAGCAGCTGGAGGCAGATGCGAAAGCAGTTTTCGAGAACAGCGCGGTCGCGACGGATTTTCTTGAATACGATGTTAAATATAAAAATGAGGAATAAAAATGTTTGACGCCCTGCGACTAATCGGAGCTATCATGCTGGTATTCTTCATTCCCGGCATGGTGTTGGTTCAGGCCCTTTTCCCGAGGAAGGGGGAGCTGGACTCTGATTTCGATTGGCTTTACCGGCTGGGACTGGGCATCGGCCTCAGCATCGTGGTTACCATCCTGATAAATTTCGGGCTGAACTCGCTTGGCGTGAACCCAGATACTGGCATGGGGTATGTCACCACTGTTCCGATCACCCTGTCGCTGGTGCTGTTCAGCGCTGTGTTCTTCGCCATTGCCTGGCTCAGGGGCGGGATGCAGTTCATGGGCCGGTTGCATCCGTCGCTGATTCGGTTCCCCCCTGTCGACCCGAAGGATGACGATATCCCGAGGATCGCCGATAAATCGCAAAGGTTCAGGCACCAGGAATTGATGAAGGAGAGGTTCGGACTGCTGCGTGAGATTGATAAGACTGAAAAATTGACCGAGGCACATTCCGGCGAACAGCGCGTATACTATATGAAACGCAAGGAAAAGCTCATGGCCAGTCTTGCGGTCATCGAAGCCGAAATCCAGGACATAGAGCGCGGCCAGTCAATGAAGGAGCCGGAAACGAAACCGAAGGAGGAGAACGAGCATGGCTGATGAATACAAGATGGTCATAGTGGTGAGGAATGATATCAAACTTGGGCCGGGCAAGATGGCGGCGCAGGTGGCGCACGCAGCCGCGAACTGCGCGCTTTCAGCCAAGAAAAATCACAAGGATTACTTTGATGCCTGGTACGAGGAGGGACAGAAGAAGGTCGTGGTCAAGGCGAAGGACCTTGAGGAGCTGAGGGAACTGCAGTTCCAGGCCAAGAACGCGAAGCTGCCCAACTCGCTCATAACCGACGCCGGCCACACCCAGCTTCCCCCGGGAACAGTGACCTGTCTGGGGATAGGGCCGGGGCCGGAAACCGCCATCGACAAGATCACAGGCCACCTGAAGCTGGACTGAGACCATGAAACAGCAGATAAGGATACTGGCAATCGACGACGGGCCTTTCAACTTCGGAGAGGAGAAGGCCAGGGTGGTGGGCGTCGTCATGCGGCTGCCGAGCTATCTGGAAGGCGTCATGACTTCCGAGGTCGAAATTGATGGTCTGGATTCCACCGACAGTATCCTCGAGATGATTGCCAGATCCAGGTACATGGACGGTGTCAAGCTGATACTGCTTGACGGCGCTGCGCTGGGCGGGTTCAATGTCGTGGACGTGAATAGAATACACAATGAAACAGGATTGCCGGTGGCCACGGTGACCAGGGACCGGCCCGATTATGCTGAGATCGAGAAAGCCCTGCGCAAGCATTTCGAAGACTGGGAAGCCAGGCTGACGATGATGAAATCCACCGAGTTGGATGAATTTGAGACCGAGCATACCCCAATTTTCGTGGGACGCATTGGCATCGAGAGGAATGAACTTGCCGAGATGCTGGCTGCCTCTACCGTCCAGGGCGCGCTCCCGGAGGCGCTGCGGGTGGCGCACCTCATCGCCACGGCCATGGCGAAGGGCGAGAGCAGAGGGAGGGCGTGAGCCGAAACTATCACAACAACCAGGACGCCATTATGGGCCTGGGGCGCGCTGGTCGCGGCAATAGTGCTGGGCCTGGTGGCTGCAATCGCCATTCTGAAGGGCGGGAAGAAGCCGGAGGAACCTTCGGAGCCCGCTGAGCCAGCCTGATGATACTGATACCCCGTAATGCTTATATACAGCTTCTCGCCTATTCACAGATATGACAAAGCTGAAGATAGTCGTGGAGAAGCATTCCGATGGCTATGTGGCATACCCTTTAGGTCTGAAAGGTGTGGTTGTGGGGGACGGAGACACCTATGAGGAAGCTCTAGCTAACGTGAGATCGGCCATAA
>CALKWP010000136.1 GCA_938004075.1 uncultured Methanomassiliicoccales archaeon
CGGCCAGAAGCTGACCCTCGATAAGGTAAATGTAAAGCAGACGTTCCGCCTGTCAGTATGATTTTGAATAAGTCGATAATTTCTCATCCGATTACTCGTTGTCGCTCACCAAGATGTGGCAGACGGCTAAACTGAGCGCACGACCTGACTACCGTCGGCAAGATATTGGCCGATGGCGCTGAATTTAGTCATATCCCATTATCGACATTAGCAATGAAACCATAGGGGAAAAAAACAAATGACAATCGATTTTTCTGAGCTCGAAACCTGTGTTCTTGAACTCATTCCCGAAATGCCCAATAAATTCACCAGCCACCAGTTTATTCTTCGACTTGCGCAGCGATTTCAACACGCATATATCATCGCCCTACATTCTTGTCTCGATTCCGAAGCACCTTTTCAGCGTGTTCATCAGTGGGTTTCAAACCATCTCAATAAGTATCCTAGCCAACTTGCACCCATGGGCGCTGTACCGAGCCACGACATCTTCGGTAACTCCAATACATGCAGTTCCTGGGAAAAAATTGTTTAACAATCCCCTTTGGCAGGCCGTCAGCAAGCTACGCTGGTCAGCCATTGGCAGAGTTTCCAGGTTTGGCCCCATGCATCACTTCTTCTCCGCGTCCGAAAGTTGAATAACCATGACAACTTTTTTTGCACCCGGCACCTATGAGAACCCGCTTACTGCAGGTGGTCGTGCACGAACCATTGCGGCATTTCATTTGGCTCAAGGAAATGCAGACACCCTTACGAAAGCCGAGATGCGCAAAGATGTACTCACCGCACTAATGAGCACATCAGCAGTTGGGTACTGGTTGAACAATAGAAAATGGCTAGAACCCGTGCGCAAAGTGGGCCGCGTTCAACTTGTTAGGCTAACGAACGATGGTCTCCGAACATGTGCTAACAGCATCGCTGGCGGAAGCGAGGTACCGACCACGCCTGAACTTGTGCAAAGTCGCCGTTTGCAAATGCTACAGGGTTGTCATGGGCATACAGCAAAAACATTTGCACCGCTTGCGGAGTGAGGCAGGGCCTATCATTTCACCGGGCTGCGTGAAATGCCACTCGCACTAGTGCATCAATTATTCGAAGAGCAAATGCCAGAACTGATTGTCGTTAATATGATGGCTCTAGGGGAGGCAGCAAGCGTTTCATTAGAGCGAAAAAATGCTCACTAGAACAAAGTTTGACTTTCAAGGAACCCAGCATGCCACTTCCACTTGTTCCAATAATCGCAGCACTTGCAGCCGGTGGCTCTTTGGTCCCGCATGCTGCCGGCGGCATGATTGTGACGTCCGCAGGTGGTTATATTGCGGGCACATACTTGAGCACCGCGACTATTACGGCGCTCCTCGCTGGTGGTGCTACGGCTATAGGAACCGGGGCTGCTGTAGTCTCAGGAGCTGCAGCTGGAATAATTGGAAGTGCCGGAATCTTCGGAACGACGATTGGCGCCTCGGGAATCACAGGAGTGCTCATGTCAGCTGGCATCATCGCCTCAACGCCAGTTTGGGTGCCAGTGGCTGTCGCGGGAGCAGGAGCTGGTGTCGGATACGGAGCCTTTCGCTATTACATGCTGCGCAAAAAGCTCCAGGCAACCCCTGCAGGAGAAGAAGCACATTTCTCGGAAGGAGAGGCAAGGGTAGTTGAGTGGCTACTTCGCCGCTTTACCAAGAAATCAGACAGCGATAAGGCCTAACTAGTCGCTCAACCTCGCCCCAATTGGCCGGCAGCTTGAGGTAGCCAAAGACCGCTTCCGAGTAATTCAGTTCGCTGAACCTGAAATTGGCTGCCTGCCCGCTATCGGGAAACCCGCCGTATAACTTAGCAGGCAGCCTTGGAGACATTCAGGTCCGAATCAGATTTTTGAGTGATGGTGACGACATCAGGCCAGGATAATGCGATTTGCTACGGCTGGGACAAGGAGAAAACCGCCTTCGACATCGCCATACGTTTTGAACGTGTCGCTCAGGAACGAAAGGGCAGTGACGGCGCACAAGGCGGCATCTAGGGCATCAATCGACTTGAGGGGTGTGGTGTCAAAACCCAGCGCTGCCAGCAGCGCACGCCGCTGGCGCCCCTTGATTTTGGCTGAAGCAACATCCTGCCCTAGTAGGGAGCAGGTAATAGCGTGCGGAAAAGTTTCAAAGGTGCTGGGTTTAGTTCCGTTGTCTGGAGTATCAAGTAACGGATATGCGCCAGCCAACGCGGCATACATCCGCTCCCCATTGAACATCCAGCCGTAAAACGAGCTGCTCTGTGCCTTGGCTCGACTGGGCGTAGAAAACGAAAAAATTCCTTCCCGGGCCATCTCGCGCTCAGCGTGGCGCGGAACGCGGTCTGCCCATCGGCATGGTGCATCAACCGATACCACGGCAGCGTGATGCGTCAGGCAAAGCTGTACAAGTACCTCTGGATGCGGACTTTTGGTTGAGAGCAAAACCTTATTGCCTCTGAGAACCACCAAATGGAAGCCCTTCTTGGTTCCACCGACATCAATTCCGGCAACAACCTCGTTTGTCACGTTACGGAGCATGGTTGGCTAATCCTGAAATGAGGCCAGCTTGCCTCTCCCTGATGAAATTGATGGGTAGAGGTCGCAGAAGCTAGGTGGCTGCTGTTGCGTGGCGCTTCGCCACGGCAAGAATGTATGAGGCGTGGAATGTGATGTCCTGATAGCTTCCAGGAGACCAACTTCCTGTCTTGCCAAGAAGAGAGAGAACATTTTCTGTTTTTTCGGGGTTTGCTCTGCGACGCTTTCCCGAGGAGATGGGAACAAACCATAACGCTCCGCCTTCCACTTGCACTGAGAAAGCTTTGCTTCGCGCCTCGGTGTAAAGGGTTTCGCCTCGTAACAAGCGGCAGTAATTAAGAAACTCGGGGAATGAGAGTAAGGACACAAGAACTCCTTGGTTGCGGGCTGATTGTGCCCATTTATGCTTGGTTGATAATTGGCAAGACGTCCTCGAAGTCTCTGTGCATTTGGCGAACCGGTGCCATATTTTCAGACATGCCCGTCAAAATGCTTTGGAGTTGTACTGTCAAAGCAATCACAGCATTCGAATTGCGTATAACGTCATAAATCAGTTGGGGCGGATAGCCTGATATTTTTCGTGAAAGCGGGTGAAGCCCGCCGTGGGCATAGCTATTCATCGCCTTCCAAGTGACCTCTTTGTATTCTCGTAACTGAGTAACTATGCCTAACGGTGCGGTTGGGTTGGCTTCCAACTGCTTAAGCATTTCCGCAAGCCTTTCCCCTTCGTTGGCGCGCCTGGCGTTTTCCATCGTGAGGGGCTCGGAGAGCTTATGTACCCAATTGTCGCTGGCTGCGTGTAATAGCCATATTCCCCTAACGAGGCTTTCAAATTGAGGGCGAGTCAAAGCTATCGCAGATGAAAATAGCCCTTGCTTAAACAAAAGTAGTGCACTGACTGCATGTTCAAGTGACAGCAACCCAGACTGAAATGCAGTGATGAAACGAATCTCGGAGGCAGGAGAGAGCGATTGGATATGACGTTGTACAGCTGTGTGGAATGTCGCTGTGCGGTCAAGCAGCTTGTTCAGTTTTTCTTCGGTCATGAGTAGGTAACGTTGCTCAGGCGAATTGCATATTACCCCACGAACCGACGATACTCCGTGCTTCAGGGCGCATCCAGTGAAGTTCTGTTGGCAACAGCGCGTGCCTTTTCCGGCAATTCAAAATCAAGAGTCCAAATGACCTTAAAAAACTCAGTACTTCGAATATTTCCATGGCTTCAAATGCTGCTGAGTCTTCTGCTTGCTGGCACGATACTCGTCGGATATACGGTGCTTCGAACACCATTCGCGATAGCGATTGATGCCCTCTCAAATTCCATTTTCTCGGTTTCTAATGTTATCGAAGCCACTGCAGGAACACTTGGGTCGAGAAATGAGCTAATCGACAGCACCCGCCAGACAATGGCCCAAACCCGTGTTGCAATTAAGGAGGTAAGCGCAGCAATTTCTGGCCAAACCGCCCAAGCGTCGAAACGAGCCGAAGAGCTGCAGGCGGCTTCATCGTTAATTTCGCGAACTAGCGAAGCCCTAAACAGTTTGGCTGATGGCCTAATTGCCTTCACGGCCCCGATGGGCATCGAGTTCGAAGGGGTGAAGCCGCTGGTTGTAATGAAACGCCCCTTGGAGACCTCCGGCAAAAATTTGAAGCCAATTGCGCAAGAAATTAGGACGATTAGCGATGGAGTCCTGCATTTATCGACAATTGTGGCTACTGATGGCGTGCAATTGGGAAGGGCTTTTGCGCAGCTCGGCGAGCAGACCATCAAAATGCTGGAAGAGTCCGAACGAACACTTGAGGGGGTTCAGAATCAGGATTTGCCACGTTCGGTTAAGGAGATGCGTGATGCAGCAGAACATCTCAAGGCAGTTAACCAAGAAATGGTTGCAGCCTCGGGAAGTCTTGGCTGGGTTGTTTTGGTGACCGGATTGCTCTTTTCCGCGTGGATGTTTCTAAATAGCATCAACATGATTGCGCTGGGCAACCAGCACAATGGCAAAGAAATCGAATAGCAGCATTAGGGGTTTGCAAAAATGGTCGCATCAAAAAAGCAGTTGGCCGTAAGAGTCGTTGGGGTGGTATTAGTCGCAACCATGGTGGCCTTCGCCTGGCTATCGCCTTTTGATACCCATGCAAACGAACAAGTGGATGCAGGGCTAAAACGAGCGGTAGCAACGTATGCGACGGCACGGATACTTAACGGGGTGATTTCGGTTGTTCAAGGAACCGAAATCTCTGCAGCGCCTGCTGGAGTTGGCATGACCTTTACTCCAGGGCAGCTGTTGGACCCCCTGAACGATTTGGTGGAGCAGTTTTCCCACGTGATGCTGATTGCCATGGTGGCTTTTGGCGTTGAAAAGGTGCTTCTGACCGTGGGGGCATCGTGGATGATTTCGTTGACCTTGTCCCTGGTTGCAGCGACATGGGGCACGCTATATTTGCTTGGGTTGGACTGGCCACGTTGGCTGGGAAGACTTCTGTTGGTTCTTCTTATTACACGGTTCGCGATGCCTGTAGCGCTCATCGGAACTGATATGGTCTTTCAGCGCTTTATGGCGGCAGACTACCAAGAGAGCCAAGCGGTGCTCTTGGCTGTCCAGGGGGAGGCTAGCCAACTAGGAACTTCCTCGCAAGGCTCAGCGGACAAGCAGGGACTCTGGGATAGATTAAAAAGTACAACGGTGGATGCTTTCTCAGAAGCCCGCTCACGTTTGGAAAGCTTAAAGATGTCGGCCGAAAAGGCGGTCGAACGAATCATCAAGTTGATGGTGATATTCGTCCTTGAAACTATCGTTTTCCCGATTCTCTTTATCTGGTTACTACTCAGTGT
>CALKWP010000137.1 GCA_938004075.1 uncultured Methanomassiliicoccales archaeon
TGTGCCCATTCATGAGCCACATGTAGGTCTGTCCGTCGGCGATGCGGCGAAGCAGAATGTCCGATTTGCTGTCACCATTGAAATCGGCTTTCGTAGCATCGTCTGCTGGTGAAGCTGTAGGCCGGTAGTTGGCAACGACCCCCATAGTATCCCGCATCAAACGAGCATTATCTTCAGAGTTGGTCACGCCGGCAGTCGTGCCTTGATAGGTACGCAGAGGCGTGGAGAACAACGGGGCTGGCTGGTAATACGTGCCCTCGTTGTCCACGTTGTACGCCATAATGGTGTGATATTTCGTGCTGTTTGTTCCAGTAAAGTAATGCCCGGCAGAATACTGGTTGTCGAGATATTCGTTTGGTCCGCAGGCGGAATCTGGGTGTTTGGGGCACTTTGCGTGATGAGCGCCCAGATTGTGTCCTATTTCATGTGTCAGGGTGTGACTTATGGCGACGGAGCGAATTGAGTTTGTCGTATGAGCGTAGTTCGGATTTCCAGCATAGGTTGTCAACATGTAACCCAAACCGACCCAGCCGTAGGCACTCCCAGTGTCGACCAGCATGGATACGAGGTCTGCTCCATACGTGTTGCGAGCTGATGCAACAGGTGCAAAAGCTCCAGTGCCTGCCTGCAATGCGTTGAGGTCGTTGTCCAGCCCGTTATGGGTATAGGCCACGGACATGGAGTGAACCAGACGGAATTGCAGGTCAAGCCCGCTGTTTGACGTGGCCTGATTCATGCGGTTGACAACGTCCTGGGAAAAAGCGGCCATGCCGCCATTGCTATTGACCCAGGTGGTGCCTGTGGTGTCGTACACCAACATGACGTCGATGGTGGCGGCGCGAGCAAGCTGAGGCACGGCCAGCAGGGAAAAAAATGAAAAAAGTACGACAGGCAGCCATGTGCGGGGGCTGAAGGATTGTCTTTTGATGTTCATGGAGGGCTCCATTCGGCTGAGGCGAAGCGGAAATCAATTTGCCTGCGGTGGGATAAGCGGTGGCGGGTTATGGTAGTAAATTTTACTGCCATCGATTTCCTGTACGCGTCCAAGTCCGGATTCGGTGGTTCCAGTCATGCGGAAATTGTGCCCCGTGCTCATGTCCTGAAGGGAAATGAGAAATCCTTCCGGGCTGACCGTCATGCTGAAGGTGGAGAGTTCCTGCCCCTGGAGGGTTCCAAGCAGGGATAATACCCCCTGTTGATTGATGGCCTCACTGGTAATGTTTACAAGATAGCTTTGCCCAGGGAACGGTTCGATGGAAAGTTGTTTGGCCACGAGCGAGGCGCTTGTCACTTTGCGCGGCTGGTTGGCTGGGGCGCTGGGGAAAAAAGTATCTGTATTGAAAGCGATGCTTCCCGTTCGTACGATGTAAGGCTCAACCGCGTCTTTTGCGTTTTGCAGCGCTGCTTCGGCGGTGGGTTCAGCGGGCCACGCTATAGATATCATTTCGGCATGGGTAACGCTGGATAGGCATAACAGCAAGCTAGCCATCCCTGTGTGACGTAGCCATTTCGACAGGTTGTGTTTCATTGTGTTGTCTCCTTGTTTTTAGCGAGCTATTGAAGCGCTTGTTTTAGAGTTTTTTAAGGAAAGAGTCTGACCTCGTAATTCGGAAGTGCGCCCATGACCTGGCCTGCTTTAGTAATGGAGTGTCCATTCATAAGCCACATATAGGTCAGTCCATCGGCGATGCGACGAAGCAGGATGTCGGATTTTCCGTCTCCGTTGAAATCGCTGGTTCCCGCGACATCATAGCTGGGCAGGGCACCCATGACTTGGCCAGTTTTGATAACAGTGTGCCCATTCATGAGCCACATGTAGGTCTGTCCGTCGGCGATGCGGCGAAGCAGGATGTCTGATTTTCCGTCCCCGTTGAAATCGCCGGTTCCTGCGACGTCATAGCTGGGCAGGGCACCCATGACTTGGCCAGTTTTGATAACAGTGTGCCCATTCATGAGCCACATGTAGGTCTGTCCGTCGGCGATGCGGCGAAGCAGGATGTCTGATTTTCCGTCCCCGTTGAAATCGCCGGTTCCTGCGACATCATAGCTGGGCAGGGCGCCCATGACTT
>CALKWP010000138.1 GCA_938004075.1 uncultured Methanomassiliicoccales archaeon
AAACGGAATCGCGTCGGAATGCGCCGCATTCGGCATGGACAAGAACACGGCCAAGGAGCTGGGTGATTCGCTGCCGCACAATGATTCCAGACCCATAACGCTCTCGCCAGCGCAGCTCGCTGAAATATCGAACACCTTAATCGAAATGGGTCACCGGCTCTCGAAATAACTCTCTATTATCTTCTTCTGGCCGCGCCTGAGTATCTCGGAAAGCGTGGCCGGAGAAATGTTGAAGAGCTTGGCGAGGTCTTTAACGCCGATGCGCTTCGGAAAATCATAATACCCGCGCTGGTATGCCATCTTGACGATTTTTTCCTGATTGTCAGTGAGCATCTCCTCCTTGGAGAGCTTTTTCATTTTCACCAGTTTGGGAGAGGCGTTGGCAGCTTCCAGCTTCGCCATGAGTTTCCTCAGGCAGGCGTTCTGGCTGGAGATGATTGTGTATTCCAATCGTCCATCCGATTTCGAGCTGGCAGATACCATGAAACAGTCGGTGGAAAGCAATTCCCTGCATCCGAAGCATTCGTTGCACTTGACAACGCCAATTGCCTTATCCGACTCCGTCATCTCAAGCTCGACAAGCTCGATGTCATCCCTTGCACTGAGGTAAGATTTAACGGCCTCCAGGTCGGTGCCGTTGAGTTTCATTTCGATCAAGTCCTGGACACCGCTCTTTCCGTGAGGGAGCGTATTCAGAATCTTGATGCTCACATCGAAATCCTTGATAAGGGAGGAAACCCATGCATTCGGCGGTTCCAGGGAGATAACGGATTCTATCATGCGGATTAATGATAGGCCTCTTGATATATAATCTTACTCAATTCTGGAATCGTGGTTCATTCCAGGCAGAGTCGATTCTCAGCCATCCCTCAGCTTCACCCGGCCATCAATAATGTCGATGCCCACCAGCGTCTTGATTCTTATGCCGAACTTTTCTTCAACAACTGCACGGCCGCTTCCCTTGTCGATGATGATGATAACATCGGTAACCACAACGCCTATCTGTCCCAATGCCCGGAGAATGCCAATCAGCGTTCCGCCGGTGCTTATGAGGTCATCTATGAATAAGATTCTATCGCCCTTCTTCAGGCCGTTGATGTACATCTTCCGGGTGGAGTAGCCGGTGACCTGCTCGAATTCCTTCTCGTCGGGAAGGTTGTACTTTCTCTTCCTGATTATGGTGAACGGCTTCCCAGTTCTCAATGAAAGTGCGGCAGCAAGGTGAATTCCCATTGCCTCCGCCGTGACAATCCTGTCGTAATCTCCCTCAATTTTGCCCATTATTGCGTCAGTGACCTCATTGAGAAGCTCCGGCTCCACTGAAGGTATGCCATCCGCTATCGGGAATATGAAATAATTGTAATCCATCAACTTGACGACAGGGGCATTCTCGAGACTGGATTTCAAGCGTTCTAGCATGTGTCCTCAGTACTTCACCAGGCTTTCCACTTTTCCGGGGGGTAATTTTTCCCTTCCCTTCAGGAATGAAAGCTCAACAACGAAACCGCAGCTGACCACTTCCCCGCCGACGCTTCTGATGAGGTCGATGCTGGCGGCGGCAGTCCCTCCTGTAGCCAGCAGATCGTCAATGATGAGCACCCTCTGCCCCGGGCTGATTGCATCTTTGTGCATCTCTATGGTTGCCTGGCCGTACTCGAGTTTATAGCTTCCCTTGACGGTTGCGCAGGGCAATTTTCCCTCCTTTCGAATGGGTATGAAAGGAACATTCATCTCCATGGCCAGCGGCACTCCGATGATGAACCCGCGGCTCTCTATTCCGGCGACCACGTCCACGGACTTTTCGGCATATAACTTGGCGAACTCCTTGGTCATGCCCCTCATGGTTTCCGGGCTCTTGAAGACCGGGGTTATATCCTTGAAAACTATCCCCGGTATGGGAAAGTCAGGCACGTCTCTGATAAGTTCTCTGATTTCGTTCATGTGGGCTAATATATCTTTCTAATATTTATTTGATACGAAAGGATTTAATGAATAACCCGATTACCCTGAACATGAACAATGAAGAGAGATTCACCAAGCTCACAAGGGGAATTACAGAGATAATAACCCCGGATGAAGCAAGGGAGCTTCTTGCCAGGGGCGGCGATCTGAAAGCTTATTGGGGCATTGAGCCATCCGGATCAGTTCACATAGGCCAGGCGCTCATCGGCGCCAGGAAGGTGAAGGACCTTGCGGACCTGGGTTTCCATGTTAACATACTGCTTGCCGATTGGCATGCCCTCATCAATGACAAGCTTGACGGCACTTTCGAGAGCATCCAGATATGCGGCCGGTACCTTGAGGACTGCCTGAAGGGCCTGGGCGCGGACTCCCCGAACATTCATTACGTTGTTGGCTCGGACCTTGTGGACGAGAAGGAGTACTGGGAGAAGGTCGTCAAGATCTCGAAAGCGTCCAGCGTTGCCAGGATAAAGCGGGCCATGACCATCATGGGCCGTTCCGAAGATGAAGCTGACGCTGACGCATCCAAGCTCATTTACCCGGCAATGCAGGCCGCGGACATTTTCCATCAGGATCTGGACCTGGCAATAGGCGGCATGGACCAGCGCCATGCGCACATGCTCGCCAGGGACGTCGCCCCGAAGCTCGGCTACAAGAAACCCGTGGCGCTGCACTGGCCCCTGCTCATGGGCCTCCAGGGGGGCGGGCGCATGGATGCCGCTGAGTCCAAGATGAGCAAGTCAAACCCTGATTCCGCAGTTTTCCTGCATGACCCTCCAGAGTTAGTCCAGGCCAAGCTCAAGAAGGCCTTCTGCCCGCAGGCCCAGGTGGAGGACAACCCCGTGCTGGAGCACGCACGCCTCGTAATCTTCCCGGAGCTCGGTAAGATGGAGATAAAGCGGCCGGAGAAGTTCGGTGGCGACCTGCATTTCAACACCTATGAGGAACTGGCAGCCGCGTTTGGCGAGGGAAAGGTCCACCCCATGGACCTGAAATCGGCAGTCGCCAGTCACATCTCAGAGATACTGATGCCGGTTCAGAATTACCTTCAAGACCATCCCGAGAACTTCAGCAAGCTCAGGCAAATCGTGGGGGCAAGGAAATGAGCCGCATATCAAGGAGAAGAAGCCAGAACGAGAAATGCGGCATCATCGGCCTGATTGGGGGAATTCTGATGATAATCGCCGGCGTGACTGGGGCCGTCACCTGGCGGAACATTGGTGAATTGGCAGTTCAGATCACCGGCTCCGATGCACTCGGCCCGGTGTTCCAGGTCCTTGTAGCGCTCGGCAGCCTGGGCGGGATTCTCGTGATCATCGGTGCCATATTCATTGGCTGGCCGATAATCAGGATACGCACGAAGAACAGGCTCAAGGTCGGCAAACTCATGATAACCATCGGCGCCGGATTCGGATTGCTGGGCCTGCTGATATTCCTGCTGCTGACAATGCTTGGCGATGACCCGTTCGGCAACTTCCTTGGCGCGATGAGCATCGGATTCATCGGCCTGGTGTGCTCGATATATGCAAGGCAGAAATCGCATTAGATGCTGGAGTCTCCGCGCTTTCTCTTGTAGCCGGGCAGGAAGCATGCGAATATCATCACCATGAAGAACCAGGTCTTGGGCAGTTTTGCCGTGGGTGGCTTGATTGCACCGACATCTATCTCAAGGTCGGTGACGCTCACCTTAATTGCATTGGCCCGATTGGAGCTGATGGGTTCACCGGTTAGAGAGTCGGTGCCCTTAGCATATGCGCCTTCGTTTATGACATAAATTCCGGGAGAGGTGAATTCCTGCTTCCCGGCCGGGTTGAGGCGGGTGCAGACCTTCAGGTATAATGTTTCGGATTGTCCTGGTTCCAGGGTACCTATCGTCCATGAGATGTGGGTTGAGCGCACCGGAAGGATTATGGGGCCTACTGGAGCGGCCCTAGTGCCATCATCGGCAGATTGCCAGTTTGAGATTGCGGTTCCGGCGCTTGGAATGTTTTCCAGAAGCTCAAGTTCTGCGGGTAATACATCACACACGACAACATCAAGCGCGTCTGACCCGCCGATATTCGTTACCGTTATGAGCAGCTCCCACTCGTAGTACGTGTGAGTGAATCCCTCATCAATGCCTGATAGCTTGACCTTCTCGATAATGAGCCCAGCGGGGTTTGGCTCTGGCGGGTCGAGAATTGAAACTGGCCCTGCAGCGATGTTATTTGTGATGTTAGAATCATGGGGGTTCACGTTATCGATCACGACGATCATCTCATGTTCGCCAGCTATCGGGATCCAGTCTATGCTCACGGTGGTCTGGCCACCAGCTGGGACAAATATATTCTCAACGGACCCGATGATGTTAGTCGGGTCAGCGCTGTTCAGGTAGAACGAGACCCTGCATGTTGCATCCAGACCTGTAGCCTCCATCTCTGCCATGAAGATATAGCTCGTGGAGCCTGAGTCACCTGCGTAGTATAGGTAAGAATTGCCTTCTTCGCGCAGGATGGATGGGGTGTAGATAAAGCGGCTGTCCAAGGCGCCCGGGGTCACATCAAGTTCTATAACCGGTGTGTCCCAGGTGATACCATCTTTCGAACGGGTTTTTAGAATTTTTCCTGTGCTGAACCACATGTAATATGAGCCGTCGTCATTCGGAAGTACGAACGGGCACTCCATAGCGGAATAACCGACTGGCGTACTCATGACTGCTCCTTGTTTGGTCCATGTAATTCCATCAATGGATGTTGCATAACCGAAGCGGGATACCAATGCAGAATCATAGGCTTTGTAATACATCTTGTAAATGCCCATATCCTTGAAAACATAACCCTGGCATGCGTAAACCGAGTCGAAACTGCCGGCCGGTCCGATTGGCAAGACCTTTCCGTGTTGGGTCCAAGATATACCATCTGCCGATGTTGCGTAATATATCTCCGACTTCCAGAGATAGTTCTGGCAGGAGTACCACATCTTGTAAGTTCCATCCGCTTCTTTGACGATTGATGGTGCAGCGGCGTAGTTGGTGCCGCTCGGGTGCGTAAGAACCTTGCCGTAATTTGTCCAAGTGGTCCTATCCAATGATGTTGCGTAATAAATGTCATAGGTGGAACCATATCCGGTATACCACATCTTATAAATTGAGCCATCCTTTATCACATATGGATATTGGGCGGAACTTCCCGGGCTCAGGACGACGCCATGCTTTTCCCAAACGTCCTGGCCATTTTCCAGGTTATGCACCGTGGCGGATAGGTTATAAATTTCCCCGGCAACCGCATCCTGCGGAACAGAGATATCTTCTGGAGTTATTGAAAGATCGACCTCTTCTGATGCTTTCACTGTAATCGGTAAGCTCGCGACATTATTTGTTTCATCTATGTCTTGGGGATTGACATTGGAAATTACCACAATAATGTCATGTTCACCGGTTATCGGGGTCCAGTCTATGCTTACAGGAGTCTGTCCATCCGCAGGAACGAACAAATCACCCACCGAGCCGATGAGATTCTCTGGAGCAGCCGAATCCAGGTAGAACGATACGGTGCATGTGGCGTCCTGGCCTGCATGCCCGGGCGCCTTCTCGGCGTAGAATATGCGGTTATTGGTGGTCGTGGTTCCGGTGTACCACATTCTGTACACATCATCCTCGACCAGCACGGAGCACCAACGGGTGTGGACGCTCTCCAGGGGCAGGGTGGGTTCCAGGACGAAACCGTCACTCTTTGCCCAGGTTATGCCGTCAACGGACGTGGCGTGCAGTATTCTTGTGATGCCGCTGGCATCGGTGCCGGAATAGAACATCTCGTACCCTGCGTCCGTCCTCAGCACCCAGGGGCGTTGTGCATGGGGATAATCATAAACGCCATTGTTCTGCAGGACGGTGCCGTCCTTCACCCAGGCATCCGCAAGATTGGCCTTGTGGGCGGAATTGATCACGTTCTTGAGCGGGGTCCAGGCAGTTCCGGTGTACCACATTCTGTATCCGTCATCTTCTGGCATCACGAATGGAGTGTTCACGCTGTCCGGCTCTGTCGTTGAGCCGAAATTGATCTCAAGCTTGTCATAAACGAAATTGAAGCCATCCGGTGATGTCGCATGCAGTATCCTGGCGCGGTTGCCTGATTCCGGATTCTGGCCGGCATACCACATGTGGTATGTGCCATCAGGGGCAATCCATACATTGGGATGATACACCGAGTTCCCAGCATATGCGCCTCCATAGTTCAGGACCATCCCCTGCTTGTGCCACTCCAATCCATCATATGAAAATGCTCTGAATATTCGGTAATAGACTGTGGTGCCATCATTTCCCTTCCCGAGATAATACATCACATATGTTCCGTTCGGAAGCTGGAGAACGCTAGGTCCCCCGACCTGCTGATCCTCGCCCCATCCGCCCAGGTCCAGGACGATGCCGTGCTTCACCCAATCTGAGGTTGTTGAAACATCGCCTAGGATATTGGCTGTGATAGTGACTGGCGTTCCGGAAACCGGTGCCGGGTCTGATAGGGTGATGTTTTCAGAATTCACAGATATATCCGCCGATTCCACCTGTGTCGAAGCTGTGTGTGCGTGATATATCCTGGAATTCACGCCGTCATATCCGACATACCACATCCTATATCCTCCATCCACAGGCAGGACAAACGGGAAATCTGTCATCTTGCTCTCACCTGGCAGGCTCCTGTCCACTGCGATTCCGGTCTTTGTCCAAGACAAGCCATCGGTTGAATAGGCATGGCATATCCTGCCTGGATACTGCTCCGGGGACCGTCCGCCATAAAACATGTCGTAACCTGTCTCGGTGGGCAAAACATATGGGGACCAGGCGACGGGATTATCATATTCGCCGTCATTGCTCAGGACTGTGCCGTCCTTGATCCAGGGATCTGAAAGTGATGCCTTGTGAGCGTGGCAGATGGTATCGCGGTCCGGATACCACAGAACCCCGCTGTACCACATGTGCCATTGCGTTCCGTCAAAATGCACCCTTGGGCTCGCCACTCCGTCCAAATCGAAGGAATCGCCAAAGAACAGTTCCGCGCCGAGCTTGGTCCAGGTTGTGCCATCTGTGGATGTCGCATGCAAAATTGCGCGCCACTTATAGTTGTAGCCGGAGTACCACATATGGTAAAGGCCAGCGTCATCGATCATAACGAACGGAAACATCACGCCAGCTTCGGCATACTGCTCCCCGTAATTAAGCGCTATGCCGGACCTTGTCCATGCCAGTCCGTCATTCGAAACGGCTTTCATTATGCGCTGGTGCCCGTCCGTGCCCAGGCCCTGGTACCACATGGCGTATGTCCCGTCGGATAACTTCAGAATGGAGGGCGTGGTAACATGCTTTTCCTCTCCAGCCGCCCCTACATCGAGCACTATCCCGTCCTTCACCCACTCGGTCCCCGGGACGTAGGGAGAAGACGCGTTTAATTCATCGGGAGATGGAAGGATCTGGTTATCCGCTGTGCCGGACCCTATAGATATCATAGAAACACTGGAAATGATAAATGCGAATACTATCGCAAAACTCATGACCTTAACCCACGTGTTTGTCTGTTCGAGCGCCATTTCAGTCCCTCTCGGATTTATATGTAATAGACGTGCGAGCTATATATTGTTTTTTACCTTTTCAAATATTCATTATAGATTTGTTAAGTTTGTTCTCATGCGAAAACATTAATACCTCTGACCATCTATGATATATCGCCAGGAGAAAGGGAGCAGCCAACGGTGGCGCGTCTTAAACGGCAAGCTACTGAGGAAAGTCCTCTCTCCCAGGCAGCTATCTGCCTGAAACATGGGTGGCCGGGGCAATCCGGTGTGCCGAGAGGCATGGCAAGGGCGCAGAAACGACACAGCCCGGTCGGAGCTATGATGGAATTGTTCCTGAGCTGAGAAGGCCGGGATTTGGTGAGACGGCGACTCCCATCCGGTGCAAGCCCAAATTTGGTAGGGCGCTAAGTCGAATGCTGCTTAGAAACAGAAAGAGGCTTACCACTTTCACCTGGCACTCCATTTTATTATTTCTTTATTCGTGCCAGATGAAAGTGGTACCGTCCCTATTATTTTGGGGAGGACGACATCCCTGGCCTCACGGCCAGGGCCTTAAGGGATTCTTGAAATTTGGGAGCGTCACCCAATCGAATTTCTGATTTCGATTGCGCAACCCCGCCCTCGGTCAACAGATTGATGGAAGTCAGACGGGGCATGAAAGGGTTGACTGGTGTTGGATTTAATATGGTGGATAACCATGAACTTCACTTATTCCAGGCGCCACAACCTTTTCACCTCATCCCGTGCATATGTTTTGTAGAATGATCGGTCTCGTCGTCCTAGCCATAATAATTGTGCTGTATCTCTTAGGCATCGTCGGATTCTGGTCTATAGTCGGAGCGCTGGCCATATCGGTCGGGAGCTTTATGTCTCTTATTTTTGACCAGCCCAGGGATAAATGGAAGCGGGCGGCTTTCATAGCTCTTGCGATTCTGGGGATTGCAATGATACTTATTGATGCATTTTTGGATGATGGGCATGAACAGCAGGACCAAGTGCCGAATCTCATAGGTTCCAGTAATCTGCCATCACAGTTTCTTAACAATCCTGCCAATCCTCATATTCAGAAACATGAGAGCTATCAATAGGATTATGCCAACCAATATAAACATGAATTTCACAATGTTGAATCCATCCTCTGCCGGCATTGCCAGACCCACTCCGGTGGAAAGGCCGAAGAATATCCCGACGGTCAGGTAAAGAATTATCCAGTTCCTGTCTGTCATTCTCCCACCTCACTCTACGGTTTTTCCGTTTGCCTGGGCGCACACTCCCTCCCCCGCCTCTCTAAACGCCCTGCTCACCCCTCCAACGCCCAGCTTCACGCCCCCAAAAACCCTTGAAACAATTAGCGCGTGGCTCTTCAAATTGTGCTTCTTCAGTATCTCCAGCAGGACCTTCCCGGGATGCCCCACCTCGCCGTCGTCCTTGGACTTCTCATCTCCATTCAGGACCATGGCCCAGCAGTGGTGGTTTGCCTTCTTGTACTCTCTGCGATGCAGTTTAAGAATCTCATCGACGTCTTCCGGTGAATCTATTTCGTACAGATGGGCGAAGAACCTGGAGCGCTGCTCGACATGCTTCACAGATGCCAGTTCCCTCATGGTTCCGTATCCCCGAACCGGGATTTATTAGTTGCGAGGAAATCATTATACCTCTGCAAGCGGATTCCCCCTCATGGCGCAGACAGACCAGTTCGAGTGCAGCGGGTGCGGCGCGCATCTGGAGTTCGACCCGAAGACCCAGAACATGAAATGCCAGTTCTGCCAGTCGGAAAAGATCGTGCCGATCGAGCATAAGGTCATTGTCGAGCATGATTTCTATTCCGCTCCGAAGAACCTCGGGTGGGACCGGCCATCTGTCTCGATGTCCTGCAAGTCCTGCGGAGCCACGATATCCTCGGAATCCGGCGTTGCCGGCAAATGCACCTACTGCGGCTCGCCATACGTCACCCAGTCCGCAACCAGGGCAGACCTCATCCGCCCGGAGACCTTGATCCCATTCAGGGTGGACAAGAACAAGGCCAATGACCTTTTCAAGAACTGGCTGGGAACTGGTTGGTTCACGCCTTCGAATCTCACAGAATTGAGCCGCCTGCACCTGATAAAAGGCGTATACACGCCGTTCTGGACATACGACACGAATGCGTTCTCAACATGGACCGCGGAATCCGGTTATTACTATTATGTGACTGAAACCTACACCGTCAATGTCAATGGAAGGCGCGAGACAAGGACCAGGCAGGTCCAGAAAGTCAGATGGGTCCCAAGCGCCGGGCAGAGGCAGGGCTTCTACAACGACGTGCTGGTGCCCGCGTCGAAGGGCATGAATCAGGAGCTGATTCTCAAGATTTATCCGTTCGATCTGAATCAACTTGTGCCTTACAAGCCGGAATTCCTAAGCGGGTTCATGGCAGAGGAGTACGGCGTGGACCTGCAGCAGGGCTGGGCCACAGCCCAGAACACTGTCGCCTCAAGCGAGAGGGACAAGTGCGCAAAGGAGGTTCCCGGGGATACCCACAGATTCCTCCGGGTCCAGACCAATTTCAACAACATCACATACAAGCACATCCTCCTGCCAGTCTGGATAGCAGCCTACGAGTACAAGGCAAAGACCTACCACTTCCTGATAAACGGCCAGACCGGCGAAGTGCAGGGCTTCAAGCCCATTTCCTGGGCCAAGGTGGCATTGTTCGTGGCCGGAGTCGCGGCGGCGGTTGCAGCGCTGGCATACTTCTTCCGCTTTGCATGATGCATTGTCTCTGAAATTATATATGCAACGAGGCATTTCCTCGTCGGGATACCATGGGTCGAAGCAGGCTGATGAGGAGGATTGTCAAAGCAAGCCCAGCCGCCAGGTGGATAAGGAACTCATACCAGGCGAAAGTTGGCCTTGTCATTCTGATAATACTTGTATCGTCTGCCATAATTTTCTCCCGTGCCGAGAATGTGCCGATATATGAGGCGCTCTTCATATCGCTGATTCTCCTTTTCGGTGAATCAACAGACCCAGTCACGAGCATTGGTAAAGTTTCCGTGATTCTCACAATGATAACCGGGCTGATTTTCTTTGCCTTGATAATCGGAGAGGTATCCGGGTACCTCATAGAGAGGATAATGCGCCGGGGAAAGGTCAAAGTCCTGAAGCAGTACAGCGGCAGCGGCCATGTGGTGATTTGCGGGATCTCAGGTAAGCTGGAGGGCATCCTTTCCGAGCTGAGGTCGGAGGACCTTGAGGTGCTTTCCCCGGTTGTCATACTAAGCCCAAACGCAGGGGATCTTTCTTTCGAGAGCGATGAGCTGAGGCACAAGACATTTGCAATTGTCGGGGACCCGCTTGAGAAAGATTCCCTGGAAAGGGTCAACCTGGCAGAGGCCAGAGCCGTCCTGGTGCTATCTACTGATGAATCCATCAAGGGGGATAAGAAATACAGGGATGCTTATGTGACACTGGTCTACAACACGATTTACAATTTCCTTTCGAACAACCAGAAAGCCGCCTCCGTGAAGGAGCCCATGAACATTGTCCTCGAGTTCCTGGACGAGGAAATGAACCTTCTTCCCTGCGCCAGGGGGGAGGGGAATCAGCCAGAAGTTTACACGACGGTGATTCCGGGGACAGTGAGACAACTTATTGTGGAGCCAATCTATCTGGAAAACATGCCGAGATACCTGTTCATCCAGTCCGTTCTGGAGCGGGACGTCAGCACGCTGGTCAATGAGCTTCTCAGCACAAACCTCTCGGATACATGTGAATTCTATTATCATAATGTATCTGGCACACTTCTGGGGAAAACATTCAACAGCATCGAAACGGCCCTTCTCGGAACCGGCGTGACTGCCATCGGCGTGCTCAGGCGAAGCCAGGCAATGGCCGACATGGCGATGTCCGGGTACAAGGATGCGAACCGCATCGAACTTCTCCTCAATCCGGAAACCGAACTGGTGCTGGGCAAGGAGGATACCCTTGTGCTCATCTCGTACGATGAGAAGGAAGTGACTTCTGCATTCGCAAACCTTGCCCCGGGCAAATTCACCGCGCCAAAACAGGCTACTGGCCAGACTAATGCATGCCAACCACTGCCTTTCAAAAAAATGGTGATAATCAACTGGAACCGCAACTTGATAAGGGATATCCTGACTGAGATGGGAAAGCTCTGTGCAAATATGTCAAATGCGAGGAATTCTCAGGGAAAACTTGAGGTCGTCCTCATCAACACACAATCATCCGGTTCTTCCGAATTATCAGAAATGATGAAGCATGTGTCTACCAGCATCGGCTGTCCGGTGGATGAGGTATTATCCGTCAGAGTTATGGCCATGACCGGTTCGTTGAGCCTCGGCTTGATCAAGGAGGCCGGAATCACCAGGGAAAGTGCCAGGGACACACGCGTCCTCATACTATCGGAGGGTGGGTCGAATGAAGATTCGGACCTTCAGACCATGCACCAGCTCCAGATGATAGAGAACAGGGTCTCCGATGCCGTATTCACTGCCGTAGAGCTGGTGAATTCCAAAAGCCAGCATTATTTCAACAACACCAGGGCGGACGTTGTCGTTTCTATCGATTCGTTTGCCGAGCATCTCATCGCACAGGCGGTTCTCAAGCCATACATCTCGCTCATATTCCGGAACCTGCTGACTTTCACTGATGACACCTGCGAGTTCTATTTCAGGGACGTTCCGATGCATCTTATCGGAAAATCGTACAATGACATTCAAAAAATATTGGTGGGCCACCCGATAATTCTAATCGGCCATGCAAGGCCGTTGCAGGAGAAGGCCATCCACCCCAGATACTCGGTCACCCTCAATCCCAAAGCTGCTGGCCAGTACGATGGCACAGGCAGAGAGCCGAGAATTCTGAAATCCGAGAAAATGAGGAAAGGCGACAGAATAATCCTGATTGCCAGGGTGCCTGAAATAGTGGATTCGGTTCTGGCACAGCTCAAATGACCTATATAGATTGCTCTAAATCCTCGATAGCGCCAGCATCGCTGCCTTTATCGTTCCTTCCTGGGCCGTATTCATCTTCCTTGGAGATATCATCTCGTCCGTGATACGGTTGTTGTAGGCCGCGCAGATCGTTCCTGCTCTCGCGCCTCCTATCATGGCCAGCCTGAAAAGGCAGCTGGATTCCATCTCGAAGTTCAGAACCCCCCATCTCTCCAGATCCTCAATCTTGAACGGAAGCGGATGAAACTTTCCCATGCTCCTTCCCTGCGAGCCGTAGAATCCCGGCGTGGTTGCCGTAAGGCCGACATGATGCCTCAGTTCGAGCTCGTTGCAGGCTCTCTCCAGCTCCAGCACAATGTCTATGCTGGCGATTGCTGGGAAACAATCCGGGACGAAGAATGTGGACGTGTTTTCATAAGCTATTGCTCCCGTGGAAATGACCTGGTCGCCCGGTCTGACGAATTCCTGAAGGCATCCGCAGCTTCCGGCGCGGATGAATACCGGCTCTTTAACTATCTGGCATGCCTCTATCACTGCGATCTCGATATTGTCCGGGCCAATGCCGGTGGAGAGCAGCGACATCCTCTTGCCTTGCGCTTTTCCTGTTATGCATCTGAATTCCCTGTGGTCGGTCTCCAGCTCAACGCTATCGAAGAGTTTCCGACCCAGTTCAACTCGTTCCGGGTCCCCTGCCAGCATTATGCGGTCCGCCAGCTCGCCCTTCTTCAACCCGATATGGTACTGGCGACCATCATTGTCCATCATCGTCACGGCTTTGCCTTTCTTCATGCATTCACTTCCATGTTTTTCTTCACAATATCAACTCCGATTTCGGAAAGCTCCCTGGCTCTGGATGGAGATGGCGAATCCACGTAAACCCGAACCAGCGGCTCAGTCCCGGAAGCCCTGATGAGAAGCCAGCTTCCGTCCGCGAACTGGTATTTCAGGCCATCTATGTCATTCAGAACCGCGCCCTGCGGATTGAAGATGCCCTTCACACTGTCCAGCACATCCTGCATATTGCCGCCGGCGCCCCTGACATTCCTCTTGATCTGCACATGCACGGGGAATTCGCGAACTATGTCTGATAACTTCTTTCTGGATGAGGAAATCACCTTGGCCATCATGGCGGTCGCGATTATTCCGTCGGCCCACATGGCTTCAGGCGGGAAGAAGTATTTCCCTGATTCCTCGTAAGCGAAAACAGCATTGTTCTGCTTTGCGGCCAGCGTTATCTCCGGCGGCCCGATGACGCATTCGACGACGCTGCCGTTCCAGACCTTCTTGATGAGCCCGGATGAATTGACTGGCGTTACAATGGTCCCCGGCCCTCCAGAGTGGATGTATCTGGCGAAGATGCAGGCAGCCAGGTCTTCCGACATTGGCTTGCCTGTCTCATCGACAAATAGCACCCGGTCGCAATCCGAATCATATGCGGCGCCAAAATCCGCGCCGGTGTCCAGCACCAGGTCGGAAAGCTCGCCCACGCAGTCCGCTCTAGGCTCCATCTTTCGGGGCGCGTAATCCAGCCTGGAATCGTGCATCGGCTTCACCTCGCAGCCGAGATCGTTCATCAATCTGGGTATGAGTCCGGCACCTGTCGCTCCAGCCGTGTCCAGGGCCAGGGTGATGCCTTTTCCGGGGAGCTGGCTTCCGCAGACATGTTTGATGAATTCCAGGTAATCGAATGTGAAGTCCTGCTCGCCGGGAAGGCGGCCTTTGATGTTATCTGGCGGGGCAATCGCTTTTGCCATTTCCGCAATCTTCTCAGTTTCGGCTTTCGGGGGTATGGCTCCGGTGCCGTCCAGCGGAATCAAACCGATGCGGTCGTATGAAAGATGGGAACCGGTGACCATGAGACCGCCAGCAAGCTTATTCCGGTATATGGCCGCACAAACCATTGGCGATGGTGCCACGCCCAGGTTCATGATACTGGCCCCGGCGCTTTCCATCGCGGCGGCGCAAACGCCCTTCAACCGGTGCGCGCCTGGTCTGGTATCGCATCCCAATGCCAGCGTGACATTCTTCCCGAAATATTCGGCGATGGCAGTTCCGACCTTCCAGCATAGCTCTTCTGTGATTTCCACATCGGTGAGGCCCCTCACCCCTGAAGTCCCGAACCTTATCTCCATGCCGCTACCTTCCCTCCACTATGGCTATCCCCGCGCTGGCGCCTATCCTGCTGGCGCCGGCCTCCAGCATTGCCAGGGCATCGCTTCTGTCCTTGATGCCGCCGGATGCCTTGACTCCCATGCTATATCCGACTGTCTGGCGCATTAGCCTCACAGCTTCCACGGTGGCTCCTCCCGTGCCGAAACCAGTGGATGTTTTCACGAAGCTGGCGCAGGCTTCCTGTGATATCCTGCAGGCTTCAATAATCAATCTCTCATCGAGGTAACATATCTCGATTATGACCTTGACGACCTTGCCATCTGCTGCTTTCACAACGGCGGCAATGTCATCATGCACGTAATCAAAATCGCCGTCCAGAAGCTTGCCGACATTGATGACCATGTCCAGCTCATCCGCGCCTTCCTCTATCGCTTTTCTAGATTCCTCTGATTTGGCGTGAGTGCTGGCGCTGCCCAGCGGGAATCCGATGACCGTGCAGACCATGACATCCGAGCCATCCAGCAGTTCCCTGCATAGCGGAACCCAACAGGAATTCACGCAAACAGAAGCAAAATGATACTGTCTGGCTTCCTGGCACAGCTTTTCAATCTGATCCCGGGTGGCGTTCGGCTTCAGAAGCGTGTGGTCAATCGTTCCTGCAATATCCTGCGGAATCATACCACCGGCCTCGGTATGGTTTTCGATTCGAAGATGGCAGTAGCGACCGTATCCGTCATCATTGTGATGTAATCTATCACCATCTGGGCGTTGTTGGTCTCCACCCAGTAATCCCGGTTCATCTGCTTGAGGAAGTAGAGCATCGAGCTTCTGGAGCCATCGAATCTCTCCAGATTTTCTTTGATTATCAGTACCCTGGCACCGTCAATCTGCTTTTGGTCATGAGAACCGGTGAGCTCCTCCAGTTCTCCGAGGGATTTCTTGAGCAGCGGGTTCTCGCCGTTCTGATCCTGGAACCTGTGAAGGGTGGATTGGGTGTTGTCAGGGGATTCCATCCCATCAAGCTCTTTCAGGAAGGTGCCGAACAGCGACCGGAGCATTGTCTCGGTCTGCGCGGAATATCCCAGGCTGGCCTTGCTGCGGTATATCCTGGGGTAATTGAATTCCCTGATGAGGCTGTTCATCGCATCCAGGACCGGCTCGCTGAGCCTGATGCTTATTTCATATCTGCCCGGCTCCCTGTGATTCTCACCCATGAATTTCTTCCTGTCATTGTGGAAGTTCATGACTATGTCCCTGACCAGGTTGTCTATCATCTCGCCGTTGTTCTTGCCCAGCACCGCGGATATCTGCGGCGGGATGTCGCCCTGGCTGATGATGCCGGACTCGGCGGCGTCCTCGATGTCTTTGCCGACATAAGCCAGCCTGTCGCAGAGCTTGACAATGCATCCTTCAAGGGTGGATGGTTCCTGAGTGCATGTCGCGGTAAGGTCATCCGACGGTTCCCCTACTTTGAAGATTCCTGTCTCCACTTCCCCGCAATGCCGCACAACGCCTTCCCTCACTTCATAAGATAGATTGAGCCCCTTCCCGCCTTTCTCGAGTATGTCCAGTATCCTCAGGCTCTGCACGTTGTGCAGGAATGATTTTCCGAGATGCTCCTGGCTCAGCGCATTCAGGACTTTCTCGCCCATGTGGCCAAAAGGCGAATGGCCGACATCATGCCCCAGCGCGATGGCTTCGGCAAGGTCCTCGTTCAGGTGAAGCCATCTGGCAATCGCTCTCGACAGTTGCGCCACATGAAGCGTGTGCGTCATCCTGTTGCTTATCAGCGGGTTCCGGGGCGACATGAATACCTGGGTCTTGCCAGACAATCTGAAGAACGCTTTTGAATAGAGGAGCCTGTCGCGGTCCCGGGCAAATGCAGTCCTGTTCTCGCCAGGCTGCTCGGGTTCCGGCCTCACCCGGCCGCGGGACATGTTGCTGGGCATGCCGAAGCTGAGGTTGATGGTGCTCTCTTCCCTGGCATGAGACTGGCTTTTGATTTCAGCCAGCAATCTCTCCATCTCATCATTGAAATGCATATGTTCTCCACAGTCAATGGCTATAAGGATATTTGCTTTTCTCCTGTAATTATAGACTAATGATATTCAATAAAGGATGGGTGCGGGAGAAGGGATTCGCAGCCGAATTTATTTCATAAACTCGGCGCGCTCGCAACTGATGTTGCTCGTGAACCTCCGGTTCAAATCCCAAAGAAAATGGTGCGGGAGAAGGGATT
>CALKWP010000139.1 GCA_938004075.1 uncultured Methanomassiliicoccales archaeon
CCGGGACAATCTACCTTCTTGGCGCCATAATGATGAGAAGCGCGATGGCCCAGATGTTCCAGGAGATAAGGGACTACGAGGTGGACAGACAGGTCGAGAAGAACACTGTGGTGGTACTCGGCCAAAGACGGGCATTGTGGGTTGTGATATCGATATACCTTACCCTCTTCTCAGTCACCGCAATCCTTCTTGCGAGTTTCCAGCTTTTCGGCTGGGGAATAGAAATATATTACTCGATTATATTGATAATATGCATCACATACATCCCAATTTTCTATAAACTGACCAAGTCGAAAGACCTTGGCAGGGCGATTGAGCGGCTCTGGATGGGCCAGGGAAGGACCAACACATGGCAGGCAGTTCAGTATGTCTGCGCATTTGCCCTGTATTTTTTCCTGCTGACATTTTTCATATGGTGAATACCCAGTTTATTTAGCATTATTTTAATAATCACTAATTCATTTCCTGTTTGTGAATAAGCCAAATTTAACTGGAAAGCATGCATTCATTGTCACAATATTCGTAATTCTCTGTCTATTGTTATTTATCATATGGGCTCAGAACGCGGGTTACTGGGATGAGAAGAAAACCACCATAATCTTTCTGACGGAACCCGAGATATCATTCCGATGCGAGGTGGCTGACACGTATTCTGAAAGGAATCAGGGTCTGATGTACAGGGAGGAACTTGAACCGGACAGGGGCATGCTTTTCGTGTTCGAGGAGCCGCGCGTTGTCAGTTTCTGGATGAAGAACACTCTGATTCCGCTGGACATCATTTTCATGGATGCCAACGGGACCGTCCTGAACGTGGCTGAAGCGGATCCGCAGCCCGGAGTTTCAGACAACGACCTGATCAGGTACACGAGCGACGGCCAGGCGAAGTATGTTCTGGAGATAAACCAGGGCTTGTCTGCTGCCAATGACATTGGTCCTGGAACAGAGTCATCAATATTGATAATTCTGTGAAATCGCTCAAATATATATGGTCACAAAGCTTTTTATCGCCCATTGCCGCTATCTCATCCAAAGGTGACAGAATGGTCGATGCGGTTAAAGATAGGGGTCCAAGTGGCCCGGGAAGCGTGGTTTTCAGACAGAATCTCGAGTATCCAAAAGCGCCGGGGCAGATAACATACTATCCGCCCGAGCCATCTGATGTCCTCAAGAAACAGGTGAGATCTGACCGGAGCGGCGGAATTGCCATATATGTTATGGGGCTGATTATCACGATGATGGGGTTCTTCGCGGCAATGCAATTCTCCGATGCTGTGGAGGTCTATGCCATTCTCATACCTCTTCTTCTGATACTGGGGCTTGTGTTTGCGTTGATGTTTCTGAAAATGAACAATGTGACACTTGCAAAGCTCTCCAGGACGATGCCCATGATACTTGCGGTATGTTTGATACTTATGTATATCTTCTCGATATTTTCGGCGATAATGGACCTCAACCAGCTGGGAGAAAATCCACCGGAGAATCAGGTATCAGATGCATTCGAGAACCTGTTCATGTCAGATCGGAAGAGCGTCGTGTAGGGAAAGAGTGTAGATCTCGGTGGTC
>CALKWP010000140.1 GCA_938004075.1 uncultured Methanomassiliicoccales archaeon
GCAAAACAGTGATATAGGTGAGCTCGGGGAATCCGTCATGAGTTACGGTCATCACCGTGTTGCCGCTGCTCCATGCCACAGATATCCCCAGAGGTTCGGGGGTGATTATTAGCACCCAATATGACGGATCCATTGGCTCGCTGAACGTGATGACAAGCCGTGAATTTCCCTGGACATTTGTGGCGCCCATCCCCGGTGATACAGAGATTATCGTTGGGGCTTGTTTATCAAAGATATGCGGCCCGGCCTCGGGCATGGTCCCTGGTGCTGGGGGGCTGGGTTCGGTGGAGCCGTCTCCGACAGCTTGGGCTATCCAGTAATAACTGCCGGAGGAGGGCATCGTCCAGAGGTAAGTGCCATCAGGGAATGCATCATTTCCCACGAGAGTCCAGCTCGCTCCTCCGTCTATTGAGTAATATAGATTCACGGAGGTCGGAGTTCCTGTGAAGGAATAGTCTATTATGACACCGGCGATGTTTGTAGGTCCGCCAGCAGGACCAAGGGCAGTCGCGGTTGCGCCGGATCCGGTAGTGAATGACCAGGGGTTTGCAATAATGCCCGCAAGCAATGCGTTGCCTGCCGCATCGCTCGCCGCGGTCACGGTAATTGTGTATGTTGTGATATGCGCAAATGGCGTGTGAGTAAGTGTTGCAATAGTGTTCCCTCCGTTCCAGGTAACCCCCCATCCGCCCGGATTCGGGATGCAAGTGTATGAGAATGTTCCAGGATTCATTGGCTCGCTGAATGTTATCACGATGTTCTGGGTGACGGCGACATCTATGGCGCCGTTTGCGGGGGCTGTCATTGCGATTGTGGGGCGGACATTGTCATATATGTAATAACTGGATTCAGGCAATGTTCCCCCTGGTGGAGGGCTCGGCTCCGTCGAGCCGCCGCCGATGGCTTGGGCAATCCACCCATAAGAGCCTGATGCTGGAACAGTCCAACTAAAGCTGCCATCCACTGTGACGTCATTACCGACAAGAATCCAGCTTGCCCCATCATCCGCTGTGTAATAGAGGTTCACCGAGGTTGGAGTCCCGGTCCATGAATATGTTAATGTGACCATGGCTACATTTGTTGGCCCGCCAGTCGGCCCCGTTGCAGTCGCTGTAGCCCCTGAAACTGTTGTGAAAGACCACGGGTTTGGAACCGCACCAGAGTTGAGGGTGTTCCCGGCGGCGTCATTGGCTGCTGTGACCGTGAAAGTGTAGGCTGTCCCGAATGCGAAAGCGTTATGTGTGAGCGTAGCAATCGTGTTACCGCCGTTCCATGCAACTGACCAGCCGCCAGGGTTAGGGCTGCATGAGTAGGTGAATGACCCAGTATTAATTGTCTCAGTGAATGTAATGATTATATTCTGGCTCACAGAAACCCCGGTAGCGCCATTGACAGGGGTTGTGATGGAGATTGCGGGCCTGACATTGTCGAAAATGTATGAGCTTGCCTCCGGAGGTGTTCCACCAGCTGGCGGAATCGCTTCAGTGGAGCCGCCTCCGATCGCCTGGGCGATCCAGCCATAAGTGCCGGAGGTTGAGAGCATGAGCATATAACTTCCGTCTACGGTCGCATCATTGCCCCACAAGTTCCAGATGGTTCCTCCTGTCGTTGTGTAATAAATATTGACCGAGCTGGGAACACCTGTGTATGAATATGTTATGGTGATGCTGGCGACATTTGTAGGCCCTCCGGTCGGCCCTGTGGCCGTGGCGGATGCCGCAGCGATTGTGGTGAAGGACCATGGATTTGGAGTGCCTCCAGCTATCAGGGTATTGCCCGCAACATCGTTCGCTGCTGTCACAGTGAAAGTATATGTCGTGCCGTATTGGAAGTTGGTGTGGCTCAGCGTGAGGATTGTGTTTGTCGGACCGTTCCAGTTGGCTACCCATCCGCCTGGATTCGGGCTGCAGGTGTATGTGACGCTTCCTGTGGTCATCGGTTCATTGAAGGTGATTACGATGCTCTGCGAGATTGAAACCCCGGTTGCCCCGCTCACCGGGTTTGTTGTGACGATGAATGGCCGGACATTATCGAATATGTAGGAACTGGCTTCGGGAGGTGTTCCACCTGATGGGGGGTTTGGCTCAGTGGAGCCGCCTCCGACCGCCTGGGCAATCCAACCATAAGTGCCTGATGAAGGCACGGACCAGGCATAACTGCCGTCCAGAGGCGTTGCGTCATTTCCAGCGAAGTTCCAGGTTGTGCCTCCGTTTGTCGTGTAGTAAATGTTCACGGAGGCGGGGGTTCCGACTCTTGAATAGGTGATGGTCACGCCCGCGACATTTGTGGGGCCTCCGGTCGGGCCAGTGGCTGTCGCGCTAGCTGCAGCCAGAGTGGTGAATGACCAGGGGTTGGGGACGCCTCCCGCGACAAGTGGATTGTGGTAAATGTCCTCTGCCGCGGTTACTGTGAATGTGTAAGTAGTCCCATAAGCGAAATTGGTATGGGTGAGGGTAACCCGGTCATTTGTGTAGGAAACTGTGCTCCACACTGCGCTCCACCCACCGGGATTGGGGCTGCATGTGTATGTGAATGATGCGGTATTCATGGATTCGCTGAATGTTATTACTATGCTCTGGGTCACGCTGACGCCAGTTGCCCCGCTCACCGGGTTTGTCGCGATTATTGTGGGCGGAATGGAGTCCTCCGGTGCTGCATTGGTGTTCATCTCCTCGTTCCCGGCCCTGTCAACTGCTCTAACAACATACCACCAGATAGTCCCGTCTGCCTGGCCTGCGTTGAGGTCGATGTAGGAATTTGAACCTGCGAAAACCGAGGTCAACAGAGCGGTCGCATCCCATGGGCCAGCTTCGTTATTTGATCTGTATATCTTATAATGAGATACATCATTTGTGCCGGTACCATCATCAGTGGATTTTACCCATTCCAGTATATTGTGATTTGTCAAGCCGGGGTTGATGTAATATAAATTCACATCGTCAATGTACCAATAATCCATATAATTCGAGATCCCATCTACAGTAAAACTCAACCAGAATGTTGATGAGCCAACATCGACCGTATTGATTGACACTGACGCAAGTCTCGGGCCTATGTTTTGGTTTGCCTTCGAATCCATGTACCAGTCGGTGTCATGCCAGGTCACTCCATCTGAACTTGTCTGGACTTTAATCCTTACTGCTGCTGCGTAGTAATCGTCGAACAGGGTCCTGAACTGAAGGTTGAGAGATGTCATCCCTGTCGTGTCAATAGGATTGCTGAAGAGGCGCCAGGTGCCTGTTGCGGTAATCCACTGGTATCTTGCTTCAGGGGAAGTGCCACCCGCCAATGCGGTTAACGAACGGGTCCAACGAACGCTGGGGCCGCTCTGAGCCCATCCAGGAGGCGGAAAAGTCGCATCAGAGAAATCCTGGCTGAGGAGCGTCTGCCTTCCTCCCCACTCCACATTGAGACCTGATGGAGGTGCTGAGGTGTCCAGGTCCAGTAAGTAATACACAGCCTCTGGTGGAATGAGATTGCCGGGAGGGCTGGGCTCGACGGAACCGCCGCCAACCGCCGAAGCAAGCCAGCGGTAGCTGCCTGAGCCGGCGACTATTGTATAAGCGAAGCTGCCATCAACAGTCGCGTCATTTCCTGCCAGCACCCAAGTATAAGGGGAACCCAGGTTCTTTGTATAGTAAATGTTCACCGAGGTCGGCGAATCCGTGTATGTGTAGGTGATGGTGACCGCCACAACATTGGTGGCTATTGCTGATATCGGGCCAGTGGCAGTTGCTGTCGCTCCTATTGTTGTGAAGGACCACGGATTTGGCACGCCGCCCCCGCTTAACGCATTGCCCGCGACATCCGCTGCCGCTGTTACCGTGAATGTGTATGCCGTGAAATAGGCAAATGCGGTATGAGTGAGGGTGACCCGGTCATTCGTGTATGTGACCGAGCTCCACACTGCGCTCCAGCCCCCAGGATTCGGGCTGCAGGTGTATGTGAATGATGCGATATTCATGGACTCGCTGAACGTGATAACCACGGTAGATGTCACTCCGATCCCAGAAGCGCCGCTGGCAGGTGTTGTCAAAGTGATAGTCGGCGAGACATTATCATATTCGTACGGAGTGGCTTCCGGCGATGTTCCTGGTGTAGGCGGGTCCACCTCTGTGGAACCCCCGCCAATCCCTACGGCCAACCATCCATATGTGCCGGGCGCAGGAACCGCCCAGAGATAGCTGCCATCAACGGTATTATCCGTCCCTGCGAGGATCCAGGATGTACCGCCGTTCGTGGTGTAATAGAGACGCACCGAGGTTGGAGTTCCTGTGTAAGTGTAAGTCAATGTGACGCTGCCAACATTCGTGGGCGTTGCCGATATCGGGCCTGTGGCAGTCGCGGATGCCGCAGCGATAGTAGTGAATGACCATGATATTGGGGTAGCAAGGGGATTTCCGGCGAAATCTGAAGCGCCAGTGATTGTGAATGTATATGTGGTATCATAAGCAAATGCCGTGTGGCTGAGGTAAACCTGATCATTTGTGTAAGACCACATACTCCACGAGGAACCCCACCCACCTGGGTCCGGGCTGCAAGTGTAGGTAAGTGAACCCGTGTTCATGGTCTCTGTAAATATCAACCTGATATCTTGATTTATCGCAATGTTGGTAGCACCTACTCCCGGGTACCTGAAAAACAGGGTAGGGCTCACTGTGTCATATATGTAGGACATAGCCTCCGGTGCGGTTCCCGCAGTGGGCGGGCTCAATTCAGTGGAGCCGCCGCCAACAGCCTGGGCTATCCACCCGTATGTGCCGCCGGAAGGGCATGACCAGGCGAAGCTGCCATCGACCGAGGCATCATTGCCCGCCAGAGTCCAGGATGTTCCACCGTTGGTGGTGTAATAGAGGTTCACGGAAGTGGGGGTGCCCGTCCATGTGTATGTAATAGTGACTCCCGCGACATTGCTTGGGCCGCCGATCGGGCCGGTGGTGGTTGCCGAAGCAGCGGCGTGAGTGGTGAAGGACCAGCTGTAATCCGCCAGCATGGCATTGCCGGCCGAATCCAAAATGCCCGTGTTTAATGTGCAGGAATATGAGGTACTATAGGTGAACGCAGTATGGGTTACAGTTGCAATTGTGTTGCCTCCGCTCCACGCTACTGAAAGGCCTCCCGGGTTCGGGCTGATGGTGAAAGTGGTTCCGAATGAGAAGGATGCTGTGTTTATTGGTTCGCTGAAGGTTATCACTATGTTCTGGGAAGGGAAAACCCCAGTGGCGCCGTTATTCGGTACAACACTTGACACTGCTGGCCTGACATTATCATAGATGTAAGGTCCTGCCTCCGGAGGTGTGCCGCCTGCAGGAGGGCTGGGCTCGGTGGAACCGCCGCCGACCGCGGAGGCGAGCCAGTGATATGTTCCTGCCGAGGGGATGATCCATCCGAAGCTGCCGTCAACCGTTGCATCGTTGCCTGCCAGTGTCCATGTGGTTCCGCCATTCGTTGTGTAATATAGATTGACTGAAGTGGGGGTAGCTCCGGAGGTTGTGTATGTGGTTGTGATGCTTCCGACATTTGTTGGTATGGCCGAGACTGGGCCAGTGGCCGTTGCGGAGGCGATGGCTTGGGTGGTGAAACTCCATGGATTGGCAGCTACGCTGGACCCCAGAGAGTTGCCATAAATGTCAGTGCCTCCGGTTATCTGGAATGTGTAAGCACTCGAGTAGGCAAAAGCTGTATGGCTCAATGTTAATATTGTGTTGGTCGGAGTATTCCAGATAGCCGTCCATCCCCCTGGGTTCGGTACACAAGTGTAAGTCACGGTACCGGTTTGCATCGGTTCTCCGAAAGTCACAATCACGTTCTGAGTCACAGCAACGCCAGTTGCTCCATTTGTGGGTGTAGTTGCAAGGATTCCTCCCGGTACCTTGGTCCGCACCTGAGTATTTGCTGAAATCGTCGGCGAACCTCGGGATGTTGTTGTGATGGTGGCGATATCCGCATTATTGGGTGATGCTCCGGCCGGTATAGATACACGGGCGAGGAAGTTCTTGCTTGCACCAGCATTGAGAGATATTGAGTTGATGGTGTATTCCATCTCCACCCTTGAATATGAGCTAGCTGCCTCTGTCCATAGGTCACGCGGTGAATAATAATTCAAATTGAATTGCATGCCCAACCGTGTCAATGTCACAGGATATCCATTGATTGTGGTGGCATATGGTGCAGCTGCATAGGATTGGTTGTTCGTTGCCACACCCTTTGAGCCCAATATACCTATAATGTTGCCAGAATATATCGGGATGCTGCAAGAAATGAATGATGTTCCAGTTATATTTTTCCAATAGCCAAGAGACGTGAAATCGTTTGACATGGCGGGATATGCTGGTACTGCGCTATTAAATCGCACAATCGCTATATTCTGTTTGTCTGTTCCCGCCTCGATCGGGACGCGTAAACCCGTGACAGTGAAATCGCAGGGTGCGGTGAACCAGTAGCCACGAACATTACCGGCAAAAAGGCTTTGGTGGGCACTCAGTGCTAATGCAGCTCCGGACTCGGCAATCAGGGCTGTGGACCACACGTTGCCAGCGGTTGATAGGTCATATGTATCGCCATTTAGCCCTTGGTTGGTGACCGTAATCAGATGGTCAACAACCTGGCTTGGGAACCCGTACTTGTTCTGAAACTCGGGGACGAGCCCCACAGCATAATTGCTGGATAGCAAGACATCATCTATGTACCATCCAGGGTTCACGTTGAGAGCATCGGACCTGAACCTGAACCTGATCCACATGGTGCCTCCGGCATAGGCACTTAGGTCGAATCTTGTTTGGGACCAACCGCCTATTATTCCTGTATATCCCGGAATCCCATACATGTTGGCTTGATATGGCGGTCCTGAGGTTGGGTTCACAGGATTCCAGACCACTCCGTCTGTAGATGCTTCCACCCATCCAACATCCCTTCCGTTCTCTGAGACAAACCACATCCAGAACGAAAGTGAAATCTGCGTCAGCCCTCTCGTATCAAGGGAAGGCATGGTTAGGTAGGCAATCGCGTTGTTTGTATAACTAGCCACCAGATTTGTTCCCCAGCAGTTTGTGCCAGAATAAGCCGAGCCCGGTCCAAAGCCACTCGGGTTGCCGCGCTGCCAGGTAGTACCCATTGCGTTGTCTGTGGGCTGCCATGCTCCAGCACCTTTTTCAATGTCATCGAACCATGTGCAGCTCAGTGCGACATCGTCAATGTACCAATTGTTCAACTGATACGAATTACCGATAACAGTCCAGGCAATATAGAAAGATGAGGAGCCCACATCCGCAGTGGTGATATCCATGGTTTTCTGCGAAGCTGCGATGCTTCCTGGCATCTGTGTATCGTCCCAGTGCCAGCCTGCATCATTCCACACAGATAAGTCGGTGCTTGTTTGAATTATCAGTTTAACACCCACCGCTGCAGGATAATCATCGATTCTTTGGCGCCATTGAAGTTTGAAGTGCGCCATTCCTGTTGTGTCAATGGGTCCTGCGTAAAGGCGAGATGTTCCCTGGCCGGGCGAACCATATGTGAACATCGCCTCAGGGGATGTTCCACCCGCTGCATTTGTGGCTGGCCTGCTCCATGTTCCCGTAGTGGGAATTGTTTGCACATTCCATCCTGTCGGTGGGAATGTTGCGCTGGAGAAGTCCTGATAAATGATCGTGCGGCGTAAAATCCCATCGTCTGGCAATGGCTGTTGCGTGATGACCGGCGGCGGCTCCGCCATGCTGACACTTGCCCCCTCCCCCGGCCTCCGCGTCTCATCGTCCCACCCGTACACCGGTTCGGCATAATGGTCCACGGAGTACAGTCGCTGGTCATTGTTTCCGCCGCTGTCAATGGGCACATAGGTGTCGTTCAGGAAATAGTAGGTGTAGGCATTTGGCAGCAGCGGGTTCGTGTCATAGCCCACGACAACCGCAATGGTGCCTGCGTCATTCCAGGTGGTGTCACGGGCTACGAAAGTCGGAGAGAGCCCGTTATTCGAAAGTGGCATTATGAATGCTGCTTCCGCGCTCTCGCTGGCCATCATGCTGAAGCCCACGCTCAGCAGCATCAGGGCGAGCGTTGCCGATGCGAGCTTCCTAACGCTCATTGGCGATTCTCCCAGCCCGTGGCTCGGGGCTTTTTATCATATTCTTTGTTTCCATTTTAACTCCATAGCGTTATCGTGATTGTCGCTCTGTAAACGCCTTCAGACGTGCCTGCCGGGACAACGACTTGCCAGAGCACGGGTGTGGGCTGGAATGTCTCCGGAACCTGGGCCGCTGTAAAGTCTGTGTAGACCGGTCCGGCGGAAACCGTTCCGGAAATGGGCGGGGAAAGGTATGTCCCGCTCTCCAAGCCCCAGATGCACCAGTCGTCATTTGGTCCGTTGAAAGGCGTCCAATCCCAGATGTCGGAATTTCCAAGAGCAGCATCATTCTGGTCATTGAGGACTGAGACAGAGGTGGCGGGTATGTTCAATGCCGGATTTCCTTCCTTGAGAAGGTTCGGTATCGATACGTTCAACTGGTACACGACGTTAGTGGAATAGAGATCGGAAGAGCACACGTCTGAACTCCAGTCACGAATCACCATCTC
>CALKWP010000141.1 GCA_938004075.1 uncultured Methanomassiliicoccales archaeon
GGCTTTGTGCTTATCTCGGTGGAACCCGGCAAGTAGATGGAAACGTTCAGGGGCTTCAAGAAGATAAAGGGAGTTGTCGAGGCGACGCCCCTGCTTGGCGACATTGATTTCATCCTGATAATCGAAGCCGAGAAGCCGAACGACATCGCCAAGATAGTTGTGAACAAGGTCAGAACCGTTATTGGCGTTGTGAGCACCAAGACGCTTGTCGAGGATGAGTTCCTCAAGCATTTCGAGGAGCTTCTGTAAAAGAGGGATACCATGAAACTGATACTGTTGGGCCCCCCGGGGGCAGGAAAGGGAACCCAGGCGCAATTCCTGGTGGAGAAATATGGAATACCCCAGATAAGCACCGGCGATCTGCTGAGGAAGAATGTCGCCGAGGGCACAGAACTGGGGAAGATCGCAAAAACCTACATGGATGCGGGAAAGCTCGGACCGGATGACCTCATACTATCCATGATCAAGGAGAGGATCGAGAAGCCGGACTGCAAGAATGGGTACATTCTCGACGGATACCCGAGGAACCTGGCGCAGGCAGAGGCCATGGAGAAGCTTGACAAGATTGATGTAGTCATCAATATCGTGGTCCCGTTGGAAGAGCTTGTGAACAGGCTTACCGCCAGGAGGACATGCAGGAAGTGCAACGCAGTTTTCAATCTCACAGCCAGGCCGCCGAAGGTCGCGGGCAAATGCGATTCATGCGGTGGCGAGCTTTACCAGAGGGATGATGACAACGAGAAGACAGTCGGCAAGCGCCTGGAGACCTACACAGCCCAGACCGAACCCTTGATAAAGTATTACAAGAAGAAGAAGCTCCTGAAGGACATTGACGCCACCCATGGCATGGAAAAGACTCTGGCCAGCATCGTCAAGGTCCTTGACAGTCTATGAAGCTCAAGGGCTCCATAGTCATTGCCTTTTCGGGCAGAAGATACCTCATGGTCAGGCACAGCCATCGCGCCTGGGAATTTCCCGGCGGCAGAATGGAAGTGGGCGAAACGCCCCTTGACACAGCCAAGCGCGAGTTCCTGGAGGAGACCGGGCTCAGGGGCAGGAATTGGGAGGACTGCGGCACCGCCAGTTTGAAAAACGGGAACCTCAGGATTTTCACTTGCAAGGTCTCCGGGAAGCCTGTGCCGAGAACAGAGGAGATCGGCGAAGCCGGGTATTTCACAGCCCTGCCGATGGAGCTTTCCTTCGAAAGGCCGGAATACTTCGGGCTTATGGAGATGGCTGGCTGGGCGCCCAAGAGAAAAACGGATTACGATGTCGCTTCCAGGGACTTTGACAGGGTGAGGAGCAGAACAGCTGGAGATGATTTCTGGTCGGAAGCCATACGTGAATGGGGGCGCATCGGACCGAATTCCAGAGTGCTGGACATCGGGTGCGGGACCGGCCGCCATTCGCTGGGCGTCATGGGGTGCTGCGCGGATGTCTGGGGGGTGGATTATTCGGCAGGGATGCTGGAGAAGGCCAACTCAAAATCCCGGGGCTGCTGGCTGCGGGGCGATGCTTCGAACCTTCCGATCGCCAGGGAAAGGTTTGACAATACATTGATGATGCTGGTCCTTCAGCATCTGGATGACGAGCCTATGGCTATAAATGAGGCGCTCAGGGCGCTGAAACCGGGCGGCCATCTTCTTATCGCTACCGTTTCCCATTCCAGGATCAAGCGGCACCTGACATCCCTATTTCCGGGGCTTGCCCGGATTGATTTGGACAGGTTCATGCCGGTGCCGGAGCTCAAGTGGCATCTCCGGGAGCAGGGGGTTGCGAATGTCCGCAGCCATGTTGTGAGGACCGAGCCGATTGACGAACCAATCGATGGAATAGTGGAGCGCTTCAGGCGGAGATACATATCCACGCTGGCCCTGGTTCCGGAGGATGAGTTCGAGAAGCACCTGAAGATATTCGAAGAGAGATTGAGGAAGGAGTTCGGCGACACTGTGAGAACGGATGTGGAGATCACGTTCATCGAGGGGATGAAGCCTGCTTAGATGTCAGGGCTGTCCCGCTTTCTCAGATAATGTATGCTCTCATGTTCCTCGTAACCCGAGCCCTTGAAAAGCGCCAGCGAGGCGTCATGCCCCTCTTCGATGAGAACCGCGAAAATGCCCAATCCCCTGGCTCTGAGGCGCGATTCCATCTCGTTCACCAGCGCCTTTGCGCATCCCTTGCCCTGATGCTCGGGGACAACGGCCAATCGGTTCAGCCACCCTTTCCGGGATTCGTAAGTGCCCACAACCACACCGACGAGTTTGCCGGCAATGAAGCAGCCCAGCCACATCTCCGGGTCAACGGCCATCTGGCGCTTGACCTCCGAACGGCTGTCCCTGCCCTTTGGCTTGTAAGGGAGCGCGGCGCCTTCCCATACCGATACTATGGCATCGTAATCCTCCGGGCGAAGGGTTCGCAGGTCCATGGCATCAGCTCCAATCAAGGAGGAACTCGTCATACTCATCGCCCATCATCTGGCATTTGTTCTGCTTCACGGTGCCTTTTGTGCGGGTGACTTCCATGATGCCCTCCAGGGCGCCAAGCCAGGCGACATTGGATTCCTCGTAGAAATTGGCATTCTTCATGATGACCAGCGCGCGTTTCCCGAAATCATCTGTCATCACCGATATTGCGCCGTAATCGAACGTTTCCTCGTAATTGTCCTTGGCGCGCTTGAGCAGATGCTTTATGTTCACGAACTTCACAAGATACGCGAGGCTGCCCAGGTTCTTGGCAGTGTGGGTGCCGGCTTTCCTGACGTATTCGATGCCCTTGCGCTTTGATATCCATTCCAGAACGGCCTGGCCCTGCTCGATGGGATATAATTCATCAGCAACTATGCTGCCTGCATCAAGATTGGCAGATGCCAGGCACTCATCAAGGCCTTCCTGGCCCCATTCATGCCTGACGAAATCCAGGTAACCTAGGATGACTGCTCCCTTGTGCTGTCGCTGGGTCATGGCATCCCCGAGATGGCAATGCCGATTATATCCTTTTCCTGAAGTACAGCGCCACAGCAACTGCCATTGAGCAGACCGCAAGGAGGCCGAGCCAAATCGGGTTTGATTCTTTTTCCTGGATGATCTCTGGCTCAATCACTGTGTTCGGAAGCGGCTCATCGGGAATGGTCATCGCGGGTTCTGTAGCTGGCGATACGGCTTCTGAGTCTACCGCATCGGGTTCAGGTGTGGCAGGAGCAATCTCCGGTTCCGGGGTTGCGTCTGGCAGTACCATCGGTTCGACAGGGGTTCCGGATGTGCTTGGTCCGGGCACCGGTTCTGCGGCCGGGTCTTCCCCTGGCGCTGGTTCCTCGACAACCTCTATCGGATCGATGACGATGCCTGTGGATGTGTACATGTTCTTGAGCGGGTACCTGTCCTGGGAATCCGCGTCGATTATGTATGGGCTGTCAATGAAGCCGTCAGCACCCGGCAGGTTCTGCAGCGGGCCGTTCTTGGTGTCGGGGCCTGTGAAGCCGCTCCAGAAGTTGCCTCCGTCGGGGTAGCCGCCGTCCCACTGGTTGGCGTCCGTGTTGTCGAGTGCGTGTATGCCATTGTTGATGAAGTTGTTGTGGAATATCATGTTATTCATGGTATCCTCTAGAAGCATGCCAACCTCGTTGTCCCTGAGGATGTTGGCCTCTATCATGTTGCCCAATGGAGTGATCCGGATGTTGTCCACGCGGTGGTGATTGTTGAGGCCGCCTGTTCCTGCGGAGAAGCTCATGCCGCCATAGGTCATGTCTACTTCGCCATACCAGGTCAGAAGCGGGTTGTCCATATCATCCACATATACCTCGATGTACGAGGGAGTGACGATGACCATTGCGTTGTGCCATGTGGCGTCCTCTGTTCTCCCATCAATTGCATAGGAAAGGTGGCTCATCCAATTATCCTTGACTATTGCAATGTGGTTGGCTGAGGGGTCGCCCTCGGCGTTCCAGTAGTTGTCAAACTCAACTGAATATCCAAGGCTTGTGAGATCTGCATCGACCATGCCCATCGCACCTCCGGCTGCCGGGGTGTAGCTCTCCTTGAAGAAGTTGAAGGCCATGCCGTCAGCCCCTGAACCGCCGCCTGCGTAGAAGTCGAACTGCGCGATGAAAGGCGATGTTATCGGTTCATTGTAGAGTGCCCGTCCTACCAGGCCGTTTGCGTTGGTCGTCAGGCTGCAGTAGCCCCCGACCCGGGCCGCATTGCCGTAATAGGTCCACAGACCGGAGTCGGCTGCAAAATCGTCCTCGAACGGGTCAAATGTGCTGCCGATTACCTGGATTCCTGCGCCGGATGCGATGCTTGAAACTTCATAATAGATGCGACCATTCCATGTCCTTGGGCTGAATGTTCCCCCTGTGAAAGCCGGTGTTCCCTTGCCAATGCCTGTCGTTATCTTGATGTCGGCATTTTCATAGACATTGTTGCCATCAGTATACAACGTGTTGGCTGCAGGGTAAGATGACTGATAGACAAAGAAACCATAAGTTCCTTGCGAGAGCAACAGGTCTGGAATATCAATGTTCGTCGGATTGCCTTCGCCCATGGATATGGCGGTTCCAGAGCCAGCCAGAGTCCAACCGGCTGGATTGCTGTCGAAACCCACATATGTTCCGGGACGGTAGTACAAATCGAAAGTTACAGTTGCCCCGGGGGTGTTGACATGCGCATCAAAGGATGTTATCAGCATTTCTGATGATTTGACTTCGAGATCGAACATATTGCCAGCAAAACTATTATCGGTTGCAAAAGTGGTCATCAGTTCCGATGAAGAGGATGAGCTGCCTGCGACGCTGTTCAGCACTTCATTCGCGTAAACATAGTTGCCGCCTGCGTTAATCAGCACTATGCCCTGGCCGCAGTCCTGGACCCTGTTCCATGATATATCGCAGTTTAAGGTCCCATCAAGCTCTATGCCGGTCTGGTCGTTCTGGACGGTGAAGCCGCGGAAGACCACATCGCTGGATGTGATTTCCACGACGGGGTCGTTATTAATGTGGGTGTCGACCAACCAGAAAATCGAGTTATGGATTATAATATCCACGTCACCGGTCCAGACTCTGTATGTGCCTGGGTAGCTATTTATCGTCACCACTGAGCCATCATCCTTGGCTGCAACAAACAGCTCGCCATCTGACCACCACGCCACTGCGCTTGAGCCAGAGGATAAGGCCGTGCCAGAGATTCTGTAATCATCACCGGCTGCAGTGACACCCTGCATGATCGGATGTGCCGCATCGAAAGCGCTAAGGTCGGCCCAGACATAGGATGTGGGGCCGTGTGTCATTGCGGTGTACTGCTCGGTAACGAACCTTCCGAACATTCCCCATGACGAATCGATGGCGAAATTCATATCGATGACCTTTCCGCCGGAATCCACGTAATCGGCAAGGACATTGCCTATTTCTGTTGTATCCGCAAATAGGTAATTCGACCATATTATGACAACGTCGTATGCCTGCAATTGAGGTAGGGATGGGGTAACGCTTCTGGCATCGAACGTGTCAACCGTTCCAAGGCCGCCGAGCGTCATCAATTGGGTGCGCAACGGCTCCCCATTGTTATCGTCGCCATGGAGGAGCAGAACATTCGGAGCCGTTGGCGACATGATGGTGGGCTCTAGATTCGCCATTGGGGAACCGCCATCTATCACTGTGGTATCCCTGCCATCACCGAGCAGGTGTATGGGCTTGTTTATGATTATGTTCTCATTGAAGGTGCCAGAGAACGCATATATGCTGTTTCCCGGGTCGGCCTCATCGATTGCGGGCTGGATCTCCATGTACCAAAGATCCTTATCCATGTTCCAGACCTTTGCCACTGTTGTCGTGACCTCGATTGTTTGGATTATGGAAGTGTCAAGCATGGAAGTGGCGAATATTGTTGCCGTATCGGTAGAACCTGGCGCCGCATCCCAGGGTATCTCGACATAAACATTGAATGAACCGGTGTCCGGGATCTGGCCATTCGGCCCGAGAGGTCCAAGCACCCATGTGCTCGGCCATGCAGCCCAGTTGTTGCCCTGGACAGATATGAAGAATTCATCGCTGTGCCTGGCAAGGTTCTCAAGGTTTATGTCATATTCAACAATGTTACCCGGAGCGCCCATCTTGCTCAGGCCGCTGATGCCAGGGTGGAATTCCATGCCCGGCTCGGGTGCGCCGATGAACACATTGTCTATGTGCCAGTAATCGCTTCCAGCGCCGGAACCACCTATCTGGCGGAATCTCAGCTGGAACCTCTCGTGAAGTGCATCCTCGGGAAGCACCCAGTATGGCCAGAATACTTCGCCAGCCATGCCACCTCCAGGGAACCGGCCGAGCTCATGCCACTGCGCCCATTTCAGGCCGTCGTCGAGGTATTCCACCACAAGGTCCTCGCCCCATTCCGGCTGGTCGCTGCCAGCGAAGGGCCCGCCCCTCTGGATGGCGCAACTGGCAATTCCGAACGGGATGTCCATGTTCATCTTGCAGGTCGCAGCCGACACAGAGCCGCCGCTGGTGTACATCGAATAGGTGCCCGTATATGCCGTGTCATCGCTAACGCCCACAAGATCCTGGTTGGAGCGGGTCCAGGCATTTGACACATCGCCAAGCGGGCCACCGTCATTGTAAAGGCCGAACACGCCCTCGTCACCCGCCCTTTCGAAGTCATCGAAGAAAGGCGATGGCATGGATGTGCGGGTCCAAATCTGGACAGTCTTCACCTTCGCATTGTCGCCCTGGGACCTCACTGTGATGGTTGCCTGATCGAAGGCCCCTATCTGGTCTGTCGGCACGAACACTTTGATCGCGTACTGCTTCGTCTCGCCGGGATTGACCGGGCCCCACCACCAGGTCTCGCTTCCGTCGTCAATTCCATTGTAGATGCCCAGAGGGCGCAGGTCGACAGTATGGAACTTGGTCCACCAGTCTGCGTCCTCGCCGAACATCGGCAGGTAGATGTCAGGTGTGTTGCCGGTGTTCTTGATAGAAACGCGGTGCTCAACCCAGTCGCCCTTCCAGCCGAAGTTGGTCTGGGCAACAGGGTCGATGTTGAATTTATAGATTAGAGGAATCTTGCCTGAGCCAGCCAGTAGGATATTCTCCAGGAACGTGCTGTAGCTATGCCCCCAGGCCCATTCAACTGTCTGGCCTGTGGCGATTACCCGGCCTGTGCCCCATTTGAAGTCAAGGCAGACTGGCCAGTCACCGCCATTGTCACCCTCCGTGAGAACGACATCCGCCGTGGCGGGCCAGTTCGTGAAATATCTGTGATAAGCAGAGTTCCAGTTATCAAGTTCCGCATCGGTGATGACATTGGGGGTGGTGAGCAGCTGATGGCCAGGCATTGCGATGTTCACAGTTTGGCTGCCGCTGGTGTCGTATACGCTGGTCAGCCCGAAAGGCAGGTCGTTGAATGAGCCCCAGTCATCCACATGGATGTTCAGCGCGCCGCCATTCTGGGCATATGCCTCGAACCAAGCCTTGTTGGCGGAAACAGCCGTGTACAGGGAACCATCCTGACCGTCGCCACCCACAATTATCGCTTTGTCATATGGAGCAAGATCGACGACACCGATATCGGCCGGGCCGAATATTGTGTATGTAATGCCATGTGAATCGTAAATTTGCTGTATGGAATCGTAGCCCCACGGGTTAGTGGTCTGGAAGATGGCAACGTTGGTTGGGGTCCCGCCCGAGCCGCCGGTCCAATATATCATGTTCTCCACAAGCATCCTGGCCTCGGGGTCGGTCCTCTGACCTCCATGATAATTGGAGCCGAAATACGCAATCTTGCCGGCGCCTTCAACGCTTTCGAGGGTCTGCAATACCGCTCCGCCAGGGCCCTCTATGACATTGCTGCCTCCGATTATGTCAACATAATATTGATACTGGCCGGGTGGGATGTCGTTCAGGTTCCATCCGGAGTTTGGGGTGGTGGCGATGGGATGTGATGGGTCGGTCCATGAGAGGTCTGCGGGGCCCCAGCCTTGGCCGCTGTTGCCGTCCCATCCGACGCCCAGGAGGGTGGTAATGTAATCATCCCCGGGGTAGTCGTTGTACATTTCACTGCCGAGCAGGGCGACATAGCCGCCTCCGGCTGCGAACCACTGGTCGAGATTAATAATGGTCTCTCCTCCACAGGTGTGCTCCGCGACTATGACGTCGTAATTGCCAATCATGGACGCAGCATCCGGCCAGACGCCCATGCTGTCTGCCTGATAGGTGACTGTGTGGCCTTTTGATTCAAGATATTCACGTATTGACCCGGGGTAACTCTCTTCCTCGTAATCATCATACCAGTAAATCCTCAGGGATCCAACGCCGCCGGGCGCGGATGTGCCGAAAGCGATATTATCCACGCCTTCAGCCCCTCCAGCAGCATCGAGGATCACTATCCGGTATATGTCATCATTCGTCCTGACGCCCCAGAAGGTGCCTGCGTTGCTGCAGCTACCGGTGGTTGTGTAAAGGAGAACATTGCCAGCGCCATATATGTTAATGTCAAGAGTGGTGTCTCCCAAGTAACTAACAAGTTCCATCCCCGCGGATTTCACAGGCGGGTTGAAGAGTATCTCAAAGTCCTGGACAAA
>CALKWP010000142.1 GCA_938004075.1 uncultured Methanomassiliicoccales archaeon
CGTGGGATACGACACCGCCGCGAGGGACTAATCGGCCAACGCCGGCAACCAACAGATGACAATAGTTTGCTCTGCCGGGAACGCCGGGTCGGCAACCGGAACGATAGGCAGCCCGGGGAATGGCAAGAACGTCATCACCGTGGGCTCATACTACAATTACATGCCTGACGGGTCAACATATGGCTACAGCAGCACGAACAGGAACAACCCGGACACAATTTCCAGTTTCAGTTCGCGCGGTTGGAGCGACCACACAGGCGGCGGCAGGATAAAACCCGACATCGCAGCACCAGGTGAAGAGACGCTCTCGACGAGATCTCCGAGCGCCCTCACTAACACACTCTATGGCTTCTACACACCTGACACCCGTTACCAGTGGTGCTCGGGAACTTCACAAGCATGCCCGACAGTCACCGGCGGCGCAGCCGTTGTGTACCAATGGGCCACATCCAAACTAGGCACTGCTCCTTCGCCAGCATTGGTGAAGGCATTGCTAATCAACTCAGCGGTAGATATGGGAACCGCGGACATCCCCAACCAGAACGAGGGATGGGGCAGGATGTATCTGCCGCCGATAGTCGACCCGGCTTCGCAATGGATACTCAAGGACTCTCAGCCGGAACTGACAACGGGCACGTACGCGGAGATGAGTTTCTCATATGTCAGCAATTCGCTGCCGATGAAGGTGACATTGGCCTGGACCGACAAGGCTTCGACTGCTGGTGACACCACCCCCCTAGTGAACAACCTGGATCTGCGATTGACCGGCCCGACGGGAACGGTCTTCCATGGCAATGCCTTCACCGGCGGCGTCACGCCAGGCGGAGCGAATCCCAGCGTCACGTTCGATATAAATGCCGATGGATGGGACGAGACCAACAATGTCGAATGCATCTACATCCCTCCCGCCTCTCTGCAGACCGGTACATACACCCTGAGGGTGACTGGATTCAACATTGTCGGTGACGCGGACAACGATGGGGCCAATGACCAGGACTACTCGCTCGCGATATTCAACGCGGCGCAGTATGCGCAGGCTACCGCGACGGGCCCGATCGGCGGCTCAAACAACCCGGCTGTCACGCTCACTTACACCTGGGTCGGCATCCCGACATCAGTGAACCTTTACTATACCAAGAATGGCGGCACTTCGTGGACCCTCGCGGGCAACGATGCGACGGTCGATGGCAGCTACTCCTACACAATAACCGCCGGAACCGGAACATACGGATGGATCGCATCGGCGGTTGGCGGCAGCACGATTGACCTAAGCCCGCCGACGGCAGGGACCACGCCTGAGGCGACGCCCTTCGTCTATGACACCACTGCGCCGGCCGCGCCCACCGGGTTAACTGTCCATCATTGGGGGCCAGCAACGATAATCGGCGACCCGGTCGTTGAGACCAGATATCTGAGGGGAGTGGCCAATGAAGCCACGGTCAATGGCTTGACGGCTTACTCGCTCGGCACGGCCCAGTCTGCGACCGCAGGCAACTATGCACCCGGAAACTCGGTCCCGGTTTACCTGGGTATGAGATTGTACAAGCGCAGCTCAGCTGGAGTCGAGACGGAGATAACCACCGCATTATCGGCAACGGTCAGTCGCACATCATCGGGCTCGGGATTCCAGACAGCCACTTGGAATTGCCCTGAGACACCACTTCTCGCCACCGACTCCATTGTGATGAAGGTATATGGCGGAACCGCAGCGAACCCGACGACAGTCAGGGCGACCTTTACAACCGAACAGATCGGAGAGGGAACCCTTGACGCGAGCCAATGGACCATCCAGTACTGGACAAGGGTCGCCACATCTGGTGGAGGCGGAAGCGACTGGTACTGGGGGACGGACACCTACGACAATCACATCACGGGATTCCAATACAAGCCCATGACCGCCAGCAACCCGCTCAATCACAACACCCTCAATTGGACTCACAGCGGCACCGACGTTGACCACTATAATATCTACCGGGCAGCTGTTTCGGGAGGCCCCTACACAGTCATAGGCACATCCCCGGTGGGAACCAACACCTACTGCGATATGGACAAGGGCCAGGCCGACGCCACCCTCTGGTGGTATCGCGTCAGGGCCGTGGACCCTGCCACCAATGAGGAGGCCAACACCAACTCGGTCCAGGAACCAAGCATTGTGGTGACCCCTCCATATGCCATCAGCTTGACAGGAAAAACAGCCAACAGCTGGGTATTCGTATCCTATCCATCGGGCCTCAGCGGCGCGATCAACACGGTTCTGAATGATGCCGCGG
>CALKWP010000143.1 GCA_938004075.1 uncultured Methanomassiliicoccales archaeon
ACATCTACACTCTTTCCCTACACGACGCTCTTCCGATCTGGCACACACACGCTCGGACATCGATTCCGCGAAATCTGTTCGGCTCGCGGTTTTCGTGGGCGAGCAGAACGTGCCAATGGACATCGAGATGGATGAGTACGATTCGGTCGCAATCCACATGGTCTGCCTTCTGGACGGCAGAGTTGTTGGAACAGGCCGCCTGGTCAGAATGCCTGATGGGATGAAGCTTGGCAGGGTTGCGGTGCTTCGGGAGCACAGGGGCAAGGGCCTCGGCGCCGGGATTGTGAAATGGCTTCTCGGAAAGGCCAGGGAGTTGGGGGCAAAGTCCGTTTACGCCAATGTCCAGATTGGCGCAAGGGAATTCTATGAAAAGCTGGGCTTTCGTTCATCCGGTAAAATTTTCATTGAAGCCAACATAGAACATATCAAGATGGCGCTTGAGCTCTGAGCATTCACATAGTGTTACGCCATCATGGGACGCACCCCGTCAATTTGCCATATCTTTAGTGCCAACATATTAATCCCACTTATCATTTCCCCCGGAAAATGAGGAATATCCATGTCTGAAAAACACGTCTATCTCTTCGCGGAAGGGAACGGAAAGATGAAGGAACTGCTCGGCGGAAAGGGAGCCAACCTGGCTGAGATGACCCGGATAGGGCTGAACGTGCCCCCCGGATTCATAATCACCACCGAGGTCTGCAACCTTTACATGAAGTCCGGAAGAAAGCTTCCCAAGACGCTCAACGCCCAGGTCAAAGCTTCCATGAAGCACCTGGAAAAGCAGACCGGCAAGGGTTTTGGCGACATGAAGAAGCCACTGCTTGTTTCGGTCCGTTCCGGCTCCAGGGTATCGATGCCTGGGATGATGGACACCATTCTCAACCTCGGCCTCAATGATAAGACCGTCATCGCCCTGGCCAAGGCGACGAACAACGAGCGTTTCGCATGGGACTGCTACCGCAGGTTCATCCAGATGTACGGCGACGTGGTGATGGGCGTGCAGAAGCTTCCGACCGAAGACCACGAACCCTTCGAAACCGTCATTCACACTTTGAAGCAGAATAAGTACAGGAAAGATATCGAGGACACCAGGCTGACTGCCGGCGACATCAAGGAACTGGTCGCTCTGTTCAAAGTACTTATCAAGAAGCGCACCGGCAAGGAGTTCCCGACCGATCCCTGGGACCAGCTGAACGGCGCGATTGCAGCGGTGTTCGACTCATGGATGAACGACCGCGCCGTGGTTTACAGGCGCAAATACGGCTACCCGTCCGACTGGGGGACCGCAGTTAACGTGCAGACAATGGTATTCGGCAACACCGGCGATGAGTCCGGTTCCGGAGTCGCATTCACCCGCAACCCCGCGAACGGCGCCAAGGAGTTCTACGGAGAATTCCTCATGAATGCCCAGGGCGAGGACGTTGTCGCGGGAGTGCGCACCCCCGAGCCAGTGGCAAATCTGAAGATTGTCATGCCATCCGCATATAAAGAACTTGATCGCATCCGCAATGTCCTGGAGAAGCACTTCAGGGACGTCCAGGACTTCGAATTCACAATAGAGGACGGAAAAGTCTACATGCTCCAGACAAGGAACGGCAAGCGCACCGCAATGGCCGCGCTGAAATTCTCCATGGACATGGTCGACGAGAAACTCATTGACTGGAAAACCGCCATCAAGCTCAACCCGGCTGACCAGCTGGACCAGCTTCTTGCGCCGGTGTTCGACCTGGCAGAGATCAAGAAGAGCAAGGCGGTGGCGAATGGTCTTCCTGCCGGCCCCGGGGCGGCATGCGGAAAGATCTGCCTCAACGCTGACAGGGCGGCAGCCATGGCAGAGAAAGGCGAGAAGGTACTGCTGGTTCGCGCCGAGACCTCCCCGGAAGACCTTAGAGGCATGATTGCAGCCGAGGGAATACTCACGGCCAAGGGCGGCGTGTCATCCCACGCGGCGCTGGTCGCCAGGCAGATGGGAAAGGTCTGCATCTGCGGAGCGGGCGCGCTTGACATAAATTACGACAAGAAAACGGTCAGCGTGGCTGGAAAAACGTTCAAGGAAGGCGAATTCCTTTCAATCGATGGAACCGCAGGAACGGTCTATGCTGGTGCCATAAAAACCGCGCCATCGGAGATCATTGCCGGACTTCTCCATGACGACAAGGCCGCCAGGAAGACGGAGAAATTCAGGCAGTTCCAGCAGCTCATGGACTGGTGCTCGAAAGTGACCCGGTTGAACGTCCGCACCAATGCCGACAATCCCGAGCAAACAAGGAACGCGGTCGCGTTCGGCGCCCAGGGCATCGGCCTCTGCAGGACCGAGCACATGTTCTTCGAAGGGGACCGCATAGACGCAATGAGGGAAATGATTCTGGCTGAAAATGTCAAGGACAGGAAGAAAGCCCTTGACAAGATACTTCCATACCAGAGGGGCGATTTCGAGGGCATTTTCATTGCCCTGAACGGCTACCCGGCAACCATCAGGCTCCTGGACCCGCCGCTGCATGAGTTCCTTCCGCACACACCAGACCAGCAGAAGGCGCTGTCCAAGAAAACCGGAATCCCGGTCGCCAAGATTCAGCAGCGCGTGGAGCAGCTTCACGAGTTCAACCCGATGCTGGGCCACCGCGGCTGCCGGCTGGGCATCGCCTACCCGGAGATAACCGAGATGCAGGCCAGGGCCATATTCGAAGCGGCTGCAAAGGTCGCCAAGAAGAAGATAAAGGTCAACCCGGAAGTCATGATACCTCTTGTTGGATTCGCCAGGGAGTTCGAGCTCCAGGCTGAGATAGTCCGCAGGGTCGCAACCCAGGTGATGGCGGAGCAGAAGGTGAAATTCGATTACCTTGTGGGCACCATGATCGAGATACCCAGAGGCGCGCTGACCGCCGATGAGATAGCAAACACCGCGGAGTTCTTCAGCTTCGGCACGAACGACCTCACCCAGACGGGCATGGGCATCAGCAGGGACGACATGGGTGGATTCCTCGGGGTATACACCGAGAATGAAGTCTTCAAGGGCAATCCGTTCGCTACCCTGGATGTCACCGGCATAGGCCAGCTCATGCAGATTGCAGTCACCAAAGGCCGCAGCACCAGGCCCAACATAAAATTGGGAATATGCGGCGAGCATGGAGGCGACCCCCAGTCGGTCCATTTCTGCCACAAGCTTGGACTGAATTACGTGAGCTGCTCCCCCTTCAGGGTGCCGGTCGCAAGGCTGGCTGCAGCGCAGGCCGCGCTGGCTGACGAGAAGCCGGCAGCCAAGAAGGCGCCTGCGAAGAAAGCTGCCAGGAAATCCAGCAAATGAGCCGCAAAAATGCCCTCTCTCTGTGACGGAGGGCATCCATTTCATTTTAATCCGAGGAATCAACGATAAAATCATGCGCCTAGGTCGCCATCCAACTGGCGCCTGGCGTCCTTGCTCATAGCCAGCTCCTCTTCCCACTGCTCCAGCGTATCCAGGGTTTCCTTCAATTGCCTCAGGCAATCTATGCAGACCCACTGCTTCCCGATGAGCTTGCCCGGAGTCTTGCGGTAGCAAATAGCTCCGCACATCCAGCATGCGTTCATCTCCTTGGTGCGGTGCTCGGCATACGCTTCCATCTTCCGGCCTTCGACAATGCTCTCGATGACCATTCTGCGCCTTGCATTGTCTGCCTCTGCCGCGGGCTGCTTTGGCATAAATCCATGTATATTGTCAAGATATAAAGAAATTTGTATTCGTTACCGTGCTTTATGCCGGACCCGGACCGCCTCTCCGCGAATGGACTGGGTCATCTCCTCGCCGGACATCCTGGCAGTTCCCGAGGCGACCGCCTCCCCGTTCCTGACGATGACCACCTCATCCCCCACCCGAATCTCCGGGCTGGCGGATGAAACCCCAACAGCGAACAGATTGCCAGTGATCTCGAAGTTCTCGATATTCACAGCATGAATCCCGGCTTCAGCCATCAACCTGGCGCCATCGATAGTTGGCACCAGCATTCCATTGGCCTGGGAGATGGTAGCGAACTGCAGCTTCTTCCTGACCACTTTGACCTGGGGGAACCGGCCAGCCATTGCGCATTCTGAGAATATCTCCCTTGCGGCAGGCCCGAACTGGAACGCGGCCATGCTGGCAATCTCCTCGGATGCGCGATTCTTCCACCCGGAGCCGGTTCCGCCAATCTCGCCCAGAGCCCTGGTCAGATTTCTCAGGGACTCGTCGGAGGTTGGCGAGCCAACTGCTGTTTTCCGGAAGTCCAGGTCATCCAGGAGCCCGTCACCAAGATGATTTATTATGAATTTGTATTTATTTTTATTTAAATATTTATGTAATAAATTATTAATCATAATCTTCTCGTCCTCGAACCAGTGGCCAGTCACGGGAATGTCGTAATGCTGGGCCGGGTAGAACAACTCCAGCTCCCTGGGCACCAGTCCCACCGGGGATGTCACGATCACCTCATGGACCCGCGGCGCGGCGCCGCTCTCCGAGATGGCCTGCGCGAAGAAACCGTGGCTCTTTGAACTCGAATAAGGTTTCTTGGCTGAACATGGCAGCAACACCAGGATATCAGGCGTCGGCGGCTTTTCATACCTCTCGATCACGCGATTCCTGAATCTCACGATATCGGGTCGTCCGAGGGCCAGCCTGGTAGTCGCCGCAAAATTAGTAGAGACAACCGGGGCGCGTTCTTCCTGGTAATCGAAATGGTGCATGTCCAGATGCCTGAGCATCTCCACAAGTTTCGGCGAGGTCTTGGCCCGGTATTCTATATGCTCCCGAATCGTTCCGCGCATAATCTTCGCACGCGTTCGCATGAGTTCCGAATGCAATGCAATCAGATTGTGCTGGTATGTTCCCATCTCGCCTGCGCAGGCCTTGCAGGAGCAGTACTCGTCGCCGGCATCGGATATCACACCATCCTGCGTCATGAATCTGCCCTGCCCGGACAGCAGCGCAACCCGGGCGGTGTCCACGATGTCAATCCCCATGTACCCGAGCAATGCCACATTGTTCGGGAGCGCAACACCTGGCAGATAGAGCGCCGCAGCATAGCCAATTGCCCCCCTCACCCTGACAAGCACGTCTATAAATATCTTCGCATTTTGATATAATTCAATTGAATTTTCTAAAATGAATATATCTATCTGGCCTCTGAGCTCTTTAATTTTTTCAATGTCCGTTTCCGGCCTCAGAATGCATATTTTTCCATCGATTCTCGGGTCTTTTTCCGTGTTCCTTGAGGACGGAAATCCCGAGTAGCCAGGAATGCGAACCGGTGCAGCGCCTGAAACTGACAGCTCAAGATCCCTGCCTGCCGGGCGGAGCCTCGCTTCGGAATGCTCCGGCGCCGGAAACCTTCCTGTATCCAGATAAAGAATGCCCGGGGTCTGCAGCTGCCAGCCATCGCCGGACAATTTTCCGGTTCTGCCGCAGCCCGACCTACTTATCGCTTCAAACATGGCCTCTCAATAGCCCTCTCTGGATATTAATGTTTCATCGCTTGCGAAAACAGGCCCCTGCCTGCTTACCGAAACTGTAGCGAACATGCAGGTGAACAGAAAACATTAAATACAGAACGCCAATCAAGGAATCGGTTTGACGGTCATAGCGGTGGGGCCACACCTGGTCTCATTCCGAACCCAGAAGTTAAGCCCACCTGCGTTCTGCGTAGTACTGTGGTGCGAGAGCCCACGGAAAGCGCAGAACGCTGTCAGCCACTTTCTTCTTTTATTTCTCACTGCGCTGGATTACCCTCGGAAAAGAAGAAAGTGGACAGAAAGAAACCTCGGGTAACCCTGCTCGTTCGAAATTGCTAACATATGCCTCTCCGAGCCACATTTTCCGGGGTGTTCTCACGTTGATCTTCCGGCCTTGCCATTTTCAGTTTTTCAGGCTTTTTTCTCCTGATTCTGGTCGTCGCCCTACATAAAATATATATATTTGTATCAATATTAGTGTGGCGGGATTTGATGCAATGGTATCGGCGCTCAACATAATCAGCAGCGACAGGAGTCTTCAGGCGCACTGGCTAAGACCCTTTGTCGCGGTTCTGATTGCCAGCTTCATAATCTATG
>CALKWP010000144.1 GCA_938004075.1 uncultured Methanomassiliicoccales archaeon
TCGTCCGATCTGCGATTATTATTACTATGAATACACCAACAACGGGTACTTTTATTTCAGCATCGATGTCTCAGCCAATGAAAAGCATGAGTTCCAGGTAATCACATCGGCGGGAGAGAAATCCGAAACCGTAATCAAATACATACCTTACGCTGAACCCGCATCCATCCGCCTTGATATCGTGAAGAAGCAGGTCACTGTCACAGTGCGCGGGGAATACAAGGGGAACAATACCGGCACGACATGGGTGACTCTCTCTGTTGACAATATCGAGAGCGGCACAGATACGGTGAATCCAAGCAACACCGAGTTCTCCATTACCACCATGGTATTTGAGATGAATAACCACACATTCAGGGTGAGCGCGCCAAGTTTCGGTTACTATGAGTTGCTATGGAACGAGACAACCGTCTATGTTGGCTCTACCCCGATGACAATATATATAGACATAGAATGAGAAAAATATATGATGAAATTGGGGCGGGGAATTTCCCCGCCCATTGCTTTTCTGCTTAAATGATGCCGCACTTCTTGCCGCCCCTCTCGAAAGCATCAAGTGCTTTATCCAGGTGCTCGCGCTTGAGTCCGGCGTTCATCATGGTCCTTATCCTGGCTTTGTCCCTTGCGACCATAGGGAACACGATAGGCAGTGCATAGACGCCTTCCTTGAACAGGAATGCGCTGAGCTCTTTGGCTTTCGCACTCTCGCCGCACATTATCGGGGTGATTGGCGTGGTGCTGTTGCCGGTGTCGAAGCCCATCTTCTTGATCTGCTTCTTGAAGTACTTCGTGTTGGTCCAGAGCTTCTTCACGTGCCTCGGCTCTTTCTCCAGCACATCGATCGCAGCGATCTGGGCAGCTGCGACAGCTGGCGGGTGAGAGCCGCTCAGGAGCCAGGTCCTTGACTTGTTGAGCGCGAAGTTCCTCAGGTCATGGGAGCCGGCAATCAGGCCGCCCACGACTCCATAGGCCTTGGAGAATGTGCCCATTTCCACGTCGATCTTTCCCTCGATGCCGAAGTGAGCTCCAACGCCCCTTCCATCCGGGCCGATGACCCCTTCGCCGTGCGCATCGTCCACGTAGGTCATTGCGCCATACTTCTGAGCCAGTTTCACAATCTCGTCAGCGGGGGCTATGTCGCCATCCATGCTGAATACGCCATCCGTTATGACAAGTATCCTGCGGTATTTGGAATCCGCGTCTTTCAGGACCCTCTCCAGTTCGCCCATGTCGCAGTGTTTGTACACGCCCTTGTCGGCCTTGGACAGGCGAACGCCGTCGATGATGGAACCATGGTTCAGCTCGTCGCTGATGATTATGTCGCCCTTGTCGACCAACTGAGGTATGAGTCCAGCATTCGCTGCAAATCCTGTTTGATAAATGAGTGCTGCTTCGGTGTGTTTGAACTTGGCGACCCTCTCCTCGGCGATCAGGTGCAAGTCCATAGTGCCTGCAATCCCCCTTACGGAGCCGGAGCCGGCGCCGTGGGATTTCACGGCCTGGATAGACGCCTTCTTTATCTTGGGGTGGTTGCTGAGGTTGAGGTAGTTGTTGGAGCACAGCATGATTACCTCCTTGCCTTCAACCTTGCAAACGGGCGCCGACGGGCCCTCAAGGGTCTTCGGCTGCCAGTTGAAGTTCTTCTCTACCAGCGCATTGTATTCCTCGCGAAGGAATCCATTGGGGTTTCTGTTCATTGAGACACACTCCTAATCTGACTGAAAACAGGGTAATGACATGGGATATTTAAGGTTGATGAATAGAGGTAGCCAGCATCCTCAAACCTGCACCTTCGCCAGCCTGAACATCCTGTAGCTGACAACAACCGAGAGCCAGCCGCTTCCTGCAAGAGATCTGTCCAGTTCCGCGTCACCGGTGTCGAACCTCAGAACCGGCGTCCGCTCCAGCTTTGCCGGGGTTGATACCACAAGAATATCATTCCTGTGCACTTTCCGAACGACTTCGGGACTGAGTTGGAGATTCCCCCGGCCCAGGACGAAGCCCTGGCTGCCGATGGGGCTTAAAATTAATTTGATTTTATTATATTTATTTGTTAATTTTAATATTGCAGCCTCATTGAGGTCCTTCCCCACCTGGCTTCCCGCTGCGAATGCGTCAATCCCCAGGATGGTCTTGTCCATGCCCAGGTATTTCGCGATGGCTTCCGTGGTCCCGCCGGGGCCCAGGATGAACAGCGTTTCCGGCTCTTCCTTTGTAAGTTCCTCGATGTACTCCGCAATCTCATTGATGATATCGGCGTCGCTGGCCTCCGTGACCATGAGCTTGCTCGACTGGACCAGCGTGGATTCGAACGGCGTCAGCGCGGAATCGTATAGCCGGACGACCCACTCGCCCTGCCGGTACTTGCCCTCGTCCAGGTCCATAATCTCAACTTCAGCGGGCTTCAATTCCCCGGCAATGAAGCCAGCCAGCACATCGGCAGTTTTTGCTGGAGTGATTCCAAAAACCCCGGAATGCATCTTGACGCCTGACGGGATGCCCAACATAGGGATTTTCCTGCCGATAACCGAGCAGATGTCCCTGGCGGTGCCATCGCCGCCGCAGAAAAGGATGATATCGACTCTGGATTCGAGTAACTTCCTCGCGGCTGCCAGGGTATCTTCCCGGTTTGTGTCAGCGGATGTCTCATGGATTATCGAATGTTCATATCCGGCTTCCTCAAGGATGGATGCGCCCATCTCCCCGGAACAGGTGAACCACTGTATGTCAGAATTCCTGTAGATTCTCCTTAGCTCCGCAAGCATGGCTGCCGCATGCTCCCCGGCTATCGGGACAGCGCCCAGCTCTCTCGCATCCTCTATGACTCCGTCCGTGCCCTTAAGTCCGACCCGGCCGCCCATCCCAGCAATGGGATTCACAATGAAGCCTACCTTCATCATGCCACCCCAATCCCCGGAGTCGTTGAAATAGATTATGCATAATGTTAAGAAAAAACACACTCCCAGCAGCATGCCCTGTCTGAATTTTAGCATTTATGAATCCAGAGGCGGGGTATTTGAATCAATCTGGCATCGAGTGATACTCCCAATTGCAGAGCGTCAATGGGAACCGTGCCTGACATTCCATTGCAATTTATTTGGGAATGGGTTGAGGCCTTACCCAACGTTCATAGTGGCCTCCAATCTGGAAGCTCTTGCATGGATGATTATTCTTTCATCCTTCAGTTGTGCCGGAGCACCCAATCAGATTCCCGATGAGCGCGCTTTCCATAGAATTATTATATACTCAGAAACCAATCATACCCGCATGCTCAGAATCGCGGTCTTGGCATCCGGCGGGGGAACGGACCTCCAGTCAATACTGGACGCATGCGAGAATGGCCAGATTGATGGCAAGGTGGAACTGGTCATCTCCAACAATGAGAATGCCTATGCGCTCGTAAGGGCCAGGGAGTTCGGCGCGAAAGCCGTCTTCATAGACCACCGGGGCAAGACCAGAGAGGAGCACGAGAGAGAACTGGTCCATGAGCTGATAATGCATCAGATAGATTTGATCGTTCTGGCCGGGTATCTGCGGATGCTCACACCTTATTTCATCAACAAATATAAAAATAAAATTATTAATATTCATCCGGCGCTATTACCCAAGCACGGGGGCAAGGGGATGCACGGCCTGAAAGTCCATAAAGCAGTGCTGGACTCGGATGACAAGGAGAGCGGCTGCAGCGTCCATTTCGTCACGGAGGACGTGGATGGGGGCCCGATCATCGCCAGGATGATGGTCCCCGTTAAACCTGACGATACAATTCAGAGCCTTCAGGAGAGGGTTCTGGCAGCGGAGCATCTGCTCCTGCCCATGGTTGTCCAGTGGTTCGCCCAGGGGAAGGTCTATGCCGAGAACTGGAAGACAGTGGATATGCCGATGGCATGAGCCTGATTTTTTACGTGCATAAAACGTTTATATGCAATTTCCTTTATCCTATAATATCGGAGGAATCGTATTGGTCAATGTTGTTATAGCGAGCGCAGTCAGAACGGCAATCGGAAAATTCGGCGGAACCCTTCAGAATGTCAGGGCGCCAGACCTGGGCGGGAAAGTTATTTCCGAGTCCATTTCCAGAGCCGGGATCTCAAACGAAGAAGTAAATGAAGTCATCATGGGCAATGTGGTCATGGCTGGAATCGGCCAGAATCCCGCGAGGCAGGCCATGATTGCGGCTGGATTGCCTTACTCGATACCTGCATTCACAATCAACAAGGTCTGCGGCTCAGGGATGAAGGCCCTTGTGCTGGCGGCCCAGTCCATCAAGGCAGGCGATAACAAAGTGGTTGTCGCCGGCGGCATGGAGAACATGGACCTGGCTCCTTTCCTTCTGCCGAATGCCAGATACGGCTACCGCCTCGGCGAGGGAAAGATTGTCGATGCCATGGTGAATGACGGTCTCTGGGACATTTACAACAACTATCACATGGGCATAACTGGCGAGCTCATCGCAGAGAAGTACGGCATCCCGCGGGAGGAGACAGATGCCTTTGCCGCCAGGAGCCACAAGCTGGCTATCAAGGCCATCAATGCCGGCGAGTTCAAGCAGGAGATTGTGCCCTTCCAGATAAAACAGAAGAAGGGCGACCCCATCGTGTTCGACACCGATGAGGGCCCCAGAGCGGATACCACCGCTGAGACGCTGGCAAAGCTCAAGCCGGTTTTCAAGAAGGATGGTCAGGTCACAGCCGGAAACGCATCCCAGATAAGCGACGGCGCATGCGCCCTTGTGGTCATGTCAGAGGATTACGCCAAGGAAAATGGCATACCCGCGCTCGCCAGGATAGCCGAGTACGAGAGCGGCGGCTGCGAGCCGGCAATGGTCATGGACGCACCGGTGGTCACCACGCGCCAGATGTTCAAGAGGACCGGGCTGACAATAAAGGATTTCGACCTTGTGGAGCACAACGAGGCATTCGCATCCGCTTCAGTGGCTGTGAAGAAGGCCCTGGAGATTCCCGACGAGATATTCAACACACGCGGAGGCGCAGTGGCGCTGGGCCACCCCATCGGCTGCTCGGGCGCCAGGATTGTCACGACCTTGCTCTACGGAATGAAGGACAAGGGAGCGAAGCGTGGAATGGCAACAGTTTGCCTGGGCGGCGGAAACGCCGTCACAATCGTGCTGGAGCGGTGATGACATGGCAATCAAAACGATAGGCGTTATCGGTGCAGGACAAATGGGAGCTGGAATAGCCCAGGTCTCCGCCCTTGCAGGTTACAATGTGATACTGAACGACATAAAGCAGGAATTCGTTGACCGCGGAATGGCGGGCATCCAGAAGAGCCTTGGCAAGTTCGTCGAGAAGGGCAAGCTTGCGGCGGATGCCAAGGATGCGGCGCTGGCAAGGATTAAGACTACCCTGGACCTAAGCGAGATGAAGGGCGCTGACCTGGTCATTGAGGCGGTGATAGAGGACCTGGAGCTGAAGAGAAAGATTTTCAGGCAGCTGGATGAGGTCTGCCCGGCGCACACGATACTTTCCAGCAACACTTCTTCCATTTCCATCACGAAACTCGCTGCTGCGACAAAGCGCCCGCAGAAATTCATCGGAATGCATTTCATGAACCCGGTGCCCATGATGAAACTGGTTGAGGTGATAAGGGGCCAGCTCACCGACGATGCAACCACCCAGGCCATAATCGAAGCATCGAAGAAGATGGACAAGACGCCCGTGGAGTGCAACGACTTCCCAGGCTTCATATCCAACCGCCTGCTCATGCCGATGCTGAATGAGTCAATATACTGCGTCATGGAAGGCGTTGGAACCCCGGAGAACATAGACCAGATCATGAAGCTGGGAATGAACCACCCCATGGGGCCGCTGGCTCTCGCTGACCTTATCGGCCTTGACACCTGCCTTCACATAATGGAAGTGCTGCATTCCGGGCTGGGGGATACGAAGTACCGGCCATGCCCGCTGCTCATCCGCATGGTGGACGCCGGCCTGCTGGGAAAGAAATCCGGCAAGGGATTCTACGACTACACCCAGGGGTGAAAAGATGGCTGTTGAATACACCAAGGAAGGGACAATCGGCATCATTCGGATGAACAATCCGCCGATGAACGTGCTGTCGAGCGCGGTCCTGAAAGAACTCCATGCGATACTGGATAAGATAGAATCGGACAACGCCCTTGATGCGATTATTATCACTGGAGAGGGGCGGGCATTCGTTGCCGGCGCCGACATCAGCGAGATGATGGCCATGGACCCTTCGGCCGCTGCAAAGTTCGCGGAAGCCGGCCAGGGCGCTTTCGACCGCATTCAGGGATTGAAAGTTCCAGTTATTGCGGCAGTGAACGGTTTCGCTCTGGGAGGCGGAACCGAACTGGCCATTTCCTGCGACATCCGGATTGCGTCGGATGCCGCGAAGTTCGGCCAGCCGGAAGTCAATTTGGGAGTCATACCAGGCTTTGGCGGCACCCAGAGGCTGGCGCGCCTCATCGGCCCCGGGAAGGCCAAGGAATTGATATTCACAGGCGAGATGATAGACGCGAAGACCGCTCTGGACATCGGGCTTGTCCAGGCGCTGGTTCCCGGCTTCAAGAAATCCGCTGATGGTCAGTTAGTGCTGAACGAGAAGGGAAAGCCCATCCAGGACAATGAGCCTGTTCTTGCTGCGGCCATGAAAATGGCACAGACAATTGCCTCCAAAGGCCCAATCTCCGTGCAGTTGGCCAAGGAATCCATTGACAAAGGCATGGACCTGACGCTTGCCGGCGGGCTGAAGTTAGAGGCCGACAATTTCGCGAATCTCTTCGACACCGAGGACCAGAAAGAGGGCATGAAGGCGTTCATCGAGAAGCGCCCTGCCCATTTCAAGAGGCGATGAAATGAAAGTCAACGCTACCAGGGAACAGGTTGCAAGCATACTGAACGATTACAAATCCGGCACGGATATCGACCCCCATACCGGCGAGCTGCAGTTCGGCGAATTGCCAATCATATTCGCCAGGGCTGAGATAATGTCCAATATATATCAAGAGCTTGAGAAGCTTGTGGGCGAATCCGCATCCGGCGTCATGAAGCGACTGGGCAGGTCATACGGTGAGAAGTTCATGGACCTCATAACCGAGGAGCAATCCGAGCTTTTGGAGGACCGCGAGGTGCTCTACCAGTTCGTGTGCGCCGAGACGCAGGCGATAGGCTGGGGGAAGATTTCCATTGAGGATGATGGAAAAAATGTCACCATAACCAGCAAGGAAGGCCTGGCAAGCGGGCGAACAGCCTCCCAGAAAGGCACAAGGCATAACCCCATAGACTCATATTTCGTAGGCTATTTCGAGGGATTCCTGAGCAAGATGAATGACGCGCAGTACTCCGGAGAGGAGGAAGAGTGCGTCGCCATGGGCCACCCGCAATGCAGGATGGTATTCAGGAAGCAAGCCTGAGGTGGCAGATGCCGAGATACATGAACCTTGACGAAACGCTCCTCAAGGACTTCGAGTACCCGGTATGCCTGGTCGTCGAGGTCACCAAGCAGGGCGTCCTTCTTTCCAAATTGAGGTACCTTAAATCAGTGGGCCAGGTCGTCAACGAGACGATACGCTGCCCCGTGATCGAGGTGTACATGCACATGGGCAGGTTCATGGACCCGATACTTTTCAAGGGCGGCGCAAGACCCATAGGCATAGACTGGATATTCAGCTTCGACCTGGACAGGGAGCTTTTCAATGAAACGATGGCTGCTCTCAGGGCAGGCAAGGCCCATGTCAACCACAACAACCCCCAGATCACAGGCTTAATCAACCCGCTGATGAAGAAGATTGACGCCGGAAAGATGAATTTCAAGAGGCTGGAAAACACCGAAAAGGGGCTGTTGCTTGAGCCGTACTGCAAGCTCGCCTTCCAGAAAGCCGCAAATGGCCACTGTAAGATATTCCAGAATGTTGAGCTCATCAACAGGGAAGCATCAGTGCGAATTCGAGGCCCCGGGTTTGAGGACATTTACAATTCCGAGCCCGGGCCGCCCATGGAGATTGATATACTGGTCATTGCAGAGATCTCGGACGTCCATGACATCCTTGAAGGGCTGGGGCAGTTCGGCTTCTTCCTTGACAGGCCCTCGTGAGTTTTTTATACATTACGGTTAATCCGTGGCCAATGTCAGAATCCCGAGTCAAAGGTGACATAATCCTCAAGGTGCTGGACGGCGTCGCTTCCAGATGGGGCCGGAATGGCCTTGAAATCATTGGCTATGAGCCGGCCAACTACCGCCAAGAGCAGTGGTATCCATTCGATGAGATGTGTTCGATACTGGCTTCTGCCAAAACAAGATTGGGTAACAACAACCCACTCACTGTCTATCAGCTTGGATTCAGAACGGTCAAGGATGACCCGCGCTGGCAGGACATTTTCGACGACCAGGACCCTTCCGAAGTGTTCACCACAACCAAAAGGCAGGAAAGCCAGTATGTCGTGGGCACTGCGACCGCCAAGAATCTTGGGCCGAAGCATGTGCGCATTGATTATCGGTCCGAAGAGACCGACCAGGTCTGGTTCGAATTCTACCGCGGACGGCTGCAGGGCGTTCTGGAGTTAACAGGGCGCACCGGCGTTGTGCATCTCCTGCCGCAGGGAGAAGCGAAAGGCGTCAGGTCGTACGATGTGAAGTGGGGATAATTGAGTATTTTTTCAATTCAGAATGATTCATGCCAGTCCTTCAATCAAAAGATATATCTCCATGTTCCCGTATGCCGGGTCCATGACCCAAAAAGAGAGCACTAGACTGCCCCCCTTCGATTTCGCACACAAGAACGCTGGTGACATCGTCTGGATGAGCCAGAACACGAACCACATTCCGGTCTCGGATGTCATTGACAAAGCCATACTGGATGCTGTTAAAAAGAAAGAGTACAATCTCTATCCCCGCTCCACCGGCATCTTCGGGTTATGTGACATTGTGAAGAAGCACCTAGGCCTGCCCGACGATTACGAGGTCCTGCTGACCAACGGCGGAATAGAGGCCATGTACATCCTCACCAGGGCCCTCATAAAGCAGGGCGATGAGATAATCTGCTCGGACCCGAGCTTCCTCCCGCTTCACCACCAGATAAGGATATCCGGAGGGAACCCCATTGAGATACCGGTGTTCCGCGAGCCATGGAAGCTCACACCGGACTGGATCCGCCAGGCAATCACGCCGAGGACGACGATGATACTTCTCATAGACCCGCTGAACCCGACCGGCGCCGCTTACACCCGTGACGAGGTGAAGGAGATCTGCGAGATTGCCGAGGAGCATGACCTCTTGGTCGTGGATGATGTGACCTACCGCGACTTCAGCGACCCGGTGCCGACTTATGAGTTCATCCCGGACCGGAGCCTGGTGACTTACACCTTCTCCAAGCAATGCGGTCTCGCCGGCATGAGGATTGGCGCTCTGGCTGCCCCAAAGAAGTACATGGAAAAGATGATGCCCTACAACACGAACGTCCTGAGCGTGAACATACTTGCCCAGAGGGCGGCTCATGCGGCAATGGGGATCGTTGATGAATGGCTTCCCGCTCTGCGAAACCAGCTTCTTGAGAACCAGCGCATAATCAAAGAGGCTGTGGATTCCGTCGAAGGCTGCTACCTGCCTGTTTACCCGTCCCGCACCAACATGTTCATGGTGAACATCGGCAAGACTGGCGTAAACCCCGACCAGCTGCAGGACAAACTTCTCTACGACCACAAGGTCTTCATCCGCTCTGGCAACTACGTATCCAAGGCATTTGGCAAGGATTTCATCCGCGTCTCCTTCTCTGTCACCCAGGAAGGCGCCGAGAAGTTCGCGGAGAAGTTCCCCAAGGCGATAGCGGAACTCCGCTGAAAACGGTTTTATATGGCTAGGCCATGACCTTATCAAGAGGAGATAGCTTGCCTGAACCTTTCCGTTCGCTGATGATATTTGCAGTATCCGCTCTGTTGCTGCTCCAGATAATCGCAATTATGCCGGTTTCCGGGGCTCCCTCCACCACGCTGACTGTTTCGGACCCGAAGTACGGCGTCTCCCCGGTTTACGTTAACGGCCTCACTGAGTTCACATTAACAGTTTCTGAAACAGCAGACCTATGGTACCACTGGGGCACTTACAATTACACAAAATACATGGGGCCTTTCAATGCGGTGGCATACATTGGGTCCGCTGGAGGCGCCCACCCA
>CALKWP010000145.1 GCA_938004075.1 uncultured Methanomassiliicoccales archaeon
TACCTTTCATCAGGAAGGGCTCCAGTTCCATGGCTGTGGGTATTTTGGATGCTGATCCCGATATCCAGATAGGCGATGATGTGATTGTAATTTCAGCCGCCAGGGAGGCAATATCCACCGGAAGGGCCCGGATGACCGGCGTCCAGATGAAAGAGTCCCAGCGGGATGCCGCAATCAAGTCACGATGGTACAAGGAGGTCCCTCCAAATCCTGATCTGCATGGAGGCCAGACCTGGTCAGATGCTGTTAAGGCCAACGAGAGGAAGCTGGAGAAGAAGCGCAAGAACTCAAGGGCGCACATCCGGGAGACCTCAGCCAGATTCTCTGAGCTTCCCATTGCGGTTTCTGTATCCGGCGGGAAGGACAGCCTTGCCACATTGCTGCTAGTTCTGGAAGCTGGCATAAGACCGACTCTCATATTCACAGATACCGGGCTGGAGTTTCCCGAGACAGTTGAAAACGTCCGCAGAACCGCTGAAAAATATGAGTTGGAATTGATTGATGAAGTTGCGGGTGACGCGTTCTGGCACGCCCTCAAGCATTTCGGCCCTCCGGCCAAGGATTTCCGCTGGTGCTGCAAGACATGCAAGCTCGGACCCATGGCCAATCTCATCCGAAGAAACTTCCCCAATGGCGTTTTAAGTTTCATTGGCCAGCGCCAGTACGAATCCAGCCAGCGTTATGATAAAGGCAACGTCTGGCGCAACCCCTGGGTGCCCGGCCAAATTGGCGCAAGCCCCATCCAGAACTGGCCTTCCCTGCTTGTGTGGCTATACCTGTTTCAGCAGGAGGCTGAGTACAACCCGCTTTACGAGCGCGGCCTCGAAAGAATAGGATGCTGGCTCTGCCCCGCAACCGATCTTGGCGAGTTTGAGGATGTGGAGAAATACTCCTCTCAGAACGAGCAATGGCAGGAAGCGTTGGCAGGGTTCGCAGCCCGGAAGAACCTCCCCAAAGAATGGCTGGAGCTGGGCCTGTGGCGGTGGAAGGAGCTTCCCAAGGGAATGGCCGAGTTCATTGCCCTGAAGGGATTGTCCATCGCTGAAGAAAAGCGGGATGCCGAGATTCTGGATGATGCCTTGACATACGAGCAAAAGGAGCGCATCGCAAAATTCACATGCATTTCTGATGACGCCCATGCGGTTAGAATGAAAGCGCTCTATTGCATGGGATGCGGAATATGCCTATCATTGTGCGAATCCGGCGCCCTGTCCATGAATGACCGGGTGGTTGAGATAGACCCTGAGAAATGCATCGGGTGCGGGAAATGCCTGCATCCGTGCGTGGTTGTGGATTTCGGGCCTAGGTGAGCGTGGGCCAATGCAGGAAAGCAAAATCCATGAGAACCTCCGCTACCTGGGCTATACCATCGGCATATTCGGCGGAACGTTTGTCATTGCCATGCTTCTGCTGTTCCTGGGCGAGATTATCGCATTCTTGCTTGGCATCATCCACCTTGTGGCTTTCCTGGCCCTGGCTATGGGTCTTATCCTGGCAGGAATATACATGGGGTTCTTCCGAAAAAAGGAATGATTGGAAAAGCTCCATTCTTATGCGGCTCTTCAATTCACCAGGAACCAACCAAGCCCTCTTCATCACTTATGAATCGTTATTTTCAATCCGATTTTGAGTGATTCACCACTCTTTTTTGAACATTTAATCAATGACGGTAATAATCAATTTATATCTTTAGATTCATATTAGTTACAGTTAAAGGGGAAGATATTCATGGCGAAAGAAAAATGGAATTACGGTATGCTGGAGATTGAATTCACTCAGTCGGATGTGCCCACATATGATGATTACATGGGCCTAATCGAAAATAACCTGACTGAAACCGGGACACTCGAGCCGCTTTTTTCAGGCAGCATTGCAGGCAGAAACGAATTCTGGACATTTGTGAGGCATAGGGTGGACCCGAAAGTTATGCTCGAGTTCTGCAACAGGAAATTGCCCAATGTAAAAAGCTATTCCCATTGCTATTCTTTCCAGCGATTCAGGGGAGAGCTCTTGCCAAGCATCATGCGCGAAAAGCACAAGTATATCGGCATTGCAGATTTACCGGAGGCGGAAGAGTTCAACGAGACGGAACTCAAAGACCTGATGAAGAAATTGGAGGCGAGCACGCCTTTCCACGTCGCGTGGATTTCCAAGACGCACAGGCCAGACAGAATGAATACGTATTATTTCCTTACCGGCAACGTGGAACCCGAAGCGCTTGGCGCGCAGATGGGCGCAATCAATGAACATATCAAGGCAAGCAAATCCGAGATTCACTTCATTCAGAAATTTGCGCATCACAAGAGCCACAGAAAATCAGTTAATGAGAAGGCAAAGGCCATTAAGGACCATATGCCGGAAGATTATGTGGATCACGAATGGCTGAAGGAATATGATTACTATCATTGGAGCCGGTAAGGCCAACAATTCGAAACTGATATATGGGCAAATTAATTGAGTGTTAGGGATGCAAGACAGCAAGCTGTACAAACTGACCGGGGCCATGTCCCTGGGATTCGGCATTTACTGCTTCATACTGGCATTCCTGGTTATCGCCCTGGATCTGGTTTATTTTTCAATAATATTTGCATTGTTCATCCTGTTCATCGGAATATTCTATGCGATTGCTGGCCTAAGCATCCTTCGCAGAGGAAGGCATGGGTACATCGTCCTTTTTGGATTCTTCGGCTCTACGTTCTGGTGGTCGTCCGGGATTGAATATTATTATTGGCCAATGATAATAATGCCAATGATCATACTTGTGATGATGCTGGCATTATTTGTGAGGCAGTTTGTTGCCAAGGCAAATGAATGACGACTCAAATGCTGTTCCAGGTTTTAATTCCTATTCGCTCAATTCCCATGCGATAGAATGAAGCCGAAACATTTCTACCTGGCCATGTGCGTTGTTGGAACAATAATACCTTATGCCATAATGGCGAAGTTCTTCCTTGAAATGGGCACTGATTACCATCTCATGGCCGACTGGCTTTTTGTCAACATCTGGAACACTTTTTTCCTGGCCGACCTTCTTCTTGTGGCCATTGTAATAATATGCTACATTTTTATTGAGGGCAGAAAGATAAAAATGCCCCAACTCTGGATACCGCTGATATGTGTGAGCCTTGTAGGCGTGTGCCTGGCCCTCCCTCTCTTCCTGTACATGAGGGAGCTGCATCTCGAAAAGATTGACGTTGCTATTAATGGGTGAAACTCACAGCTTCTTGAGATAAGTGAATGAGCGCTTGTTCTCAACGAACCCCATAGTCTTGTAGAGCTGCAGAGCGCCGGTGGGGTTCAGCGCATCCACGCCCAGAGCTGCCGTTTCCATGCCCCTGCCCTTCAGAACATCAAAGCTCCTGGCTATGAGGGCCTTGGCAATGCCCCTTCCGCGCCATTCCCTGCCTACATGGATATTCTCGGTCCAGCCCCATCTGCGGTTGAAGCGTTCATTCTCTTCCGTGTCGATCCAGTTCTGAACCGCCCCGGCTACCCGATCACCATCCCATGCGACCTGCCAGAGCTCCGGCTGGAAGAGCCGATCGGATACCCAGGACTCGTACCACTCATCCTCCGCTTTGAGGCTGAGCCACCCGTCCTTCGATGCTTCGATGTCCGCATCCCATATTTTGCGGTATTGGTCCGGGGTCACCGGTCTCACATCTATGCCTTCTGGGAGCGGGCAGACAGGTATCGGCTGGCTCAATGGCCGGATCATTTTGAATCCGTATCTAACAGTCTCATACCCGTTTGCCTCCAGAATGCTGCGCCACTCTCTCTCGGATTCCATAACCCAGAGGATTATCTCATTCTGCGAGTCTACAGGCATTGATGACATCATCTCTCCGATGCGCGACTCGCACCAGGACAGCATCGCCTCGCGAATCCCTTTCCCGCGCCACTCCGGCACGAGGGCTGCGAAGAACTGGAACATGCGGCCCTGCACATCATTCTTCACCACGTACCAGACCCTGGAGTATCCAATAGCCTTCCCGCTCACTTCGACGAAAAGGATGTCTTTCTCAGGATCGCAGTTTGCCAAATGAGAATAATAACTGGAGATGTCATCAACAGTCTCGGAGTAATCCTTGTCATCTTCTTCTGAACTTGCCTTGAATATCATATTTATGTTATGGTAATCTTCAGGAGCATTAATTTGCCTGAATCTGAGACCTGATATTCCGGGCGCTCCATGGACCGTGACAGTGCCTGCCATAACACATCGTAGAGTTTTTCTCTTAATAAAAATATTGGTTTTTTTGCTATGTGGATGCCACAGCCAGTTATCTGTCAGACGATACATTTTTCGATATCTGGCTCAAAGATAATTGCATTTACCAAAAGCTTTATATACTCAAAAAATGATGTAGGTAGCAGACAAATGTCAGACGGATGAACAAATACGTCTGACGCAAGGTGCAAAACATGTCAACGGACTCGGAACGGGTCACTATCCGCATACCGAAGGATAGACTGGACGTTCTCACCAAGATGGTGGAGAGCGGGCAGTTCGACAATATCTCGGATGCGATTAGGGCCTCTATCGACGCCTTCGTAGAGACACAGTTCACCCCCGATCACATACATAAAGTGACTGTGGACCTGCCGAAGCTACACCATGTTTCCCTCGAGGAACTGGTGCATTCAGGAGACTCGGTCTCCGTGGATGACGCGGTAAGAAACGCAGTCCGCGAATATGTCAGAATGCGCCTGCAGAAAGCGACAGAGAGTCAAGAGAACAAATGATGGTGCCGGACCTAGAGGCACTTTCATCCGCACAAGGGAGAATAGCCTTGTCGGCAGATCGCCCCCCCCGGCGGTCTGGATGGGCCGGAGAAATCCGGATGGGATGCACGCGCGGCATGACGCCGGTTCCACGGGACCGGAGGAGCATCATGCACTCGCATTCACTCGATGTTAGGTCGATTGCTCCAGAAAAATAGAGGTGAAAAGGATGTATGTGGAAAACATGGTAAACGAAGAAAAAGATTCATACGCAATGGAGCGACTGATATCCAATCCGAAAATGTTGGTTGTAGGGTGCGGTGGAGCTGGCAACAACAGCGTCAACCGTCTTCAGCGCATCGGCGTCTGGGGGGCGGAAACCGTCGCTATCAACACGGACAGGGCACACCTGGAGAGGGTGCATGCTGACAAGAGATTGCTAATCGGCAGCAAGAAGACCAAGGGCCAGGGCGCCGGCGGTTTCCCTGAGGTGGGCGAATACTGCGCCGAAGAGGCCAGAGCCGAGCTTGAGCAGATACTTTCAGGGGCAGACATAGTCTTCATCACGGCAGGCATGGGCGGCGGCACAGGAACCGGCTCAGCCCCGGTCGTTGCCGAAGTCGCAAAGGAACTTGGCGCCGTGGTCGTGTCCATGGTCACAGTCCCATTCACAGTAGAAGGCAAGGACAGAAGGCAGAAGGCATTCACCGGCCTAGAGAAGCTGAAATCAAATTCAGACAGCACGGTTGTCCTTGCGAATGACAAGTTGCTCAACATAGTTCCGAAAATGCCAGTCAATCAGGCATTCAGCGTCATGGATCAGATGATATCCGAGGTCATCAAGGAATTCACAGAAGCAATAACGCAGCCATCACTCATCAACCTGGATTTTGCAGACCTGCGCACCGTCATCGGCTCCGGCGACACTTCAACCATACTCTACGGAGAGAACTCAGCCTGCGACCCGGAGACAGTGGTCGCGGAGGCGCTGGACAACCCGCTCGTGGATGTAGATTATTGCGGCTCTACCGCCGCATTGATTCACATCACATCCGGCCCGGAGCTTAATCTCAGCACAATAACAAGGGTCGTGCAGGGCTTCACCGACATAATGGATGAGAACGCCAATGTGATATACGGCGCAAGGACTGACCCGAAATTCACAGGCCAGCTCAAAGTGATGGCCATCATGAACGGCGTCGAGATGAACTACGGCATGGCAGCCCCGTTCAGATTAGAGTCTCAGTACCAGACCAATATGCCGATTTCGCTGGTAAGATAATCAGGATTCTTTCCTCCCCTTTTTCCCTATTACTTCCTCCCCTTTTTTCCCTATTAACCCCTCTTTTTCTTTTTCCCTGGTCAGCGTGAGCCAGGAAAACAATCTCTGACAACATCATGGTCTATTCAGGCATATATCTTAATCGTATGAGAAATCCATCCAGGTCGTTCACAGCATCGAAAATGTGCTCTGCGCCCGCTTCTGCCATCTCTCCTCTCTTCCCCAGGCCCCAGGTCACACCCACTGCCATAACGCCTGCCGCTTTGGCTGCCATGATGTCGTACTTGGTGTCGCCGACCATTACGGCAGAACCAGGCTGAACATTCAAAGCCTGGCAGGTCGTAAGAATGTGAAGGGCGGATGGCTTCGGCTCGGGCGTATCATCGGCTCCTATTATGGCATCGAAAAAACCAAGGATTCCCATGCCATCAAGTACCACTCTGGAGACAGCGCCTCTTCTCATCGTGGCAGTAGCTATCAGAAAACCTGAATTGCGAAGCGCTTTCAGCATTTCAGGCACGCCATCAAAGCACTTCAGGTCCTGCATGTATGTACTGGTCTGCAGCTCGATGTAGCGATTCATAACCTCCGGCTTGTTGGCGCCTCTCTTTTCAAGTATTAGAGCCAGCCCCATCCCTATCATTGGGTACAATTCTTCGGCCCCGAATGGCTCGTATCCGAAGTCCTGGAGGGCGGTGTTGAAGCAGCGAAGTATCATAGCTTTTGAATCCAGGAGCGTTCCGTCCAGGTCGAATATTACTGCGTCCATGATGCCTGGATGAATACACTATCTGATAAGGATTGCGGCTCCTCATTTTTTGAAAACGGTGGCGCGCAAGCCTGCATTTTCCATTAGAGTATCTGAATTCAATTCGTGAGTAGCAAATCCTTATTAACCACGAGGCAATACACGGTTCAGGTGAACTAAAATGCCAGAAGGTTACTGCGTAAAGTGCAAAAAGAAGGTAGAGATAAAGGACGCCAAGAAGATCACGATGAAGAACGGAAAGCCAGCCACCCAGGGCAAGTGCCCGAAGTGCAACACAAAAGTCTTCAGGATCGGCGCTTAATTATTTCTATCAAACGACGCTGCCTTCTTCAAGGCAGCGTTACTTTTCCCTTTGTTTTGAATCAATTTCTCATGAATCTCATTGTCTTTTTGAGGGAAAACCTTTATATCGAAGTCCGATATATCGATATTCGACATGTCGAAATCCGATATATTAAATAATGAATTTGCCAGGGACTTTCGCACCGGCCTGCTGAAGCTATTCATACTGAAGATGCTGGCAAGGGATGAAATGCATGGCTACGCCATCATGGCACGCATAGAGGAACTCAGCGGCTGGAAGCCCAGTCCTGGATCCATGTATCCCTCATTGGCCAATCTACATGCAGCCCGTTTGATCAGCTTCAAAGTCGTGAAAATGAAGAAGGTATTTTCAATCACCAAGAAAGGCCGGGAATATGTCGCGATTCTGGATGCGAATTTCGAGAATGGATTGAATGAGATTCACAGATTATACAAGGAACTTTAAGGAGGAAAAACCACATGAACGAGATAATGGTAGAGGCAAAGGGTCTGACGAAACAGTACAAGATTGGCCAGGTTGAGGTAAACGCATTGCGAGGCGTGGATCTCACCGTGAGGAAGGGGGACATGATAGCGATTATGGGCCCTTCCGGGTGCGGCACAACAACGCTGCTGAACATGCTTTCCGGATTGGATGAACCCACTTCCGGCACTGTGAAGATAGAGGGGAATGACTTGAGCCAGATGTCGGATAACAAGAAGACAGAGCACCGGGCGAAGCGCATGGGATTCATCTTCCAGTTCTACAATCTGCTTCCAGTTCTCACTGCGGTCGAGAATGTGGAGATGCCTCTGCTGGTGTCCGGTACACCAGCAAAGGAAGCCAGAGAACAGGCCATCGAGATAATGAACATCGTCGGCCTTGAGAAGGTTATTCACAGCAAGCCCGGCGCCCTCAGCGGCGGCGAGAGGCAGCGCGTGACCATCGCCCGTGCGCTCATAAACAAACCCGCCATCATCTGGGGCGACGAGCTCACCGGCGACCTTGATGATGAAACTGCGAACACGATTATGGACCTGGTCGCAAGGCTGAGGAAGGAAACGCAGGCGACATTCGTCATTGTCACCCACAATCCGGAGGTAGGCAAGCGTGCCGATAAGATCATGTTCATGAGAAGCGGCCAGTTCGTCCGGGAAGAGATAAATGTCCCAACCGTCGGAAAGAAGGCCTGAGAGGTGATTTGAATGGAGACATCCGAGCTTTACCTTCCAATCACCGTGCTTGGCATAATCATTTTCATGCTCATATTGGGCCTCAGCAACAAGGTCATCGCCAAGATCGGCCTGAGAAACTTCTACAGGCACAAGGGCCATGCCGCAATCTCCATTGCCGGACTTCTAGTGGGCACCTCCATCATCTGCGCCTCAATGGTAGTTGGCGATTCTATTGAGTATTACATAGTTGAGGAGACTTATGAGGAACTCCAATTTGTAGACATGGTCGTGGACGGGGACAACAACGCGCTTTTCAATTACTCCATATACACTGCGCTTGAATCGGACACGAACCTGGCTGGATTGATAGATGGGATCTCTCCCATCCTAGTGAAATCGGTTACAGTCAGACATACTGGAACCCAGCAATTTGAACCAACAGTAAGCATCATCGGATTCGATGCGAAGATTGACCGGCCCTTCGGAAATTTCATCATCGATTCCGTGGATAGAACAGAGGTTACCGGAGAAGATATGGGGCCGGAAGATGCGTACATCAACAGAGCACTGGCAGACAGTCTCGGAGCCTCCCGCGGAGACGTTCTCTCGCTCACATACTCAGTTGGCTCATATCCTTTCACCACCACCGTGGCGAGGAATATCACAATCTCTGAGATTCTGGCTGATGAGGGCAAAACCCTTTACAGTCCAGGCTCGGGAATGAGTTTCGAGACCTATAACATCTTCATGGACCTTGACTCGGTCCAGACCATGTTCAACCAGCCGAACATGATTTCCCATGTCAAGATTTCCAACAATGGCGGCATTGAGGATGGAGCCGACGGAAGCGATGAATCGAAAGTTGCAATAACTAACGCGCTAAAGGGGTTAAAGTTCCAGAGCACGGACATCCTGCCTATATACATGCCAAACCAGACCTATGTCCAGCTGTCGAATGTCAATGCGGATTCGAGTTCACTTTCCATCCTCCTCAACGGAGCGCCGATGCTCCCTTCCGAATACATGCTGAATGCCGAATCCGGAACAGTCATTCTTTTCACTCCGCTTCAGCCCGGGAATGTTCTGATCGCGAGCTATGATTTTTCATATTCGCTGGGCGTCAGCGCGGTGAAGCAGAATGGGCTTGATGCGGCAAAGCTGCTCAATGACTTGATTTCAACATTCCTGACCATATTCGGCAGCTTCGCCATAATCGCCGGTGTCATTCTGATAATCAACATCTTCACCATGCTGGCCGAGGAGAGGAAATCCGAACTTGGAATGGCCCGCGCCGTGGGCATGAAGCGGCGACATCTGATGCAATCCTTCCTGTTCGAAGGACTGGCCTATGGCAGTGTCGCCAGCGCGCTCGGGACTGTTCTGGGCATGGGTGTCGGCCTTGCTCTGATTTACATGGTGAATAACTTCATGGATTTCCTGGGCATTGAACTCCCAATACATTTCAATCTGTTCAGTCTAGTTAGCGCTTTCTCCCTCGGCTTCATAATCACATTCGGAACCATCCTCCTGACCAGCTGGAAGATAAGCAAACTCAACATCATCCAGGCAATAAGAGGAATTGAAGAACCGGCGCAGAACAGGAAAAAGCTTCTGATGCCGCTCTTTGGAGCTTTGCTCCTGGCAGCAGGTGCTCTGGTGTACTACCTGTACCCGGACGACCTGATTGTCAAGCTCATCGCGCCATCAGGGATGATCACAGGAATCGCAATGCTGCTGTGGCGCTGGATAGGCAACAGGGCTGCCATCACATCGGCGAGCCTCGGCGTGTTCATCTACACTTACTATGCAATCCGAACATACTTCGGGGATGCGCAGGACAACATGGACATACTGTTCGTTTTCTCCGGCGTGCTGATTGTTCTCAGCATAGTCCTGCTGATAATGTACAACTCCGGGCCGGTCATCATGGCCATAACAGGCACCTTCGGCCGTGTTAAAGCCTGGAGGCCGACAATAATGACTGCGGTCTCATACCCGTTGACCAAGAAATTCAGGACAGGCATGAGCGTCGGAATGTTTGCTCTCGTGGTTTACATGATCGTCATGCTTTCAGTGTTCTCAAACATGTTTGTCATCGACGTGGAAGAGGAGACTATAAAGCAGGGCGGCGGATTTGACATAATCGCGGACGGCCAGTACTCGGTTCCAGACATCACACAAACAATTGATCCCCTAACAAACACCACAATTGCCTCGTCGGCGCTCACCAATAACATTACCCGATACACGAACATCATGTGGACTTATAGCCCGAAACTGAATAATACAAACGTATCCGAATCATCCGGTTTCGGAAACATGGGTGATGGAGAGGGCATGGGAGGCATGTTCTCCGGCATCCAGGTACTTGGCATTGACTCTTCGTTCTACACTGGCTCAAGCTTCATGTTCACCAACACGCTCGATGGATTCTCCACCGACCAGGAAGTATGGGAAAGCGTCATGGCAACCGGCTCAAGGGACGTTGTCATCAGTTCTCTCTATTCCATGTTCCTGAGGATTGAGGTAGGTCATCAAATTACAATGGACAACATCCTCGGAATGACAAGCCAGGAATTCAGGGTCGTGGGAGTGCTCGACAATTCCATGATGCAGATGATGGGCGTATTCATGTCCAAGGATACCCTTGCCCAGACGTTCCACTTCCCAATGATGCCAGGTGAACTGAACAAGAATGTTCTCCTCTTTGATTTGAAAAGCGGGTATGATGCCGCTTCAACGGCAAGAGCCCTTGAAAGGGATTATGCCGCCGTTGGAATGAACACCATCATTGTCAGGGATGTCGCCCAGACGACACTGGAGACCACAAGCTCGATATTCGTGCTTTTCGAACTCTACCTTGACATGGGCCTTGTAGTTGGCGTTGCCGGCCTCGGCATAATAACGATACGCTCGGTGGTGGAACGCACCCCTGAGATTGGCATCATGAGGTCGCTGGGATTCAAGCGGAAGAACGTGAGGAACTCCTTCCTCATCGAGATACTGTTCGTGGCGACCATGGGCGTGCTCATCGGCATCGTTACCGGCGTGATGATTTCGCATGAGATATTCAATGTGATGGTCAGCGGCTTCGGCGGCGATATTGAATTCACAATTCCCTGGCTGAAGATTGCGTATGTGACTGCGATTGCATATATCGCCACCATTCTCTGCACGATAATCCCGGCACAGAACGCTTCGAAGATATCCCCGGCAGAGGCACTGAGATACGTCGGATGATGCTCATTCCATCATGCGCTTGAACAGCGCGGAACAGAGCAGCACCAGCGCTACAAGGTATGCTGCCAGCACTGCCAGGTCCAGCGGCGCGCCCGAAAGGTCGCCGGTCACCATCAAGCCCCTGAGTAGATCCACGCCGTAGGTAAGCGGGTTGATTCTCGCAAACCATTGCAGGTACCAGGGCATCCATGTGACTGGGTATAGCGCGCTGCTTGTGAAGAACAGCGGCAGAGTGAGAAGCTGGCCGAATCCCATTACTCTCTCCCTGGTCCGGAATATCGTGGCGAATAGGATGGATATCCCCGCCGATACCGCAGATATCAATATGACCACCGGAAAAACCATCAGGATGTAGAGCGGGTTGTTGTACAGGTCAATGTCCATAAAGCCAGTGCTGAGGACCAGAATGATGCATATCACAACAACCGCCTGGGCGAGAGCCCTGACGCTTGCGGAGAAGCATTTTCCAAGGACCAGCGAGATGCGGGAGGCCGGAGCCACAAGTAGCTTTGCCAGGTTGCCGGAGTC
>CALKWP010000146.1 GCA_938004075.1 uncultured Methanomassiliicoccales archaeon
TCTTGCACTGGGAGCCATTCTCTTCATCCCAATCATCAATTAAAAGTTTGTTGCGGGTTGCGCTAATCTCCCCCAACAAATAATATGAGATTAGGCGCAACCGACGATTGCGTCTGTTCCAGCATGTTGCAAAGCAATCGTCTATGTCCGCTCTTGCACTGGGAGCCATTCTCTTCATCCCAATCATCAATTAAAAGTTTGTTGCGACCCGGGCTACGATTACCTAATCTCGACCTCGTGCGTTATCTTTGCCACCTTTCCAATCATCGCCCCTACTGAACAGTACTTCTCCGCTGATAGTTGAGCGGCTTGCTCCAGGTCCTTGATTTTCAGGCCTTTGCCGGTGAAAATGAACTTCAGGTGAATTTTTGAATAAACCTTTGGGTGCTCGTCCGTCTTCTCGGCATCTATCTCCACTTTGAAATCGTCAAGCTCGACGCGCTTCTTCTGCAGTATCCATACAATGTCCATGGACGTGCAGCCGCCCAGTGCCATGAGCAATAGTTCCATTGGAGTTGCAGCTTGCGGCTCCCCAACTTCGGGCTTGCTGGGGCCAATGGGCACCCAGACACCGGTTTCGGCCTTGGATTTGAAATTCATTCCATTTTCCCACTGAAGAATTGCTTTCATGCGATTGGGATGGCTATGCCCGGGTAAAAAGATTGTCCCGAAGGCTCATTTGAGCTTCTTAACTTTTTTGTCTAATTTCGACTTGATTTTCTCGTAAGTCAGCGGTGGCCCGGTTGTTATCTCGACATCGTCGATGAAGACGGCATTGTCGATGCCCCATTCCAGGAATGTTTTTCTGTCGGATGTGTCGACATGAACGAATCTGACTCTCTCCCCGAACTCGGACGCTGCTTTCCTGGCCCTCTCGAACGTGATACTGCTGGCTGGGCACCATCCGCTGTTGAACCCGGTCACCGTCACAACGCCCGGAACCGGAACTGGTGCCTTCTTCTGCCGCACCCATATCGGCGCTTTCGCATCTTCCGAGAATTTTTTCCAGAGGAGAATTCGTCCGCTCTCCTTGTCCGCAATTTCGTAGCCATGCTTCTTGAACCATGATGCCTTCATCCAGAACGGCAGAGAAACGCCCCAGGCCGCAAGCCCCTTGGCTCCGAGACTTATGACATCATCCTCAGCGGCCTTCAGCAATGCCCTGCCCATGCCCTTCTTCTGGAAATTTCCCCTGCCATCTTTGTAGCCATGGACCCAGATACATAGAACCATGTACAGGTCATGACCCTCGGCGAAAGATTCCTCGATTGGGATGTACTGAATCATCCCGCCGATGTTGCCAGCATCGTCGGCTGCCAACTTCACTCGGGCCTTTTCCATCTTCTTCCCGAACCAGCATTCTTTATGATTGCCGGACTCTGACATTTCTGGGGACCAGTCTTCCAGGCATTTGAAATACAGCTGCTCGTGTTCGGGGGATAAATCTATGATTTTCATATTTCACACGTTTTACATGATGTCATCAGGGCTATAAATATTATTTTGGCCGAGTTCAACCTTCTCATAGAATACCTTAATATCTCGGGGAGATATATTGTGCATGGGGAGAAGCCCCGGAGTGGATTTCAGTGAAGTACAGTAAAATGCTCGCGTGCGGAATTGTCACATTTCTTATGATCGCTGCAATGGCCACGTTTGTCTCGGGCCAGGCAAGTAACTCGGTATCCGGCTATATCCGGGATTCTTCCGACAACAGCCCCATTTCAGGAGCCGAGGTCCATGCAGAGAATACAATGGACTCATCGGATTATTATGCCTCAAGCGATGGCAGTGGATATTACTCGATTAATCTGCCACCAGGCGATTATCATGTCACGGTCACCCATAACGATTACCAGCAGTGGGAAACAGATTTTACAATGGGCCCCTATCCGGAATCCAGGGACATCCAACTTGACCCCAAGAACTATGGCGGGGGCGACATCGGCGGTGACAGCGAGGACGGCGGATTCGAGATGCCCTTCGGTGACATCGACGAGGATTCCATAATGACAATTGTTATGATATTGGTTTCACTGGTTGTGGTTTTCTTCATCTGTCTTATAACGATAACCATTGCCTTGATTGTGATATCCTCCCGGCTCGGGAAGATAAGGAAGGAACTGATTGCGCTGAACGAGGGCCAGAAGCCAAAGGTGCAGGCGCCGCCGCAGTATCAGCAGGTACCGCCGCCACCGCCGGCAGAATGATTCTTTCTGCCTATTGTTGCGTTTTACGACGAGGACGCTTTACAATTGGGGAGCGAAGGATGAGAGAGAAGCTTCAATGCAAGAGTTGATATTCGCCAAACAGACTCTGCAGTGATTTGCGGATAATCGCTAGTTTGGCGATGCTGGCTAATACTCTGTTGATAAACGTATTAGATGTATTAGCAGCACATTTTTTATTTTCTTATATTTATTTATTAAATTAAAATAAAAAATGGGAGCACTGGGAATTTCAATATCATCGCGGCAGAACTGTCCTGCCACTCTTCCTGGAGATGTTTGCAGTACCGACCGGCTGCGCCGGCCTCTTTGCTGCCGAGAAAGGTGATTTTTTGTTGCGATTTCTCGGCGCAACCATACGGTCCCTTAGGGCCGTTTGGCGCTTCCGTGAGGAACTCACGGATGGCGATGATCCTTGGAGCCTGAAAGAAGGCTCCGCGGAGGCTCCAAGTGATATTTTGAACCCAGATCAGCTGGTATCTGCCGCAGGGCGCCCCGCCTTCCGGCGGGACTTTCCTACCTGCAAAGACCATCTACGGGTCATCGCTCCAGTTATTCATCACCGAACCTGGACGTCTCCATAGTTCTCAGAATACCCGTTGGTTATCATCCCTGTAACTGGAGCCAGCGAGGATACCGTGTTACCCCATACTCCCATATGGTTAAACTCGAACCTGGTGTGCACTAGACTTTGCGCATCTTCTGTGCTCTCTTTCGGCGCCTCATCTTCTTCTTGCGCCATTTCCAGCGCTGCTGTCCGCGCTTTTTCCAGACTCTCGAGCTTCTTTTCATGTTTTTTCCTCGCAGGGGGGGGTGAATGGTTGGATTATTAAAACGTTTCCGATGGCAACTTTGGCGGTAATTTGACATTTTATTAGGGAGTTCCCTGAAAACGTATATATATCACCCGACCGATGAATCTTGGATTAACATGGCAATTGCAGTTGAAATATCGAATCTCTCAAAGCATTACAAGAACGTCACAGCGCTTTCAGATTTGTCTCTGAAAATAAATGAGGGCGAGATATTCGGCCTTATCGGACCCAATGGCGCTGGCAAATCCACAACTTTGAAAATCCTCACAACGCTTCTCAAACCAACTTCCGGAAACGCTAATATCTTTGGCGTGGATGTGGCTCAAGACCCCGAGTCAGTGAGAAAATCCATAAGCTATCTGCCGGAGGAAGCCGGCTCGTACAAGCAGCTCACTGGCAGAGAATATCTGGAATTCATGGCCGGTCTCCTTTCTCTTCAAGAAAATGAAACCACGGAAAATATCGTGAACCGGGGCGTGGAACTCGCCAGTCTGGGAAGCAGAATTGACGATCGCACCAAAGAGTACAGCAAGGGCATGAGGAGGAAACTTCTCATCGCGAGGGCGCTGATGAGCAATCCCCGATTGGCTGTTCTGGACGAGCCAGCCAGCGGGTTGGATGTGAAGCATGCATTCTACGTGAGACGGATAATCAAGGATTGCGTGAAGAATCTTGGCACAACGGTCCTTCTGTCCAGCCACAACATGCTGGAAGTCGAGTACCTTTGCGATCGCGTGGGGCTTCTTGATGAGGGCCGCCTGCTTGACCTGGGAACCCCCGCGGAATTGACTGCGAAATACAGCGCGGAGAATCTGGAAGAGGTGTTCATCAAGGCAACCGGGACCACTTCTGAACATCTTGGGGAGGGAATCTGATGCCCAGGCCGATATTCAAGATAATCAAGAAAGAGGTGCTGGAGATGGTAAGGGACCCGCGGCTTCTCCTGGGGATGATAATCGTTCCCCTGCTGATGTTCCCGATGATGGGCTTGACCATGAGCGCTTCCATTTCATCCATAGAGGATACCGCGACATCCATAGACCTCGGAGTGGTCAACATGGACGATGGCTCGCGCTCCGGTGAGTTGGTCAGTTTTCTTATTGCCAGGGGGGTCAATGACCATTATTACTCTTACAGCGACATCAGTTTGATGGTGAATGGAACCGAATATCCGGTGGACATGTTCATCTTAATCGAGCCCGATTTCACGGAATCGATAGAGAGCAATGGAAATGCCACTGTGGTGCTGATTACTCCGCTGAAGACCTACTCGATATCTGAAAGCATCTCGTCGGACATAGTGACAGGCTACATAATCGAATACCAGCAATCGATTCTGGATGAAAGGATTGCCACCGCCTTCCCCGGCCAGGACGTATCATCTATCATAACCCCGATAACCGTTGGCAGCCTGTCCGTGGTCAAGGGCGAGATCGTGAATAACACACCCTCCGAAATTACCAACCAGATGATGCTGCAATCGCTCATGATTCCCATGGTTCTGATGATATTGCTGATAATGGCCGCCCAGCTTGCGGCTACCTCCGTGGCAATGGAGAAGGAGGAGAAAACCCTCGAGACTCTTCTGACCACGCCTGTTCCCAGGAGCACAATTCTGTTCGGCAAGATTGCCGGCGTAGTGGTAATCTCCGCAGTGGCTGTTGTTGCCTATGTGGTCGGTTTCTCTTTCTACATGTCGAGCATAATGGGCGCGGAGAGTGCCGGGATAGATTTGACTTCCATGGGGCTTGTCCCCTCAACGACCGGGCTCGTCATTCTGCTGGCTACGCTGTTCCTATCTATGGTCTCCGCTCTGTCCTTATCAGTCCTTGTGGCATCATTCACCGAGGATGTCAGGAGCGCCCAGGCGATACTCGGGGTGATTTATGTTCCGATACTCATTCCCGCGATAGTCCTCATGCTAGTTGCCATCTCGCAATTGCCGGGGATAGCCCAGACCGCGATGCTGGCCATCCCATTCACCTACCCGGTGCTCGCATCAAAGTCTATGTACACCGGGGATTTCTCACTTGTCCTTTTTGGCATGATATATCAGATTATCTTCACCGTGATTATAATCTATGTTGCTTCCTGGTTCTTCTCGTCGGAGAAGATAATGACTGCCAGGTTGAGTCTGAAAGGTTCCAAGGGCATATTCTCGAAGAAATTATGACTTGCATTATATATTCGCGAAGTTAGACAAATCATATACCTATCTTAAGATAAAACAATATATAGGATGAAGTTTTACTCGGTTCAATGGGAGGTCCGATGAGCCGCAGATTTGTAATCGTGCTGCTTCTATTGTTGCTGGTAACCCTGCCCCTGCAATCCGTTCACAGGGCCCAGGCAATGCCTGAAATAACCATTTACATGGGCAGCAATCTGAAGACAACGGTGGTTGCGGGAATAATTCACAACATATCAATCAGCCTTGCTCAGGCATCTGATGATGTTGTCCTGAAGGCATCATTGTCGTCCGGCTTTCCGTCATCCAACAGCACCAACAACGCTTCATGGAGCTACTCATCGGGAATCTGGTCTGACGACCTTTATGATTATTACATCAAGAACGAATCCGCAAGATACGGGAATGTGTACTGTTTCCATGTGGCTTTGGACTCTCAGGCAATTCCCGGTCAGTGGCGTTTCGTCACCTACGTTGATGGGACAGAGGCCGGCAATCGTCTCATCACCGTTGAGGCTCCCGTGGCTGGCATATCAATGTCTGCCCCGACCTTCTATTTCAACGTGATACCCTATGGAACCGGTTACATAAGCTCCTGGAAGACAAATAATGCGTCTGCTTCAGAATACATGTCTACCAAGAACATCGGAAATGTTCCCCTGACGCTTAAGATAAATTTTGAGAGCATCAATACTTTCGGCACATCCACATCCTTCGGGGCCACAAACTCGACAGGCACATACATGCCTCAGGAGCAGAGGCAGCATTTCATCGATTTCCAGGCACAGGCCTGGAGCCCGAGGAAGTTCACAGTGAAGGGATATGTAAGTGGCGAGCCTCAGCTCCTCATGACACCCAACACGGTGTCGACTATAATCGCGCCGAGAACCACATTTGATGTTGTCGTGACCGTTGCGAGACCGGGTTATGATGTCTATCAGATGGACGGCGTCTCGGTCCAGTACAAGGCATTTTACTATACAGCCTATAAGCAGAAAATGTCTCTGGATATGTACATAACAGGCAACAAGAGCGTCTACCTGAACCATGATATGATGAATCTGACATTCAATCATTTCTACTTCCAGAACGCCGCAGTCACGGAGGAAATACTTGTGGCTCTTTCCGACAGCACCGAACAGCATGTCACTGTAAACCTGACATGCTCCTCGCAGCCGCCCTGGAAACAGCCCTCGATGATTGCATATGCCAATTTCAACTTGAGGCTTGCGGACGCGCCTGCTACCACCGGCCGTTTCACCAGCAATATCGTCGTATCTGCCACAGCGGAGACCGAAGATGAAATGCCAATCTCTGCAAGCATCATCGTTGTCATCGTTCTTGTGGTTGTATTCATCGCCATCGCTGCATTCCTTTTCAAGGTGTACAGGAAAACCGAGGAACAGAGGCGCAAGGAACTCGAAGACAGGATAAGGATGAAAAAGGAACGTGCAAAGAAGCAAAGGAGGAGGTAATCATGCTTTCCTGCAAACATAATACATATGCGCGTGGAGTTTTGTTATTCGCGAATACACGGGGGAGTTCTCCATGAGTTCGATATCCTCTTCCAAATCATGTCTGGTACTTACTTTCACCTTGATTTTTCTATTTTCAATTTTACTATCTGGCAACACCTTGGCACAGCAGGGTGGTATCGGTGTCGATAATGACGGGCCGTCCTTCCTCGATATCTCCATAATCGAAACCGATGATTTCACATTTGTGAATGTTGAGGTGAGGGATCTGAACGGGTGGAACGACCTGTTTTCGATTAACGTGACCGTTCTGGATAACCAGGATAGGCCGATAAGCAGCGTCAGTTACATGCAGTACACCAGCCTCAGTTCAACATCGGTTGCCACGATATTGTGGAATCAAACTGCGGGCAACTATCTTGACAGGACCCAGTCCACCTGGACACCGATTCCTGTGGCTCCCTGGAACCCGGGCAATGCAATTGTCGAGATTGGCCTCAGGGCTTCATTCGCATTTCAGAAATTTTCTGGCCAGAGCATAAGAATTCTGGCGATGGACAGGGGGCAGCTCACCTGCGAGTACAACGGCCCGTTCTCGGCTGAATACACCCCCGCACCGGTTTTCGATAACGTGGCAATTCCAATTGGCTTGTCGTCAGTAATCGCGGGCGTGGCCGCGATATTCATGGTTTACAGAAGGTTCAGCAACAACAAGCTTGCCAGGGCAGTGGAGGCCAGCCATTCGGCCCCTGGAGAGGAGTAGAGGTAGAAGATGGACAGGCAATGTGAGATTTGCCAGAGCGTCACGGTCGATGACGAGCAGACTGTATGTTCGGTCTGTGGAGCGGAGCTCCGGCCTGTTGATTCATCAGTTGTGGAAAAACCTGATGAAAGCATGGAACCGCTCGAATTGGGGGAGCTCGATGAAGGCACTCAAGAACCAATCGAAAGCTCTGCACAGGAAGAACCTGACGAGGATTGGGACACTGGCGCAGTGGGAGGCAGCGCCGGCGTTGACATTGAAGTCGAGGAGCAACCAGATCCATCGGAGCGGCCCGCAGAGGCCGAACGAGAAGTGCCCACAATCGGGGAGAATGAGTTCCTCTGCCCCGGATGCAAGGCGCCGGTATCTGTCGGTTCCTCTGAATGCGGCAATTGTGGGGCGGAAACCGGGTTCCTGGTGCCATGCGACGTATGCGGCATGGGCATCGACAAGCTTGCTGACATCTGCCCGCATTGCTACACCGACCTGAACATGCACCGGGAGAAGATGGAAAAATCTCAGGAGGAGGAATCCCCGGAGCCTGCCCAGGAAGCTGAGAATGCTGTTGAACCCCTCGCCGAGCCAGATGTGAAATCTGCAGAGCTTGGCCAGAATGGAAAATTATCCGAAAAAGAGAAGAAGTCCATGCTCAAGAAACTTCTCAAGGAGCAGAAGGACCTTGAGAAGCGCCTGAAGAAAGGCGATATCACTGAAGAGGAATTCGCCAAGCGTCTTGATGAGATACGCATGGGCAATGGCTTCGGCCCCATCGGCGGCTATGTCCTTGAGGAGGCTGAGGCCAAGAATGTCGAGGAGGCCGAGTTGGGCCAGAACGGAAAATTATCCGAGAAGGAAAAGAAGCTCATGCTCAAGAAACTTAACAAGGAGCAGAGAGAGCTGGAGCGCCAGCTGAAGAAAGGCGAAATCACCGAGGAGGAATTCGCCAAGCGCCTTGACAAGATTCGCATGGGCAATGGCTTCGGCCCCATCGGCGGCTATGTCCTTGAGGAGGCGGAGGACAGGGAGGAGAAACGGCAGGAGAGAGAGGCCAAGAAAGAACTGATACGCGAGGAGTTGGCCAAGGAGCGGAGGTCTGGCGTTTTCAATTATTACACCCTGAGCTTGGTAACGCTGTTCTTCTTCGTTTTCCTTGCGATATTCGTTCTCATGGAATTCATTTTTGCCATCGGTAATTTCACAACCCAGGCAGATGTTCCAAATGCTATCTATTTCAACTTCTCTCCGACTTTGGACGAGATAACAAGCATCCCTGTTCTGCTTTTTGGCGTAATACTGACCATGTCTGACTTGATACTCCATCTATGGGATAGAAAATTCAATCTGTGGCTATCCATTCTGCCAACCAGCATAATGATTATTTCACTAGGATGGGATGCGGCTCACTGGAGCATCTTCGTTCCGGTGGACCTCATGCTTACCATCGCGCTTCTGATAATGCTCATTTTCATGCTCATCCTGGACGCCCTCTGCATTATGTGGTATCCAGTGGTTCTGGAGAACCAGAAGAGGGACGAGCTTGAGGTTTACCTTGAGAAGGAGCAGGAGAAGCTGGAGATACAGCAGAACCTTGAGGACGAGTACCAGAAGATGATTGAAGAGGAAGAGGAAAAGCTCCGGATGAAAGACGATGAGATTGATGATATCAAGACAAAGCTGGAGAGCCTCAACGAGCAGATTCAGCAGGAAGAGGAGAAGCTGCGCCTCAAGGAAGAGGAGATATCATCCATAAAATCGGAATTGGACTTCAAGACCCAGCAGATGATGGAGGAGGAGGAGAAACTCCGCATGAAGGAGGATGAGATGGAGAGCCTCATCCAGACCGAGCTGGAGAAGCGGGCCGAGGACATGATGGTCGAGGAGGAGGAGAAGCTCCGCATGAAAGAGGAGGAGCTCATCAAGTCCAGGAACGAACTTGACATTCAGAAGAACCTGTTCGATGAGACCAGGGAAAGGCTCCGCATGAAGGAGCAGGAGATGATGTCCCTCAAGACCGAATTGGAGAATCAGATGAGGCAGAGGTTCGAGGAGGAAGACCGCCTCAGATTAAAAGAGGCCGCTGCCAAGATGCTGGACCGCGGCAAGCAGAAGCGCGTTCTGTTCCCGTTCTCCGCAATGGTCGGCCAGGAGAAGATGAAGCGGGCCCTCACCCTCAATGCGATTTACCCTGAAGTGGGTGGCGTACTCATCCGCGGCCAGAAGGGGACGGGGAAATCCGTCACTGTCAGAGGGCTTGCGGAAATCCTGCCAGATATCGAAGTCACTGGCTGCAAATTCAACTGCGATCCCAAGGAGCCCGATAAATTCTGCTCCGAATGCAAGGCCAGAAATGAAGTAGGAAAGCTGGAGACGTACAAGCGCCCGGTTCAGGTGGTGGACTTGCCGCTTAACATCACAGAGGACAGGCTGGTCGGCAGCATTGACATCGAGCGCATACTCGCCGCCGGCGAGAAATCCTTCGAGCCAGGAATCCTTGCGGAAGCGCACCGCGGTATCCTCTACGTGGATGAGATAAACCTGCTGGACGATTACATTGTAGACATATTGCTGGATGCCGCATCATCCGGCGTGGTCACCATAGAACGCGAGGGCATGAGCATAAGCCATCCGTCAAGATTCATCATCGTAGGAAGCATGAACCCCGAGGAAGGCGAGCTGCGCCCGCAGATACTGGACAGGCTGGCGCTCCAGTGCGATGTCGTCGGAATAAAGGATGTCGACCAGAGAATACAGATAGTCAAGAGGCGAGAGGCGTTCTCCATCAACCCAGTTGCCTTCAGGGAGAAGTACGAAGGCCTGATGGTCGAGCTGAGAGCAAAGATCGACAAGGCACAGGCCCTCATCCCCAATGTCACAACGCCTCCGAGGATTTACAAGCTCATAGCCCAGATTTGCCTTGATTTCGATGTTGACGGCCACAGAGCAGATATCATAATCGAAAGAGCTGCCAGGGCCAACGCTGCCTTCGAGGGCAGGCTGGAAACCACAGCCGAGGATGTCGCTTCCGCCGCAGCCATGGCATTGCCCCACAGGATGAGGCGCCGCCCATCCGAGGACGAGGAGTTCAGCGAGGAGAGCATACTTAAGCTTGTGAAATCCAGAGAGGCCGAACTGGAGGGCTGAGGAGGTATTACCATTCCCGATGCCAAGCAACCCGAAGTTCCCAGGATGAAGACCAAGAAAGTTGATTTTCCCTTCACCGCTATTGTGGGCCAGGAGGTTCTCAAGCGCGCGCTGATTCTCAATGTTGTCAACCCCAAGGTCGGCGGGGTTCTGATAAGGGGCGAGAAGGGGACCGGCAAGTCCATCGCGGTAAGGGCCATGGCCGATATTCTCCCGCCCATAGAAATCGTTGAGGGCTGCAAGTTCAACTGTGACCCCAAGAAACCGGACAAGTTCTGCAATGACTGCAAGGCGCTTCTGGAGAAGAACGAAATTAAGGTTGTCAAAGCCCCGACAAAGATCGTCAACCTCCCCCTGAACATCACCGAGGACCGCCTCGTCGGCAGCATAGACATCGAGAGGATACTGAACGAAGGCGTGCGGTCCTTCGAGCCCGGACTTCTGGCGGAAGCTCATCGCGGCATTCTCTATGTGGATGAGATAAACCTGCTGGAGGATAACGTTGTCGACGTACTTCTGGACGCGGCCGCAATGGGCATGGTCACCATAGAAAGGGAAGGAATCAGTCTTAATTATCCATCCGAGTTTATAATAATCGGAAGCATGAATCCGGAGGAAGGCGAGCTTCGCCCCCAGCTTCTGGACCGGTTGGCTCTTCAGGCAGAAGTAACCGGAATCGATAATGTCGACCAGCGCGTGGAAATCATGATGGCCACAAGGGAGTTCTCCCTCGACCCGATAGTTTTCAGGGACCAGCACAGGGAGAAATTGAAAACCCTGAGGGACGATATAATACATGCCCGGGAACTGATGAACCAGGTCAAGACACCGGATTCGGTGCTTGGCATAATCACGAAGATCGGGATTGATTTCAACATAGACGGCCACCGCGGCGACATCATCATTGAGAGGACGGCCAGGACCAATGCGGCATTCGAGGGCCGTACCGAATCAACCCCGGACGATGTTATTCTTGCGGCAGAAATGGCACTGCCACACAGGATGAGAAAGCAGCCCTTTGAAGAAGAGTCGTTCTCAGCGGAGATGCTGAGACGTCTCGTCCGCAAGTACGAGACGGACGGAATCCGTTAATCATTTTCGAGCAGGCTCACCGGAGTTTTTCTCTTTCCAAATTTTTCTTTTTGCGCAGGTGAGCCAGCGGAGAAAATGATATCAAAAAGAAAAACTTGCGGAGATGCTGAGACGTCTCGTCCGCAAGTACGAGACGGACGGAATCCGTTAATCATTTTCGAGCAGGCTCAGGCGGACATCATTTTTCATCAAGGCCAATATACGAGCGTCATGTACCGGGCCTCCCCGCTCACGTCCAGCATCGCTCTTTCAACAATGAAATGTCCTGAAGATGCCTGTTCCCCCGTGCATCTCTGATATTCCAGTGCCTCGAATTCTGTAAGGTTATAATTCCTGCCTGTCAGGTTCCCCGGAATTGCTGGGATCGTGGGCCTGGATATCCATGAGCCTCTTTCCGATGTTATTATCACGCTGTCCCCGGTAATGTTGATACTGTAGGGTCTGCCGCCGATGCTCTCCGGCAGCTGGCCCGGCAACCTGCCGAAACTGATATTCACTCGGATTGTGGCTTCCAGGGTTCCCACGCTGTCAAGGATTGCGGATATGCTGTCGGCCACACCCTGGCCTTCGCTGTCAACGGCCATGGAATGCTGCCAGGAGAATACCCCAAGGACGAATGTCGTTACCACTCCGATAACGATAAGAACGCCAATCTTTGAACTTAACCATTCTATCAATATTTTTCCCCGGCTTCTGTATCCCTCGCTTGGTTTAATGGTTTGTGCGGGATTGGCTTTTAATATTCGGGAAAGGATACCGTTTCATGGACATTTCTGTTGAGGGAGTTCGAGCCTGGCTCAAAGCGAATCGCAGAGCCAGCCTGGACAAGCCATCGATGGTGGCGTTCTGCATAACAATGTTCTGGTTTGCGGGAAACATCATCAGCCCTTTCCTTGCGCCTGCCGGGACAATCGATTTCGGGGACCAGGGCATCGTAGGCTCGGGGGATATGGCGACAGAAATATCCGAGATTGATAATGGATTTGCTCGTTTCTTCTACAATGCCGGGGATGCCAATTGCCATCAGAGAGCGTCCCGCTCATTCTTCCTAAATGACAATCAGATGCCGTTCTGCTCCCGATGCACTGCAATATTTCTTGGTCTCGCAGTTGGCGTCGCGATACTGATATTCCTGAATCTGGAACTGAACATTATATGGATAATACTCGGCCTGGTTCCCATGGCGATTGATGGCGGCATTCAGCTTCTTGACATAGGTTACGAGAGCACGAACCCGGTGAGGTTCATCACCGGTCTCCTCGCAGGGATTGTAACTGGCTTAGCCCTGGGTTACATTGTTTCAGAAATGAGCAGGATGGCCGTTCAGAGAAGCAAAAGATAAGCTGCCTTACATAGTATATATTGCATCATAATTAATCAAAGCGTACTGGATTTGATGTTCAGATGTAAGGCTACCTGGGTTAACTTCCAACCCTGACATTTAACGTCAGTTCCTTTAGGGGTTGGTAGTTTACGAAAGGTCCTTGATTATTTCCTTCAGACGCTCGACCTTTTCCCTCAGTATCCTGTCTGTGAGTTCCTCCGACCCGGTTTCCGCGGTGACCCTGATTATTGGCTCGGTTCCGGAAGCTCTGACCAGGGTCCATCCCCCATCGAAATCTGTCTTGATGCCGTCTATATCATTGAACCTGTCACCAGCATCCTCTCTGACCTGCTCCAGAATCCTTCCTTTGAGCTCTGGTTGAATCTTCAATTTGCTGCTCTTCGTGCTGTATCTCGGGAGCTGATCCACAAGCCCCGATAACGGCTCTTTCCGGGAGATGATATCCAGCATCCTCGCTGCCGCCATGATGCCATCCCTGCAGTATAGATGCTCAGGGAATATCGCGCCGCCGTTTCCCTCGCCCCCAAATATGGCTCCGTTCTCCATCATGCGCCTTGCTATGAGCGGCGAGCCCACAGAGGTGTAAACAATCTCGCCACCATTGGCTGCAACAATGTCCTCCACCATTTTGGACGTGTTTATCGGCACCACGACCTTTCCGGAGCCTCGCCGTTCCAGCGCATCCCATGCAAAGATAGCAAGGCTCTGATCCCCGGTGACATAATTTCCCTTCTCATCCACAAATGTGGCCCTATCTGCGTCCCCGTCATGAGCGACACCCATGTCCGCGCCATGCGAGCATACCGCATGCATCAAGCCACTGACATTTTCCTTCACTGGCTCAGGCATCCGACCCGGAAACCTTCCGTCGGGATGGCCGTTGAGTGTGATCACTTTGCACCCTGACCTTGTGATTATGTCTGGCGAATATCCGATTGCTGCCCCGTTGGCGCAATCTATCACAACTGTTCTGTTTTTATCAGCTTTTGTTAAAATCGCTCCGATAGCCTTCCTGTAATCTGACTGGATGTGTGATTCTGAACTGCTCTTGCCAACCGTATTCCAGGTCGAGGATGGCATTTCCCCGGAATCATGGATCTTCTCGATGCGTTCTTCATCCGGTCTTGAAATTTCGGTCCCGTCGGCTGCGAAGAACTTTAAGCCGTTGAACTCGGGCGGGTTGTGCGATGCAGTGACCATCAGCCCTCCTGCATATCCCTTGTGTTTCACAGCATATTGGATTAGCGGAGTGGGGACAATACCCAAATTCATGGCATGGCACCCGGATGACAGAAGCCCGGAAACGACCGCATTTAGTATCATGGGGCTTGATGTTCTTGTATCGTATCCAATAGCAATTGTGTTGTTTGCCCCGAAAAATATTCAGATCGGAAGAGCGTCGTGTAGGGAAAGAGTGTAGATCTCGGTGG
>CALKWP010000147.1 GCA_938004075.1 uncultured Methanomassiliicoccales archaeon
GCCAATCACTTGTGAGGGTGGTTTCTCAATCAAGTTCTCTGGTCAACGACTTTGGCAAAAAGACTTCTTGTTGATGGCTGTAGTGTTACGGATGGCAAGCGACGACTTGGGTAAGCTTGTAACTATCTCTGTCCGACAACTTCTTAAGATGCTGGGGCTGGATGACGGGGGGTCAAATTACGCATCTTTGGTTGATTCTCTTAGACGTCTGCACATGGCCTCCATCCTTATTCAGCACAAGGAAAACGAGGCCTCCTTCGATGGGCGGCTTCTTGACTATAAGCTCATCGAGACGAACCACGGGCGAATGGTCGAACTCAGCGTGGACGTGCAGTGGGCCGAGCTGTTTGGAGTTGCGCGCTGGAGTGCCTTGGAGCTCGACAAACTAGTCAATCTCGGCAGCAAAAAAGAGTTGGCCATGTGGTTAGCGGGCTATTTGACAACCCACGACGGTAAGAAATCGATTTCACTCGAAAGGCTCTACTCGTCGAGTGGCGTGAACACCGAGCGACGATTTTTTCGCCGGAGTCTCAAAGCAGCCCTGGAGGATTGTGTTTCGACTGGCTTGCTGCTGGAGGGTAGGTTGACCGACGACGAAGTTGTGTTTTGCCCAGCTCGCAAGCGTCGTTCAAATTGAATGGCATTTTTTGTGCCGTGAATGGCTCACGTCGGTGCCGTGAATAGCTCTCACAAGCACCGGCAATGGCTCACGGCAAATGGCTGGAATCCCTTGCCAAATGGGGGTTTCGACTTCCTTAATATTTTTAATACTGGCTCTCGCTACCGCTCCTACTGTTTCACAGCAACGCCAGGCGTGGAGGCTGCCTCTACCGGAAGGCGCGGGGATGGGGCCGGTGCGAGGTTCCATAGCTTTCGAAGCTGGATATCTGATTCTGGTAGCAGTGGCTACGAATCATATATTTTCTTTTCGATAGCCTCAGCGCCTTTGAAGGGAAGTGTCCGTCGCCGGGTGTCCTGAGGGTACGTCTGTTGGGCCTCATCCACATCACAGATGACCAGATTCCGAAGGTAGAGAGGTCAGCGCCAAGAAAGATGAGCTATATAGGGTGGCCAATACTGGGAGATGGAGACCGTGGCGGTCTGGGGGAGTAGTTATCCGCCCTCTTTACATACCCGGACGCTACTCTTGGATGGCTGATTGGCCTCATCCTGACTCGGGATGACCCGAATAAAGGCACAAACGACAGGTCATCAACAGGCAAGATGAGCTATATATTTTCATCATCTAGGCTGTATGAAACCCGCGATGGAGGTTTCGAATACCACGCCTGGTTTCTCTATCACCGCCTCTAGGGGGCATAGAGGGCATTCTGCCCCGATAGTTTCGTGACCAAACGCCCAGTAAGCCGCGGCCATGAGCTTGCTTCATTTGTCTTGCTCGAACGAACGCGATGAAAGTCAATACAGACTGTGCGTTATGACTAACTCCTTTAGACTCTAGCCTCTTGAGAGTCCGTCAGTCGTTGCAGTATCTCGAGGCGAATGAGTGCATCAATGTTGGTAGCCGCCTCGTTGGGTGCAGTACCTCCAGTCAGCAAAACACCAAGTTCAATGTTCAGGTCCAACGCGTCCTCGGTCAAATTTGCGCTTGAGATGAGCAGTCTGCACCTGTCCACCACTGCAAATTTTGCGTGAAGAGTTCCGTATCGTCCGCGCGCATCTCTGCGACGTTCGCTAACAGGCCAAACATAGACCATCGGCTCCCGCGCAGACCTGCCGCGTAAATGTGGCAACGGGTCAAAAGTTACTTTTCCCCCGCTCACTGCTTCGTTCTC
>CALKWP010000148.1 GCA_938004075.1 uncultured Methanomassiliicoccales archaeon
GCTCAGTCCGCCGGCGCGGCCTCTGGGCGCAACGGATGGAGACAAAACGGAGACATGATTGAGGCGAGGAAGACGGCTTATGCTGCAAGTTCTTACAGGGAAACAGCTTGCGAAGGTCGAGTTCCGACGGACATAGTCCAACCCGAACGATTACCCCGACATCTTAGTAGGAATTCACTTAATCTGCCGAGGATTGCCTGCCTCCCCGAGAGGCTCTCTCTCTGACCCCGCCGACCATCCACCCCCTTGCTTTTCCCCCTCCCCCTCTTCTGCTGCTCCCTATGCCGCTTTCAAATGTTCAGTCACGATTCCAAGACCTTATGTTCCGCAGGGAAAGCGACGCCCGGAGCGGCCGTTGAGCCCAGTATCTGTGTGTCATGAGCCGTTCAGGGGCAGGGGGTGTCCTTGTCGGTCCCGACTGCCGCATCTGCGGCCACGGCGGTCATCGCCATTGCTTTCCATTGTTCTCCAGAAATATCCTTCTGCGTCCGTTGTGGGCTTCCCGCCCGTCTTGAATAATGGGTGCAGGATTACCAGCATGGCAGGCACCATGGGGTCGTTGGTCAACGGAAAGGATGGATACCTTGAGCGAAGGAATTGTGACGCTCCATGAGAGCGAAGGTGCACGCAGGAGTTGGGCCGAGAACGCGAGACCTGCGAAATCGCAGTCACCGTTCGCGCCAAGCGACGACATCTGTGGGAGCCAGCGAATAGCATCAATGTCCAGCAAACGACTCGGACATGACAAAGAGACAGGGCTTCTTCTTGAGCCCCTTATAGGGGCCGCACAGAGGCTCACGAGAAATGTGAAGGTTCACTGAAGGAGAGCCACTAATGGACGACATGCATAGGACAATAGAAGAAATACTGTATCGTATGCATCCCGAAAGAGACAAAGAATACAATCATGTTCTCGGAGATGAGTTCGCGCAGCTCAGCGCAGAACTTACCATCTACATTATATCAAATCTCGATTATGAAGAGATAATAACCTATTATGCATGTCTCATCCCGCTCTTGAGGCTTTCAAACAAGAACGCTGCCGTCGGCATCTGTGAGAGAATCAAGCACGTACTCTTGATGGAGACCCCCTTTGAAAACCTGCAATCATAGGTTGGCCTTTCTCTGGAAAACTGGTCCAGGTCTTATAAGAGGTTTCCGCGCCGGAATATATCGAGAGATGAGAAATATGATGAAGAAGAGATCCCGTCTGCGTGTATTGCAGGAACCTGGCGGTTTGCTGTGTGCACTTCGGGCGCAATCACGTGGAATGGGTACGGCAGAGTGGGCAGTTCAGCCACCTGTACGATAGAATCACGCTGATGAACTGCGATTCGGTCGCGCCAGTCGCATCAGACCGCCTACTGGCGCTCACACTATCGCGACGCCGGTTGGT